>CAZCDY010000077.1:15685-17747 GCA_964497145.1 uncultured Gammaproteobacteria bacterium
CACCTGCGCGCGAACGAATGAATCCGTCAGGTGCTGCTGGTCACGATAGACCACCAGACCCTCGGAATTGCGCGCTGCACAATAGCCATCCGGGCAGACCAGATCGTTGAGGTCAAGCATGTCGATGTTGTTGAATGCCTCCGCAACGCTGTCGATATAGCTGGCGACCGAAAGCACCGAATCATTGTCCAAGCGTTCCCGGCAGACGGATTCATCCGGACTTGCACCGGACTCGCTGCGAGTCAGCCATCGCTGCAGGCAACCCGGCCCGTCGAATGACAACTGAGGAGTGCCGGGTATGACGATCACGCGATCGCTGCTCGTGGAAAGACGATCGAGAATCCGGCGTGTCCCGCCAAGCCACTGCTGCTCCGAGAATGCGTATCTCGACGAACTGCCGACGAATACCACATCGGGCTTCAACCTCTCCAGTTCATCAAGCGCCTGATTGCGCCAATCCCTGCAGACCTCGTAAACGCCCCCGGCAGCATCGTAGAAGTAATCCTCATCGACAATGGCGCAGGCCGATTTCGTCAGTACCACCAGGCGCCAGCCCTGCGCAGTGAATATCTCCCGCAGCATCGAATACCATTGGGCGCCGATACTGTCACCAATCAGCGCAACCGTCTTTTCGGCGTTGGAATCACCAATCATGCAAGGCCGCACTGTGGCATCCCTGTACCAGGTATCGCAATCGACCCCATGGAAAGAAGGCATATCCCGCCGAGCCGCATCGGCTAGTTCAGTCCCTCTCTCCACCGTGTCTTCATACATAAGATTTGCCTGGCTGAGGGTGCTGGTTACCACCGCGATGGCGAGTACCGAAAACGCCACGCTGCGGACCGGAGCCAGCTGGCTCAGTCGCCCTTTCCACAAAGGCAGCTCCACCCAACGATAGCTGAACGCAGCCAGAAACAGTGCAAGCAGCACCAGGGCGGCAATCGCGGTCGGATCAGCCATCAATCCCCAGGAGAAGCCCAGCATCAGCAGCGGCCAGTGCCAAAGGTACCAGGAATACGAACGGTCACCGATCCAGACCAATGCAGGGTGTGACAGGGGCACGGCTATGCCGTGGGTATTTTTTTGATGTCCCGCTGCGATAACCATTGCGGCACCAACCGACGGCAACAGGGCCCACCCACCGGGATAAACCATCTGCGCATGCAGAAAAAACGCGCTGCCGACAATAAGCGCGACACCCACGAACCCAAAGGCAGCCCAGCACGTCGGCAACCCCTCAGCAGCGGAGCCGTCGAATTGCCGGCGCCGGGACTCCAGCCAGACGAAGACACCGGCACCCAGGGCAAACTGCCAGATACGCGAAGGCATGAGATAAAACGCCCACATCGGGGCCGTGGCAGACCAGTAAAGCGAGAGCGCCAGACTGCAGATGAACAGCATGCCGATGGCTGCCAGAAGCAGACTCCAACCCCCTGCCGGCCCCCGGGCTTTCTTGACCAAGGCGATCAGCAGGATCGAGAGAGAAGGCCAAAGAAGATAAAACTGTTCTTCCACGCCCAGTGACCAGGTGTGCAGAAACAGGTCTCGCAGGTGCAGGTCGGCAAAGTAATCGAAGGTCGTGAAGGCGAAGAACAGGTTGCTCGTCCAGGTCGCGGCGTAGGCCGCCGACGCTGTCTGTTCAGTGAATTCGTGACTGGACAGAAGCACCGAGCCCGCCAACATCACCAGACTGAGCATCACAAGCAACGCCGGCAACAGGCGCTTCAGACGGCGCGAGATGAAGGTTAAAAGCCTGATCCGCCCACTCTCGAGATACTCACGCACCAGGAGTCCACTGATCAGGTAGCCGGAGAGCACAAAAAAAACATCGACACCGACGAAACCACCCTGCAGTCCTGGCGCACCGGCATGCGCCAATACGACCAAAGTGATCGCGACCGCGCGCAGTCCCTGAAGATCAGGCCGGAATGTGAGCACCGGAGGAGACTTCATCGGCTGCCACCGACAGCCCTGCCCGATAACCTCTCTAGAGACGAGAAAGTCATCGCGTGAACAGGCGCCAGTCGCGCACCAGGCCTGCAGAGCCGACAAAACGAAACAC
>CAZCDY010000078.1:0-17698 GCA_964497145.1 uncultured Gammaproteobacteria bacterium
CATCCGCCCGATGAAGGAAGGCGTGATCGCCGACTTCACCGTGACCGAGAAGATGTTGCAGTACTTCATCCACAAGGTGCACGAATCCCGTCTGATACGCCCCAGCCCACGTGTCCTGGTGTGTGTGCCCTGCGGTTCCACCCAGGTGGAGCGCCGTGCAATCAAGGAATCGGCAGCCGGTGCCGGTGCGCGCGAGGTCTACCTGATTGAGGAACCCATGTCGGCTGCGATCGGCGCCGGGCTTCCGGTCGACGAGGCGCGCGGCTCCATGGTGCTGGATATCGGCGGCGGCACCTCCGAGGTTGCCATCATCTCGCTCAACGGCATCGTCTACTCGAATTCGGTGCGCATCGGCGGCGACAAGTTCGACGAGGCCATCATCAATTACGTACGCCGTAACTACGGTACCCTGATTGGTGAGGCCACGGCGGAGAAGGTCAAGAAAGAGATCGGCTCCGCCTACCCCGGCGACGAGGTCCGCGAACTCGAGGTCAAGGGCCGCAACCTTGCCGAGGGTGTGCCGCGGGGCTTCACCCTCAGTTCGAACGAGATCCTCGAGGCCTTGCAGGAGCCGCTGAGCGGTATCGTCGATGCGGTCAAGAAGGCGCTCGAGCAGACCCCGCCCGAGCTAGGTGCGGATGTCGCCGAACGCGGCATCGTACTGACCGGTGGCGGCGCCATGCTCAAAGACATCGATCGTCTGATCGAGGAGGAGACCGGTCTGCCGGTGATCATCGCCGAAGACCCGCTGACCTGCGTGGCCCGCGGTGGCGGTCGTGCCCTCGAGCTTATGGACGAGCGTGGAGGCGAGATCTTCACGGTCGAGTAGGATCCGCCCCGGTTACGGACCGCGTGCCTGGTGACGAAGTCCAGGCAGGGCAGCATGCGGACTCCCGATCCGGCCGGCGCTCAGCTATTATCCGCGCCTTGCAAAATCATCGGGAGCAATCATTCACGGCGCTCCCGGGACGCATGGCATATCGAAGCACCGTACGAGCCAGCCCCGAACCTGGCCTGCAGCCGCCGAGAGACCTCTCGTGGCTAGACGCACATAATCGCCTGCGGCACCGCAAACGAAGGGAGAGCGTTACCATCAAGCCGATCTTTGCACAGGGCCCCTCGCAAACCACGCGCCTGGTGGTGGCGGTGGTATTGTCCCTGGTCCTGCTGGTGGTCGATCATCGCTTTCACCACCTGCAGCAGCTGCGCAGCGCCCTGGCATTCCTGACCTATCCCCTGCACTACCTGGCGGATCTTCCGTTTACCGCCTCCAACTGGCTGGATGAAACCACCAGCAGCCGGGACACCCTGTTGGTGCAGAACCGGGAACTGCGGGACCTCAATCTGCACCTGCGCGCGGAGCTGCAGAAATACGAATCCCTGCAGGCGGAAAACATGCGACTGCGCGACCTGGTCGATTCCTCGTTCAAAGTGGGCGACCGCGTGCTGGTCGCGGAATTGTCATCGGTGGATCTCGACCCCTACAAACAACAGGTGATCATCAACAAGGGCGCGGCATCAGGGGCCTACGAGGGCCAGCCGGTGCTTGATGCACATGCGGTCATGGGCCAGGTGATCAATGTCACTCCCCTGTCCTCCACCGTCCTGCTGATCACGGACACCAGCCACGCCCTGCCGGTCCAGGTGCTGCGCAACGGCCTGCGCACCATTGCCGTGGGTACCGGACGCATCAGCGAGCTGAAACTGCCCTACCTGCCGACCAACTCGGACATCGTCGAAGGCGATCTTCTGGTCACCTCGGGCCTGGGTGGCAAATTTCCACCTGGCTATCCGGTGGCTACCGTTACCGGCATCGACCGCTCTCCGGACGCCCCGTTTTCCACTGTTCTGGCACAGCCGCGCGCGCATCTCGACCGCAGCCGGGAGGTTCTGCTTGTCTGGACGGTACCCAACCAGCTGCCGGCGATAAAGGATGAACCCGATCCGGACGCGGCTACAGAGCCACGACCCGCTGAATCCCAAACAGCACCAGAGGACGCGGCAGAGGCAGCGGCAGACCCGACACCGGCACAGGGGCCGGGAACATGAGCGGGACAGGCAATGGGCGCCTGGTGATCCTGGTCACGCTTTGCGTAGCCATGTTGTTGATGATTCTGCCGATACCGGAATGGGCACGACCTTTTCGACCGCAGTGGGTCACCCTGGTCCTCCTGTACTGGGCCATCGCCCTGCCTCACCGGATCGGCGTGGGCAGCGGCTTTATCGTCGGCATCGTGCTGGACGTGCTCACCGGCACGCTGCTGGGACAGCATGCCCTGGGCCTGTCGATCGTCACTTTCATCGCAATCCAGCTGCACCAGCGGATCCGCGTGTTTCCATTCTGGCAGCAGTCGCTGGGCATACTGGTCCTGCTGGTAATCGAGCATCTGCTGGCCCTCTGGGTGATGGGCGCCACTCGTGGCGTCACCCCTGGCCTGTTCTACTGGGCGGTGCCATTGATCGGCGCACTGCTGTGGCCGTGGATATTCGTGACGCTGCGCAGAATCCGTCGCCAGTTCAAAGTGACCTGAGCAAGGTGGCTGCACATGAATGAACCACGACAGCAGATGCGGGGTCCAAGTGCCTGGTGCGAACCTCGGTCGATGATCTTCCCCATCGCCGGGGTCTGCAGGCAGGAGCCCCTCTGACGTATGCAAATCAAGGACACCATCCGCGAAAATCAGGCCTTCCTGAACCGCGCCATCATCGCCGGCCTGCTGGTGATGGCTGCGGTGCTGACACTTGGCTGGCGGATGGCGCAGCTGCAGATCGTCGACCACGAGCACTTCACCACGCTGTCACGCGAAAACCGCGTCAAGGTGCTGCCGATGCCGCCGACCCGCGGACTCATCTACGATCGAAAAGGGGTGCTGCTGGCACAGAACCGGCCCGCGTACAGCCTCGAAATCACCCCCGAGGAGGTCAATGATCTCGATGAGACCATTGCCGAGCTGTCCAGGGTGATCGAGATCAACGAAGAGGACCTTGAGCGCTTCGGGCAGCTTAAAAAGCGCAAACGCCGTTTCGACAGCGTGCCGATCCGGGTCAATCTGAGCCAGGATGAAACCGCCCAGTTCGCTGTGCACCGCCACCGGTTCCCCGGCGTGGACATCAAGGCCCAGCTGTTGCGCCATTACCCGCATGACGTCAAGACCACCCATGTGCTGGGTTACGTCGGCCGCGTCAGCCAGCGCGACCTTGAGCAGATCGATGTCTCGAACTACTCCGGCACAAGTCACATGGGCAAGAACGGCGTGGAAAAGACGTACGAATCGGCGCTGCATGGCGTGGTCGGGCTGGAGCAGGTCGAGGTCAATGCGGCTGGACGCAAGGTCCGAACCCTGGAACAGTCCCCGCCCGAACCCGGCGTCGACGTGCACCTGCACCTGGACATCGGCCTGCAGGAGGTCGCCATGAAGTCCTTCGGTGACAACAACGGCGCGGCGGTCGCCATCAATCCCAAAAACGGCGCTGTGCTCGCCTTCGTCAGCCAGCCCGGCTATGACCCCAACCTGTTCGTCGAGGGCATCAGCACCAAGAACTACAAGCTCCTGCAGGAGGACGAGAGTCGTCCGCTTTACAACCGCGCACTGCGCGGCCAGTACCCCCCCGGCTCCACGGTAAAACCCTTCATGGGGCTGGCCGGCCTCGAGCGCAACGCCATCCAGTACGACAGCAGCGTCTACTGCCCCGGTTTCTTCCGCCTGCCGGGTAACACCCACCGTTACCGCGACTGGAAGAAGAGCGGCCATGGTTCGATGGATCTGGAGTCGGCCATCGTGCAATCCTGCGATGTGTTCTTTTACAAGCTGGCCTACGAACTCGGGGTGGACAAGATCCACGATTTCCTGTCGCATTTTGGCTTCGGCAGTCCTACCGGCATCGACCTTACCGGCGAGTCCAGCGGCCTGCTGCCCTCGCGCGAATGGAAGCGGCGGGCGCGGCGGCAGCCCTGGTATCCCGGTGAGACCCTGATCATAGGGATCGGGCAGGGCTATTTCCTGACAACCCCGCTGCAACTCGCTGCGGCCACCGCAGCCATCGCCAACAATGGCATCTTCTACACCCCGCACGTGGTCGACTACCTGCGTTCTCGCGAGACCGGCGAGATCAATCCCATACCGCCCAGCGCGCATACCGTTCCGGTGGCATTCCAGCAAAACTGGGACGATGTGCGCAACGGCATGCTGAACGTGGTCGAGGGTGCACGAGGCACCGCCAAACGCATCCGTAGCGACCGGTACCGGATCGCCGGCAAGACCGGGACCGCACAGGTGTTCACGGTGGCGCAGGATGAGGAATACGACGAAGAGACGCTGGAGAAGAAGCTGCGCGATCACGCCCTGTTCGTCGCCTATGCACCGGTCGAGGATCCGCAGATCGCAGTGGCCGTGGTGGTCGAGAACGGCGGTCATGGCGGCTCAGTGGCCGCGCCCATCGCGCGCGCCATCATGGACGCCTACCTGTTGCCGGAGCTGGTGCCGGTGCCGGTGGAAGACGATTCGTGAACTATTCGCCACGCCAGCTGGGCGACCTGACGCCCACCAACCCGAACCGGCGCCAGGGGCTGTTGGCGGTATTCCATATCGATCTGCCTTTACTGGCGGGCCTGCTGCTGTTATCCGGTTTCGGCCTGATCGTCCTGTATTCGGCCGCCGGTGAAAATTTCGCCCAGGTCGAACGGCAGGCACTGCGGATCGTCCTTGCGCTCGGGATCATGCTGGCCATCGCGCAGGTGAACCCGACCACGCTCCGGCGCTGGAGCCCCTGGCTGTATGCGGTAGGGCTGGCGATGCTGATCGCGGTGCTGGTATTCGGTCAGGTCGGCAAGGGCGCTCAACGCTGGCTCGACCTCGGGGTCGTGCGTTTTCAACCGTCGGAGATGGTCAAGCTGGCAGTGCCACTGATGATCGCCTGGTACCTGGCCGAAGACCGCCTGCCACCGAGCTGGCAGCGGCTCGGCATGGCGGCCGTAATGATCGTGGTTCCGGTTTTGCTGATCGCCAAACAGCCAGACCTGGGCACCGCGCTGCTGGTCGCCAGTGCCGGCGTGTTCGTGCTGTTTCTCGCAGGCATCAGCTGGCGCCTCATCGGGGCCCTGATGGTGGCCGCGGCCGCGGCCGCACCGGTGGTCTGGTATCTGATGCGTGATTATCAGCGCCAGCGCGTGTTGACCTTCCTCGACCCCGAAAAAGACCCGCTCGGCGCCGGCTACCACATTATTCAGTCCAAGATCGCGATCGGCTCTGGCGGCCTCTACGGCAAGGGCTGGCTGAACGGCACCCAGTCGCAGCTGGACTTCCTGCCCGAACGCCATACCGACTTTATCTTCGCCGTTCTCTCAGAAGAGTTCGGCCTGATCGGGGTCCTGATCCTGCTGGCGCTGTATCTGTTCATCATTGCACGCGGTCTGTACATCGCCACCCGCGCACAGGACACCTTCACGCGTCTGCTGGCGGGCTCACTGACGCTGGTGTTCTTCGTCTATCTTTTCGTCAACACCGGCATGGTGACCGGCCTGCTCCCTGTGGTCGGGGTGCCCCTGCCACTGGTCAGCTACGGGGGGACCTCGCTGGTGACCCTGATGGCAGGCTTCGGTATGCTCATGTCCATTCACACTCATCGAAGGCTGCTTCCGACCTGATTATGCGACCCATCTCCCTGCTGCTTATCCTGCTGGCCGCCAGCGCAACCGTATTCGCCAAAACGCCCGACCAGCTTCGCGCCGAATTCATCGACGAGATGGTCAACAACTATGGCTTCTCGCGATCCGACGTCACCCGGACGCTGTATCAGGCGGAGCTGCGCCGACCGATCCTCGAGGCCATATCGCGGCCGGCCGAGAAACGCCTCAACTGGGGCGAATACCGCAATATCTTTCTGACCGAGTCACGCATCGAGGGTGGGGTGAGCTACTGGCGACAACATGCCGAAACCCTGGCCCGGGCCGAACAGGAATTCGGCGTACCACCGCAGATCATCGTCGCGATACTGGGCGTGGAGACCCGCTATGGCGCGAATACCGGTGGACACCGGGTGCTCGATGCGCTGCACACACTGGGTTTCCATTATCCGCGTCGCGGCGAGTTTTTTCGTGAGCAGCTCAGTCATTTCCTGCGCTTTGCCCGCGAGGAAAAAATCCCGGCGACCATGCCAACCGGCTCTTACGCAGGCGCCATGGGCGTCCCGCAGTTCATGCCCGACAGCTTCCGGGTCTACGCGGTCGATTTCGACGGTGACGGACGCCGTGACATCTGGAACAACCCCGTGGACGTCATAGGCAGCGTCGCGAACTATTTCGCCAAGAAAGGCAAGTGGAAACCGGGCGAACCCGTGACCTGGCCTGTCAGCGGTGTCACCGCCGCCCATAAACCGCTGATCGATGCAGGCGCCAAACCCAGCCTGAACCCGGCTCAGCTGACAGCCGCCGGCATCAGGCTGGACCCGCCGCCGCCCGCTGGCCGCAAGGTCAGCCTGATGGATTTCGAGACCCACGATGGCACGGAATACTGGCTGGGCATGCACAATTTCTATTCCATCATGCGCTACAACCCGCGGACCAAGTACGCCATGGCCGTTTATCAACTCAGCGAGGCCATCCGCGAGCGCCATTCGCAGTTGGCATCGACGCCCAATGCAGGCTAAATTTCCAGCATGGGATTCCAGATCACAGTTAAATCCTTAGCAGCTCTGGTGCTGCTGACGTTGGTCGCGGCCACCCTGCATGGCTGTGGAACCAAGGGAACGGATGGCCGCAGCTACCCCTATCCGGTTGACGGGCCCGGCCAGCACCGTGATGTCAGCCATGTGCCGGATGCCGTGCCACGGGTGGAACCCCGCAGCCGCGGCGGCAATCCCAGCACCTATGTGGTACTGGGCAAACGTTATTACACGCTGCAGGACAGCAAGAACCACGTCGAGCGCGGGATAGCCTCCTGGTATGGCCGCAAGTTCCATGGTCGCAAGACCTCGAACGGCGAGGTCTACGACATGTACGCCATGTCGGCGGCACACAAAAAGCTGCCCATACCCACCTACGCCAAGGTCACCAATCTGGAGAACGGCCGCAGCGTGATCGTGCGGATCAACGACCGCGGGCCTTTTCACGAAAACCGGGTCATCGACCTGTCTTACGCCGCTGCCTCACGTATCGGCATGCTCGGTAAAGGCACCGCAATGGTGGAGGTGCGCACTATCGATCCGTCAGCGCCCAAGCCGGCGACCAGCACCCATGTAGCCTACAAGCCACCGAGCCGCGCAATCGAGCAGGCCGGTCGTGCGACACCGACATCCTTGGCCCCGCAGATCTTTCTCCAGGCCGGCTCCTTCAGCAGCAGCGACAATGCCGAACGCCTGCGCAAACGCCTGCAACAGGGACTCGCCCGCAGCGTGCGGGTCACACCGGTCACGACCCCCGGCGGCGATCTGCACCGGGTTCAGGTCGGGCCGCTGGCCTCGGTCGAGATCGCCGACACGGTCACCGCGCAGATGCACGAACTGGGTATCGGCAAACCGCTGGTCGTGATCGATTAGAACCAGCCCAGGCGTTAAAATACCCATCCATAAGCCGTTCGCGCCCCAAGGCGTGAGCCATTCGACACCCGTCGTGCTGTAAACCGAACCGACGCCGCGTATCCTTGTCTACCCGACCCGATATGCCGCCATCAGGAAAGTAGCATCGTGCACACAAAAATCTTTGCCCTTGTATTCTCACTCATCGCCCTCCCCCTATCGGTTTCCGCGGCGGCGCCCGCGCCGGCGCCTCCCTCGATCGCCGCCACCGGCTACCTGCTGATCGATGTCGACAGCGACAGCATCCTGGCAGCCAAGGATTCGGAGCAGCGGCTCGAACCGGCCAGCCTGACCAAGATCATGACCACCTATGTGGTGTTTCGGGAACTGCGCAGCGGTTCGGTCAAGGAATCCGATGAAGTCCTGGTCAGTGAGAAGGCCTGGAAGACCCCCGGCTCGCGCATGTTCATCGAGGTCAACACGCGGGTTTCCGTAGCCGACCTGCTCAAGGGCATGATCATCCAGTCGGGCAACGATGCCAGTGTGGCCCTGGCCGAGCACGTGGCCGGCAGCGAGGACGCCTTTGCCAATCTGATGAACGACCATGCCCAGCGGCTGGGAATGAGGGACACGCATTTCGTCAACGCGACCGGCCTGCCAGACCCCGAGCACTACACAACACCGCGTGACATCGTCATGGTCACCGAGGCCACGATCCGGGAGTTCCCCGAACTGTACAAACTCTACGCGGTCAAGGAATTCACGTTCAACGATATCCGTCAGCACAACCGCAACAACCTGCTGTGGCGCGACAAAAGTGTCGACGGGGTGAAAACCGGCCATACCGAGGCCGCCGGATACTGCCTGGTTGCATCCGCAAAACGCGAAGGCATGCGCCTGATCTCGGTGGTGATGGGCACCGAGAGCGAAAAGGCGCGGCTCACCGCGAGTCAGTCACTGCTCAATTACGGTTTCCGTTTCTACGAAACCCATCGCCTGTATGGCGCGGGCGACCGGCTCACACGCACCCGCGTCTGGATGGGTGAAGAGGAAGAACTTGCGCTTGGGCTGGCCAGGGACCTGTATGTCACCATCCCGCGTCGACAGTACGACAAGCTTAATGCACGCACCGAGATCCAGCCGAACCTGGAGGCCCCGATCGCCAAGGGTCAGAAAGTCGGTGAGGTCGTCGTCGAACTGGATGGCGAGGTCATGACCCGGCAGCCCCTGGTCGCTCTCGAGGAGGTACCCGAGGGTGGCATCTGGCGCACGGTGGTCGATACCGTGCTGATGTGGCTGGAATAAATGCATGACTGACGACGACGCGCTGATCGCGTATCTGAACGGCAAATACCTGCCGCGCAACCAGGCCCGCCTGCCGGTCACGGACCGTGGCCTGCTGTTCGGCGACAGCGTCTACGAGGTGGTGCCCGCCTACGGCAGTCGGCCTTTTCGGGTCGAACACCACCTGCAGCGCCTCGATCGAAGCCTCGCTGCCATCCGCATGGACAACCCGCTCAGCCACGAGGAATGGCGGCTCGTGTTCGACCGCCTGAGCGAGCAGCTGCCCGGCCAGGACCAGTCGATCTACCTGCAGGTGACCCGCGGCGCCTACCCGCAACGCAACCATGTGATTCCGGCAAAGATCGAGCCGAACGTGCTGGCCTTTACCAGCCCCAACCCGCCGCGCGATACCGAAAAGGCCCAACGCGGGATAAGCGCGATCACCCTGGAAGACATCCGCTGGCACCGCTGTGACATCAAGGCCACCGCGCTGCTGGCGAATGTCCTGGCACGCGCCCAGGCGACCGAGGAAGGCGCCGACGAGGCGATCCTCATCCGTGACGGCGCCGCGATGGAGGGCACGGCCAGCAATCTGTTCGTGGTCAGCAACGGCCTGTTGATCACACCACCGGACAGCGAGGAGCTACTGCCGGGGATCACCCGCGATCTGGTGCTGGAACTCGCGCAAGAGGCCGGCGTACCCTTTGCGCAGGCCGCAATCGACGCCGCCGATCTGGAAACGGCGGACGAGATCTGGTTGACCAGCTCGACGCGCGAGGTCTCGGCAGTGGTCGAACTGAACGGGCGCCCGGTCGGAAGCGGCCGGCCCGGTGAGCTCTGGCAGCGCATGGATGCCCTGTTCCAGGCCTGCAAGGAACGCCTGCGTCAGGGGGTCGAATGTCATGACGACTGAAGAACCGAAGGGCCTGGAATTTCCCTGTGATTTCCAGATCAAGGCGATGGGCCTCGACGACGGCGCCTTTCAGGAGGTGGTCGTCAGCATCATCCGCCGCCACTGCGACAGCATCCGTGCAGACAGCCTGCGTACACGCGCCAGCAGCGGCGGCAAGTATGTCTCGGTCACGGTGGTCATCGAGGCCCGCAGCCGCGAGCAGCTGGATGCGATCTATGACGACCTGACCGCGCACGACAAGGTGTTGATGCGCCTCTAGGGCGTATGCGGCAATCGCCTTTGATGTCCCAGCGAACCCTGACCATCCGCCAGCTGGGACAACGCGACTACGAGCCGACCTGGCGAGCGATGCGCGATTTCACCGACAAGCGCGACCAGGACACAGCCTCCGAGCTCTGGGTGGTCGAGCACCCCCCCGTGTTCACCCAGGGTCAGGCCGGCAAGGCCGAGCACCTGCTCGGCCCGGGCGATATCCCGGTCGTCCAGACCGACCGCGGGGGACAGGTCACCTATCATGGGCCCGGCCAGCTGGTGATCTACCTGCTGATCTCGCTGCGCGAGGCCGGGATCGGGATACGCCGCCTGGTGACCATCATGGAGAACGCGGTCATCGAACTGCTGGCCGCACGCGGCATAGAGGCACAGGCGCGCGCCGATGCCCCCGGCGTCTACGTGGATGGCAAAAAGATCGCCGCACTCGGACTGCGGGTGCGACGCGGCTGCACCTACCACGGCCTGGCGCTAAACGTCAGCAACGATCTCGAACCCTTTCAGCGCATCAACCCCTGCGGCTATGCCGGTCTCGAAACCACGAGCACCAGCCTGCTCGGCATCGGCGAGGACCAGACGCAGCTTGCCACCGAGCTGGTGCAGCGTCTCTCCTCGGCACTGGGATATCAGACGGGAGACTGGAAGCACAGCCCCACCGGCTTCAATTGAGCAGCCAGAGCGACAGGTTGAGCAGCGCAGCAAACGCTACCCAGAGCAGGTAAGGGACAAACAGCCAGCCCGCCAGGCGCTCGACCCGCCAAAACAGCAAGGCATTAAAAGCGATCGCTGAAAACAGCAGGACGATGTCGACCAGGGCCGCACCGATCTGCTGGAAACCGAAGAACAGAACAGACCACAGCAGATTCAGGACGAGTTGCAGGCCGAACGCACCCAAGGCCCGGCGACGGAGGTCCGTCTGCGGACTTCGCCATACCCGCCAGGCGGCGATTGCCATCAGCACGTACAACATCGTCCACACCGGCGCGAAGACCCAGCTCGGGGGGTTGAAGGCCGGCTTGTCCAGCGTTGTATACCAGCCCCCCACACTGGTCGCCGTCACCAGTCCGCCAATCCCGGAGATGATGAGGCACGCGAACAGAAACGCGACCAGGCCGAGCGCATCTCGCCCGCGGGTCAATCTGTTGGTAACGATAGTCTGTGGCATGGCTCTCCTGACAGATACCGGAAGTGCAGACGGTCGCTTTCACGCCGCCTGGTATCGCGGCGAGGACCTCGGCCGGAATCCCGCTGTCCATGTTTTTCTCCGAAACGTTACTTTAAGCCAATGTGTACAGATTTTGTATCTTTTTTATTAGTCTTTTTCTTGACATTTAACCCAGCCTCGACTTCAATCAACCCACGATACATCGACAATGGCACTGCAATGGTAGCGGGAAGCGCGTTAGGAAGAGAGACCTTATGAGCCTGGCAAACCGCCAATCGGCACTCAGCCGCACCGAAGGCCGGTCGGCCACACGGGTGTTCTACGATGGCGACTGCCCGCTGTGTCGGCGAGAAATAGCGCACTACCGCCGGCTGCGCGGTGCAGACCGGTTGGTCTGGGTGGATATCGCCCATGACCAGGCGACGCTGGATGCCCACGGCCTGAGCCGGGAGGCGGCGATGGCCAAAATGCATGTGCTCGACGCCGCGGGCCAATGGCAGACCGGCGCCCGGGCCTTCGCCGAGATGTGGTCGCACCTGCCGGTATACCGCTGGCTGGCCCGCATCCTGCGCAACACCGGCACCTTGCCGGTACTCGACCGCGGATACTCACTGTTCGCCCGCTGGCGACTGCTGCGCCGCTGCGATTCGGCGAGTTGCATGGCGCCACCCGCCGAAACATCACCACCTTCTCGCAGACATCCCACGACCAATCATCCAGACGGGGCCGAAAGGCATCCGCAGACGCAAGGAGAACGATCATGCGCGTAGCTCTATTTGGGGGCACCGGGTTCGTTGGCAGCTACCTGACCGACGCACTGCTCCAAGCCGGAATGCAGCCGGTACTGCTGGTCAGGCCCGGGCACGAGTCGCGCGTGCGGCATCGCCGCGTGTGCGACATCGTCAGCGGAGACCTGGGTGACACGGGGGCCATTGAAGAGGCCCTGCGCGGCGCAGACGCCGCGATCTACAACGTCGGGATTCTGCGCGAGTTTCCGGAACGCGGCATCACATTCGATGAGCTGCACTACAAGGCCGCGCGCCGCGTCATGCAGGCGGCAGGGCGCGCCGGCGTCGGCCGTTTTCTGTTGATGAGCGCGAATGGCGTGAAAGCACAGGGCACCCCCTACCAGACAAGCAAATACAAAGCGGAGCAATTCCTCGCCACCACCACGATGGACTGGACCGTATTCCGGCCCTCGGTGATCTTTGGCAACCCGCGTGGGCGCAAAGAATTTGCCACCCAATTGGCGCAGGACATCGTGGCCTCGCCGCTGCCGGCGCCCTTGTTCTACGGCGGACTTCTGCCCTGGGGCGCTGGCGAGTTCGCCTTATCGCCCGTGCACGTCACCGACGTGGCCAATGCCTTCGTGCGGGCCCTCACCGCCACCGAGACCATTGGTCAGATCCTGTCGCTGGGCGGACCGAGATCGGTCAGCTGGCGCAGCATCCTCGGCACCATCTCTTCTGCGGTCGGCCGGCAGAAGATGATGATACCGGTGCCGGCTATGGGCGTTTCTGCCGTTGCTGCGCTGCTGGACCGCTTTGAGTCCTTCCCGGTGACGCGCGACCAGATCCAAATGCTGCTGGAAGGCAACACCTGCGGCGACGGCGCTTTCGCACTGCTGGGTATCGAGCCGGCACCCTTCACCGCCGATCGGCTGAAGTATCTCGCAAGGTCGCAGACGGAGCCGGAGACATGGCACAAGAACGCCGCATAACCGCCTCGCGTCTCGGCCGGCTGTCACAGCTGGGGCGGCTGGCCGGCGGTATCGCCGGTGGCGCCATGGCGGAGGGCGCACGACAGATTGCAAAAGGCCAGCATCCCTCCGTGGGCGACCTTCTACTTACGCCGGGCAACGTCAAGCGTCTCGGCGACAGCCTGTCGGAGATGCGCGGGGCCGCCATGAAGATGGGGCAGCTTCTGTCCATGGACAGTGGCCACCTGCTGCCCCCCCAGTTGAGCGATCTGCTGGCGCGCCTGCGCGAACACGCCCATGCAATGCCATTGGGGCAGGTGGCAGCGGCGCTGAAACAATCCTGGGGCGAAGGCTGGGATCGGCGCTTCAGCCGGTTCTCGTTCACACCGCTTGCGGCGGCGTCGATCGGGCAGGTCCACGAGGCAATACTGAAAGACGGACGGCACCTGGCGATCAAGGTGCAGTACCCCGGCATTCGGGACAGCATAGAAAGCGACGTCGACAATGTGGCGACCCTTTTGCGCCTGTCGGGTCTGGTCCCCGAAGGACTGGAGCTCGCGCCGCTACTGATGGAAGCCAAAACCCAGCTGCATTCCGAGACGGATTACCGGCGCGAGGCCGACGCACTCAGTCGTTTCGCTGCAAAGCTCGACGACGATACGCGCTTCGAGGTACCTGGAATCGTGGAGTCGCTGACCACGACGCAAGTACTGACCATGCAGTTCCTCGACGGCGAGCCATTCGAGACGCTGTCCGATGCCCCGTCTGCCAAGCGCAATGCAGCGGCGACCTCCCTGGTGGAACTCGCGCTCCGCGAGGTCTTCGAATGGGGGCTGGTGCAGACCGATCCGAATTTCGCCAACTATCTCTACGCGCCGCAGAGTGGACGCATACAGCTGCTCGATTTCGGAGCCACCCGCGACTACGAACCGCAGATGCAGGCCGCGCTGCGCGACCTGCTGGCCGCCTGCATCGGGGGGAACGACGATGACATGGCCGCCGCTGCCGTCGCAGTCGGCTATCTCGACGGGAGCGACCCTGTCGGATACCGCGACACCGTCATCGCGCTCCTGCGCGCTGCGACCGAGCCTGCGCGAGCACACGGCGACTATGCATTTGCCCGATCCGACCTCGCTGGACGCATGAAAGACATCGTGATCCAGATGAGGCTGAATCAGAAATTTGCCCGCGTGCCGCCGCCCCAGGTGTTGTTCCTGCATCGTAAACTCGGCGGCCTTTATCTTCTGCTGAGCCGTATACGCGCAACGGTTCCAGTCGCAGGCCTTATCACACCACTCCTCGACGACGCCCCGCCCGGGCTGCTTCCGCTTACCGCTCAGCGCGTCGTCTGAAGCCATGCTGCAGATCGTCTGGTTCAAGCGCGATCTTCGCGTTCACGACCATGAGGCACTTTTTCGCGCGGCCGAGAAAGGCCCCGTATTGCCTCTATACATCGTCGAACCTGATCTCTGGCGACAGGCCGACATGTCGGGTCGACACTGGGCATTCATTCGCGAGTGCCTGTGCTCCCTGCGCGAAGAACTCGCAAGACTGGGCCAGCCCCTCCTGGTGCGTCGCGGCGACGCGGTCGAGGTCCTGAAGGCGATCTGCGGCCAAAACACCGTTGCGGCCGTATGGTCCCATCAGGAAACGGGCAATGCCTGGACATACGCTCGCGATCGAGCAGTGGGGGAGTGGTTGCGCCTGAATGGCATCGCCTGGCAGCAGCCTCGCCAGCACGGCGTGGTGCGCGGCCCGGTCGATCGTGACGGCTGGTCTCGACAGTGGGAGACGCTGATGAGCGCGCCGCAGTTTGCGCCACCGACGCTGCAACCGATCACAGGGGTGGATGCGGGCCGCGTGCCAGAACTCGCGGCGGAAGGCCTGGCCGACGATCCCTGTCCAGGGCGTCAGCGTGGCGGCCGTCAGGCTGCGCTGCAGGCACTGCACAGCTTCCTCGAACAGCGGGGAGCCAGATACCACCTGGAGATGTCCAGCCCGCGCACCGCACATGCGAGTTGTTCCCGCCTCAGTGCACACCTCGCCTGGGGAACGTTGTCGATGCGTGAGACCCTGCAAGCGACCAGACAACGGCGTGCGCAGCTGAAACGAAAGCCCGCGGCAGAGCGCGGCGGCTGGGGCCGGGCGCTCGCCGCCTTCGAGGGTCGCTTGCACTGGCATTGCCATTTCATACAGAAACTTGAGACTGAGCCCCGCATGGAGTCTGAGAATCTGCAGCGCGCCACGACAGGACTGCGGGATGAACTGTGCGACCCGGCAAGATTGGAGGCCTGGAAGAGCGGCATGACCGGCTGGCCGCTGGTCGACGCCTGTATGCGCGCACTCGCCCACACCGGCTGGATCAATTTCCGCATGCGGGCGATGCTGATGTCGGTGGCCAGCTATCAATTATGGCTTCACTGGCGCGAGCCCTCACTGCACCTCGCGCGGCAGTTCCTCGACTATGAGCCCGGTATTCATTACTCCCAGGCGCAGATGCAATCCGGTACGACCGGGATCAACACCTTACGCATCTACAACCCGGTAAAGCAGTCGATGGACCACGACAGTGATGGCGTCTTTATCCGCACCTGGGTCCCTGAACTTGGCCGCGTCGACGGCGCATGGATCCATGCGCCCTGGCGGATGCCTGAACACCTTCAACGTGATTTCGGTGTCGTCATAGGCCGCGACTACCCTGCACCCATCGTCGATCACGAGGCATCGGCCCGGCAGGCCCGCGAGGCGTTCCAGGCGGCGCGGCGTACGCGCGATGCGCGCAACGAAAGCCGCAAAATCTACGACCGACATGGCAGCCGCAAACGCCCGCAACAGCGGCGAAAGGCAAAAACTTCACCACAAACGGAACTTTTCAGCGATGACACCTAGAAAACAATCTTCACCGGCGCATCCCGGTTCCGCGTGCAGTGAGAAATCTTCCTGGGACAGCTTTCCGGGCCGAACAATCTGCTGCCCCGATGGTTGCCGGCGTGGCGCAGCGGGCCACCCATGAGCTGCCGCAATCTGATCCTCGTACTCGGCGACCAGCTCGATCGCGAGTCAGCGGCGCTGACCGCCTGCGACAAGCGACAGGATCTCATCCTGATGATCGAGGCGCGCAACGAGTCTGAGCGCACCGGGTCACACAAAGCGCGCACAGCGCTGTTCCTGTCGGCCATGCGGCATCATGCCGCCTGGCTCGAACAGCGGGGTTTTTCGGTCGATTACACCCGCATCGATCGGCCCGAGGCCGCCAGCTTCAGCACCGGGCTAACGGCGGCAATAACGCGCAACAGCCCCCAACACATCCTGATGGTGGAGGCCGGGGAATACGGCGTCCGGGAAGAGATCGACCGGACATGCGCAAGCAGGGGGGTGCCCCTCAAACAGCTTGCCGACACACACTTCCTGTACAGCCGGGAAGAATTCACATCCTGGCGAAAGCAGCACAAGACGCTGGTCATGGAGCACTTCTATCGCCACATGCGGAAAAGACATGACGTTCTGATGCAGGATGGCAAGCCGGCTGGCGGCAAGTGGAACTTCGACCGGAAAAATCGCGTGCCTTTTGGTCTCGGTGGACCGGGCATGATTCCAACGCCCCCGCAATACATCCCGGATACCCTGACGAGCGAGGTAATGAACGACGTAGAGAGGAATTTTCCAGGCAACCCCGGCCACCTCGATCGCTTCGCCTGGCCGGTGACACGCGAGCAGGCCCTGTCGATGCTCGATGATTTCATCAAACACCGCCTCGCAGCCTTCGGCCCCTTCCAGGATGCCATGTGGCAGGGCCACGCCCTGCTCTACCATTCCGGCATCTCGGCGGCATTGAACCTGAAGTTGCTGAATCCGCGCGAAGTCATCGCTGCCGCAATCTCGGCATATGAAGAAAAACAGGCCCCGCTGCAGTCGATCGAAGGCTTTATCCGGCAGATTCTCGGCTGGCGGGAGTTCGTCCACGGGGTCTACTGGAGTGAGATGCCCGGCTACACGGAGGGCAATGCGCTACAGGCAAATCAGCCACTGCCCCGCTTCTACTGGGACGGCAACACGGACATGCAATGTCTGCGCAGCGTGATTGAACAGACGCTCGAGACGGGCTATGCGCACCATATTCAACGTCTGATGGTCACCGGACTGTTCGCGCTGCTGCTCGGCGTCAGGCCCCAAGAGGTGCACGAATGGTATCTCGCCGTTTATGTCGATGCGGTCGAATGGGTCGAGGCCCCCAATACACTCGGCATGTCGCAATACGCCGATGGTGGTCTGCTGGCATCCAAGCCATACGCTGCATCAGGACGCTACATACAGCGAATGAGCAACTATTGCACCGACTGTCGTTACGCGCCGGACCAATCCAGCGGCGATCTCGCTTGCCCATTCACGACCCTGTACTGGGATTTTCTTATGCGTCACGAAGCACGCTTTTCCACCCACCCCCGCGCCGCCATGCAATGGCGCATGCTGAACCGTCTGGAGGATGGGCGAAAATCCGCGATAGCCACCCGGGCAGATCAGCTGCGAACCCGTTTCGAACACGCGGTGTAGAAAGTACCGGACGACTTGGGCTGGAGCCGCGGCGAGCTCGCGTCGTGCCACTCAACCGGCTCAAGGCCCCAAGCCGGATCCACCCAGGATACGGCCGGCAACCGCGCGGCCGCTCAGGAAGGCACCCTCTATCCGCGCGCCGCTGCACCAATCGCCGCATACACCCAATCGCAGCGACGGCTCCCAGAGTCCGCCGACATCGAGGGGAGAAGGCACGAGGGAATAGAGCCAACGATGTGCCGACACAGCCCGCATGCATGCCGGTTCCGTCCCGGTGGCGGCGCAGAAAGCGGCCAACAGCTCG
>CAZCDY010000079.1:0-14879 GCA_964497145.1 uncultured Gammaproteobacteria bacterium
CGCTTGGCACATTGTGATGCCGTTTAGAGCAGGGTGGAGTCCATTTCATTAGGGTGCAATAGGCGCGAGCCGTATTGCACCGCAACCCCCGGCCTGTCCGATGCGGCGCAATTCTCTTCGATCATTACGCCGTACGGTGACAGATCCTCGCAGACGAACCGCCCGACCGTTGGCTAATAACGATACGATTTGTCGACTGTCTCGGGCAGAAGGATACCGTAGACACGAAAGATCCCGGGCGCGGTCATGCGCTCGACCACCAGGGCCTCGGCGGCGCTCTCCTCGAAAGTCGACAAGGCCTCCTGCAAACTTGCCTGCAGGTGGATACGGGCCAGTTGCATCCTCTGTGCCGGTATCTGCATCAGATCGATCATCGCATCGGCACCCCCGGCGTCGGGCGATGACAGGAACTTCACCAGGTCGACTGCCGGCATCAACACCTCGGAATCGTCGTCTGCCGTGACCAGCAGATACGTCGGACTGTTACCGAGGGTCTCCCGTGCCCGCGAGCCCGACAGCTGCGACCCGGTCTGCACGAAACTGCGGTCCATCACGCTAGCCACGCCGACACGGCGCAATGCCTGATGCACAGGATTCACGCCATAATCGAGACCACTGGCGCGCAGCATGGTGATAAACAGGGACTCCTTGCCGAACACCTCGCTGGCAGTGATGCCGGAAACCACCACGGCCAGCATTCCGGGCATGATGATCCCCGGGTTGTCCGTCAGCTCCAGCATTGCGGTCAGCGCTGCCAGCGGCGCCTGCAGGCTGCCCGACATCATCGCCCCCATGCCCAGCAGGGCGAAAAAGCCGACATGGCCCTCCAGCCCCAGGGGAAAGGCCAATTCAGCCACCAGCGCACCCAGCATGGCACCGATGAACAGCGCCGGTCCGATCATGCCCCCGGGCACACCGAGCCCGATGCACAGCGAGGTGGCCAGGAGCTTGCCGATCAGCAACATGACCAACAGCGTGATGGCGAAACCACCGTTGAGGGCCATCTCCACAGAATCGTAGCCAATGCCCATCACCTCAGGCAGCAGCATACCGATCCCTCCCATCAGGACGGCGGCGAGCAGCATGCGCCACCAGATATCCAGACCACGTGACCGGCGGGCGATGGTCTGCACTGCGTGAATGAAACCCGCTGATACAGCACCGCCGACGACACCCAGCACCAGCACCAGCAGCAGTCCGTGCAGCGAACCCATCTCCATCACCGGCACGGTAAATGCCGGGTGATCACCGAAAACCAAGCGCGAGAGCGTGGTGGCACTGACAGCGGCGAGTATCACCGGGATAAAGCTCGCAACCGAGTACTCCATCATCACCACCTCGAGTGCGAACACCACACCAGCCAACGGGGTATTGAAGGACGCAGCGATCCCGGCAGCGGCGCCACAGGCGACCAGGGCCCGGGTCACGTTATTGGGTAGCGACAGCCTCTGGCCAAGCATGCTGCCCGAAGAGGCTCCGAGAAAGATATGCGGCCCCTCGCGCCCGACCGAGTAGCCGCCGATGATGGCCAGCGCGGCACCGACAAACTGCAGCAGAAAGGCACGTGCCGTGCATTGACCCTGGTGATAGGCCATACGCTCCATCACCCGCGCCACGCCCAGCACATGCACACCCTTGGCAAACCATCGAAACATCACGGCAAGCATTACTGCCGCGACAAGCGGCAATACCAGGCGGGCCCATAACGGCAAGGCCTCATAGTTTTCGGGACCGTCGCCCGGCAGGATGCCATCCTGGATACCCTCGACCGACAGACGGAACAGAACGATCACGCCACCGGCGAGGAGTCCGGTCAGCAGCCCCAGCACCGCCAGAGGCAGCAGCGCATCAGGACGCGCCAGCCGGATGCGCGATTCATCGAGCCGCTCAGCCCAGTCAGCGCGTATCTGTTGCAGCCGCTTCAATCGCATCCTCTCGCTTCTGTCTGTTCCACGCCGGCTACCGTTTACCCTGGCAGCACTTGATCGCTGCGTTGCGGTCACGCATGCTGTCAACCTCATCCAGACCTTTGCCCGCATCTCGAAGCTATGGTCGGGGTTCTGATTTTAGCCCGATCCAATGACACTGCGGGCGCCGTTTCGATCACAGGATATCGCAACCAACCCATGGCACTGAATGCGACCGTCCATAGATGCACGCTCCAGGTGTCGGATCTCGACCGGGCTTACTACCAGACCCACCAGTTGACGATCGCGCGCCACCCTTCCGAGACAGACGAACGCATGATGGTGCGTGTGCTGGCCTTTGCACTCAATGCGGACGAGGCATTGAGTTTTACGCGCGGACTGAGCCAGGATGACGAACCCGAACTTTGGCAGCATTCGCTGAGTGACGAACTGCTGCTCTGGATCGAGATTGGCCAACCGGATGAAAAACGCATCAGGAAGGCCTGCGCAAGATCCGAACGTGTCATGGTCTATTGTCATCAGCATCGGGCGGCGAGCGTGTGGTGGAAACAGATCGCGGCCAAGCTGGAAAGATTCAGCAAGCTGTCGGTGTTCAAACTGCCCGAAGCCGTCGGCGAACAACTGGCAACGCTGGCGCAACGCAACATGGACCTGCAATGCATGGTGCAGGAAGGAGAGATCTGGCTGTCGGACGAGTCCACAAGCATCCACTTCGCACTTGAGCAGTTACGCTGAATCGTTGCCGTACCGCCTTGGGAAGGGGTTGCCGATGCAATATTTCGCGCATAAACGGGAGCTGCATCAGAACTTCCTTACATGCCGACTTACCGATTACATGTCGACCACAGATGCCGACAGATTCGCCAAGCCGGCGATTATCTGTTAGTAATCTATGTGATACCCACTGTTGAGTGGGTGGATTGTGCTCGATCTGTGTGTAAACAGGCGTCGGCAGTTCGTGTTTGTGCGAGCAGTGATTTGCCCGACGATTGCATGCAGGCGAATAAGAAACAAATCAATTCCGTATAAGCAGACAAGTAATCTCGGAGGAATTTTCATGCTTGGTAGAAAACTCGTTTTGGGCGCCGCCATAGTCGCGGGCCTCGGGCTTGGCGCAGTCGGCAGCGTCAGCGCCCAGTCATTCATTACCATCGGCACTGGCGGTGTAACCGGCGTCTACTACCCGACCGGGGGTGCAATCTGCCGCCTGGTCAACAAAAACCGTAAGGAACACGGTATCCGCTGCTCAGTGGAATCGACTGGCGGCTCGGTCTACAACCTGAACACCATCCGCGCCGGCGAGTTGGATATGGGTGTGGCGCAGTCTGACTGGCAGTACCACGCGTACAACGGCACCAGCAAGTTCAAGGACGCTGGACCCAACAAGGAGCTGCGCGCGGTTTTCTCGGTGCATGCAGAACCCTTCACCGTTGTTGCACGCAAGGACTCGGGTATCGCGACGTTTGACGATCTGAAGGGCAAGCGCGTCAACATCGGCAATCCCGGTTCCGGTCAGCGCGGCACCATGGAGGTGTTGATGGCGGCAAAAGGCTGGACCAAGGACGATTTCGCCCTGGTCTCAGAGCTCAAGTCGGCCGAGCAGTCGAAAGCCCTGTGTGACAACAAAATCGATGCCATGATCTTTACCGTCGGTCATCCGTCCGGTTCGATCAAGGAGGCCACCACTTCCTGCGATACGGTACTGGTTTCCGTGACCGGCCCGGAAGTGGACAAACTGATAGCCGACAACGAGTACTATCGTAAAGCGGTCGTTCCTGGCGGAATGTATGCAGGAAACCCGGATGACACCGTTACCTTCGGTGTTGGCGCGACCTTCGTCTCTTCGACGAATACCCCATCCGATACCGTCTATGAGGTTACGAAATCGGTCTTCGAGAACTTCGACAGCTTCCGTAAACTGCACCCCGCGTTTGCCAATCTCAAGAAGGAAGAGATGATCAAGGATGGCCTGTCCGCGCCCCTGCATGACGGCGCGGCCCGCTACTATAAAGAAGCTGGCCTGATGTAAGCCAGCCATCCCGGGGCCCGGCGCTGGACACGCCGCGGCCCCAGGGTATCAATCCGTAACCGCATCACTGACAGAATAAAAAGGGCGCAAGGCCCCGAAAGTAGAATCTGACAACAGATACATCATGCGCGTCCGTTGCGCACACCGCCGGGAGCAGAGCCGTGGCAGAAGACAATCAACCCAAAGCCGTCAATGCTGATGCCCAGGATATCGTCGCGCAGGTTGACACAGGCGCACGCCACCCGGGCGGAATACCCGGCAAGATGTTGTTCGGCGTGCCCGTCGCCTGGTCGCTGTTTCAGCTGTGGTACGCCTCTCCTCTGCCGTTCATCTTCGGGTTCGGCGTATTCAATGATACTGAGGCACGCGCGATCCATCTGGCCTTCGCGCTGTTTCTCGCATTCACCGCGTTTCCGGCCCTCCGGTCTTCGCCCCGCGACCACATCCCTCTGCAGGACTGGCTGTTTGCAGCCTTGGGCGCATTCAGTGCCTCGTATATCTTTATCTTTTACACCGAGTTGTCGGGTCGCTCCGGCGCGCCGACGACAACTGATCTGGTCGTAGCCGTCTGCGGCATGGTGCTTTTGCTCGAGGCAACCCGGCGGGCGCTCGGGCCACCCTTGATGATCGTGGCGATGGTCTTTCTGGTTTATACGTTCGGTGGCCAGTACATGCCCGATGTCATTGCGCACAAAGGTCAAAGCCTGAGCAAGGTGATGTCTCATCAATGGTTGACCACGGAAGGCGTGTTCGGCATCGCGCTCGGTGTATCCTCCAGTTTCGTGTTCCTGTTCGTACTTTTTGGGGCCATGCTGGAGCAGGCCGGCGCCGGCAACTATTTCATCAAGGTCGCGTTCGCATTGCTCGGCCACCTCAAGGGCGGTCCGGCCAAGGCGGCAGTGGTCGCCTCGGCGACCACCGGGCTGATCTCCGGCTCGTCAATCGCAAACGTTGCGACAACCGGCACCTTCACCATCCCGCTGATGAAACGCGTCGGCTTTCCCGGAACCAAGGCTGGGGCAGTCGAGGTGGCGGCCTCGACCAATGGCCAGCTGACCCCTCCGGTCATGGGGGCTGCGGCCTTCCTGATGATCGAGTACGTCGGCATCTCCTACCTCGAGGTCATCAAGCACGCCATCCTCCCGGCGGTCATTTCGTACATTGCGCTGTTCTATATCGTTCATCTCGAGGCCCTCAAGGCCGATATGCAGGGACTACCCAAGCGGCATCACCCGACCATCTCGCAGCGCCTGATGACCTTTGCCGGCGTGGTGACCGTCGTGTGCGTGATCGGCTTTGCGGTCTACTACGGGATTGGCTGGATCAAGGACATCGCCGGTGATATGGCCATCTATATCGTGGGGGTCCTGGTCAGCGCTGCCTATGTCTTGCTGCTGAAATTTGCGACGACCCACCCGGAACTGGAGATGGACGACCCGGACAACCCGGTGCTGGAGCTGCCGGAGACAGGCCCCACGGTGAAGGCCGGGCTTTACTTCCTGCTACCGATCGTGGTGCTGATGTGGTGCCTGATCGTCGAGCGCTTCTCGCCGGGCCTGTCCGCCTTCTGGGCCACCATGCTGATGGTGGCGATCGTACTGACCCAGCGGCCGCTGCTGGCATTCTTCCGTGGACGAGACCTGCAGGGAGAACTCCGACGCGGCGTGCTCGAATGCATCGACGGCCTGTCGCATGGAGCGCGCAACATGATCGGCATCGGTGTAGCCACCGCAGCAGCGGGCATCATCGTCGGCACCATTACCCTCACCGGAATCGGGCAGGTGATGATCGAGTTCGTGGAATTCATCTCCGGCGGTTACCTGTTCGCCGCGCTGGTCTTTACCGCGATGATCTGCATCATTCTCGGGATGGGCCTGCCGACCACCGCCAACTACATCGTGGTGTCCAGCCTGATGGCGCCGGTCGTGGTCTCGCTGGCCTCGGCCAATGGCTTGATCGTGCCGCTGATCGCGGTGCACATGTTCGTATTCTATTTCGGCATATTGGCGGATGACACGCCACCGGTCGGTCTGGCGGCGTTCGCGGCGGCGGCGATCGCCAAGAGCGACCCGATCAAAACGGGTATCCAGGGCTTCATGTACGATATCCGCACGGCGATCCTGCCATTCCTGTTCATCTTCAACACCCAGTTGCTGCTGATCGGCATCGACGGCTGGTTCGAACTCGTGATCGTCATCGCGTCGGCCACCGTGGCCATGCTGTTGTTTGCCGCTGCAACCCAGGGTTACTGGTTGACCAAGAGCCGCCTGTGGGAGTCGCTCGCGCTGCTGCTGGTCGCCTTCACCCTCTTCCGTCCGGGCTTCTGGTGGGACGAAGTCTATGCCCCGACAGAAATCCTTGATCCAACCGGAATAACAGAGCAGGCAACCAATGTTCCACAAGAGGGAAGCCTGCAGATGCTGGTGCAGGGGGAGAATCTCGACGGCAAGTTCATGACCAAAACCATCCTGTTGCCGCTCGGCAAGGGTGATGATGGCGCTCAACGCCTGGCGGAAGCCGGCCTCGAAGTACGCATCGAGGAGGGCAAGGTCTACGCAGACAATGTGGTATTTGGCAGCTCGGCACAGAACGTCGGCCTGGATTTTGACTGGCAGATCGTCAACCTTCAGGTCGAGGCGGAGCGGCCACCCAAACATCTGATGTTCATCCCCGCCCTGGTGCTACTCGCATTGGTCGCCTGGATTCAGCGTCGCCGTCATGGCCCGTCGAAGCCGGCACCGCAACCTGCCTGATCTGGAGGCAAGCCATGTACAAGAAAATTTTAGTGCCCCTCGATCTGCAAGAGACTGCGCTTTCGATACGCGCCACGACCGTCGCCCAGGATATTGCGAACTGCTATCAATCAAGCATCAGCGTACTGACTGTCATTCCTGATTTCGGCATGCCCCTGGTCGCCAACTTTTTCCCGGAAGATGCGATGCAGGAGGCCGAGAATGAGGTGCATGCGGAGTTAAAGCGCTTCATCAAGGCGCATTTCAAAGATCCGTCCGCGATCAGGGCGGAGGTTGATGGCGGCAGTCCACATAAGGTCATCGTCCGGCATGCGCAAAAAGAAGGCATCGACCTGATCATACTGCCGGCTACCGGCAAGGACGTCAGCAAGGTGTTCCTGGGCTCGAGCTCCACCCACGTCGTAGAGCGTTCACCGTGCTCGGTACTGGTGGTCAGGCCTTAAGCGCCGCGGTCGGGTTCAACCCCCAGCCCGGAGGGCAGCAGTTCGCCCACGCCGGCAACAATCAGCGACAGGATCGCAAAATCGAACACGGCACCCGCCTTGAACTCGGCGATAATCTCATCGTGACGCGCCAAACGGTCATGATTCTGCCGCGCCCAGCGCTCGAGAATGCCACGGCCGCTTTTTTCCTTTTGACGTGAACGCAGCACCTCGGCGGTCAGGTTACGCCTGTGCCCGTTCAACGCCGCCTGCAGTTTGGTACGCGCCAGCAGGTGCCAATGCGTCTGTACCGAAAGACTCGATATCTGGTCGCCGATCCAATCCAGATCCAGGGTATGGTTCAACGCCGAATAGATCCAGGCCGCCGTCTCGATCGAGGTATCGGTCGATCTTGCCACTTCCACGATATCGAGTGCTGCCGACATCGGAACCAGGGCCGCCACCGCCTGAGCCAGTTCTGATGGCACGCCGGCCCTGACGAGGTGGCGGGTACGCCGGTCGAAGTCGCGTTTGTCCTGCGCCGCCAGGGGCTTGGGCATGGCGCCGCCCAGTTCGGCCACACCGTCGTGGAAACGCTGCGTCAGTGCCTCCATATCCAGACATCCCTTGTACGAGCGCAGCACCGCCGTCAGTGTCTGCTCGAGAAAATCAGCAATGGTAGACAACATCTCGATCTGTATGGCGGCAGCAACCTTGTTATCGAGGGCCTCGACCCGCTTCCACAGGGCATCGGTATCGAATATCTCACTGGCGACGATATAGGCACGAGCGACCCCTGCAATGTCGCTACCCACCTCTTCGCGCACCCGGAAGCCGATCCCGGGCCCGACATGGTCACTGATGCTGCCGGCGACCGAGGTTGCAATAATCTCACGCCGCAACCGGTGACCCCTGATCTCCGCCGCAAACCGCTCGCCCAATACCGCAGGGAAATACCTCGCCAACCGATCCTGTATGAACGGATCATCGGGGACATCCGAAGCGAGAAGCGCCTCGTAATAGTTCATCTTGCTGTACGCGAGCAGCACCGCCACCTCGGGTTTCGTCAGCCCCTGTTCCAACGCAAGACGCTCGGTGAGCGCCTTCTTTTCCGGCAGGCCCTCGAGTTGCCTGTGGAATCTGCCGGTGTGTTCCAGCAGATCCATGAATCGTGCCTGTTCATACAGGCGCTGGGCGCCACCGGAGACGACGATGCTTATCGCCTGGGTCTGCGCATAGTTGTCGGCTAACACCAGGCGCGCCACATCATCCGTCATTTCCACCAACAGCTGATTACGCTGCTTGGTCGTCATGTCGCCGTTGGCGACCACCTTGTCCAGCAGGATCTTTATATTCACCTCATGGTCGGAACAATCAACACCGGCAGAGTTGTCGATCGCATCCGTGTATATGAGGCCACCGCGCAAGGCGTACTCCACCCGGGCCAGCTGGGTCAGGCCAAGGTTTCCGCCCTCACCGACGACCCGACAGCGCAGATCGCGCGCATCCACACGCACACCGTCGTTGGCCTTGTCCCTGGCCTGTTCATGGGTCTCGTAAGAAGCCTTGACATAGGTGCCTATGCCTCCGTTCCACAACAGGTCCGCCGGTGCCTTAAGCATCGCGTGGATCAGGGCGTTTGGCGTCATGCGATCATCTTTCACACCGAGCATCGCCTGCACCTCGGGCGTGAGCGTGATCGACTTCGCCGCGCGCGCATGGATACCCCCACCCGCCGAGATCAGCTGCCGATCGTAATCCGACCAGCTTGAACGTGGCAGTCTGAAAAGGCGTTCGCGTTCGGCATACGAGGTCTCGGCATCGGGATCCGGGTCGAGAAATATATGTTGGTGATTGAATGCCCCCAACAGGCGGATGTGGCGTGATAGCAGCATGCCGTTACCGAAGACATCGCCGGACATGTCGCCAATGCCGATGACATTGAAATCCTGCGACTGGGTATCCAGTCCGAGTTCACGAAAATTGCGTTTGACCGACTCCCAGGCTCCCCTGGCGGTAATCCCCATCATCTTGTGGTCATAACCAACCGAGCCGCCCGACGCAAAGGCGTCGCCAAGCCAGAAACCGTAATCTGCCGCAACCTGATTGGCGATATCTGAAAAGGTGGCCGTACCCTTGTCCGCCGCGATCACCAGATAAGGATCGTCCTCATCATGCCGAACCACCCCGGGAGGTGGAACCAGTTCATCCCCGACCAGGTTGTCGGTGACATCCAGCATGCCCCTCAACAGGGTCCGATAACAGTCGACCACCTTGTCCATCCCCTGTTGGCGAATATCATCGGCCAGGCCATCCTTGACCACGAATCCACCCTTGGAGCCGACGGGCACTATGACCGTATTCTTGACCATCTGCGCCTTCATCAGACCCAGGACCTCGGTACGGTAATCCTCCATCCGGTCGGACCAGCGCAGACCACCCCGCGCCACGCGCCCGCCACGCAGGTGCACCCCCTCCATGTGTGCCGAAAAAACGAAGATCTCAAACATCGGCAGTGGCAGAGGGACCCCCTGGATGCGACTCGGGTCAAGCTTGATCGACAGGTAGGTCTTGTCGCTCCCATCGGAATCCCTGCGGAAAAAGTTGGTGCGCAGCGTCGCCTGGACCAGATTCAGGAAACCTCGCAGGATCCGATCCTCGTCCAGGCTGGACACTTTCTCCAATAGCGAGTCGAACTCCTTGAGCGCCTGCGCCTGCTGTTCGCCGGCATCGTCCATGCCCGGACAGAACCGCAGATGGAACAGGCGAGTGAGCTTGCGCACCACATCGGGATGCCGATTAAGCACCGCGATGGTATAGGCCTGCGTATAGGGCACCTTGATCTGGTGCTGATAACGACTGTACGCACGGAACAACATGGCCTCTTTCCACGACAGGCCGGCCCGCAGTACCAGCCCGTTGAAACCGTCGTCGTCGATATCACCTTTCCATACACGCGAAAAGGCATCGCCGAACAGCGACCTGACCTTGGCCGAAACGGTCTTCCGGCCGATCGAACGACGAGTCGCAAAATCATGAATCCAGGCATCTCCTTTGGGATGCCGGATACGATATGGCCGCTCGCCGAACACGCTCAGGCCCATGTGTTCGAGTATCGGTATCACCTGCGACAGGGGTACCGCATCGCCTAGCGAGTAGATACGCACATTGACCTGGTGAGGGCTTTCGGCGATCGGGTGATAGAGATGCAGCGTAAGCTGAACATCCTCACGTATGCGCTCGATGCGCTGAATATCCTTTACCGCGATACGCGGGTGACAATCTTCGCGGTAACCGCCGGGGAAACCGTCCGCATAGTCACTGAGGTAGCTCGTTGCCAGCGGCTCGGCAACCTCGCTGAACAGGGCGGTGCGCAGGCCGTCCTGCCAGGTGGTCGTAACCTCGACGACCTGGCGCTCGAGATCCTCGATATCATAGTCGGGCTCAGAGCCGACCGGGACCCTGACCACGTAATAGACCCGCGCCAGGATCGACTCGGAAAACTGTGTGTCGTACACCACGTCCGTACCACCCAGTGCCTCGGCAAGGATGTTCTGCACGGCAATACGGACCTCACGGCTGTAACGCTCACGTGGCAGATAAACCAGGCAGGTATAAAAGCGCCTGAAGGGATCCTGAACAATGAACAGCCGCGTGCGCTGGCGCTCCTGCAGACCCAGTACGCCCAGTGTTGTGCTGAGCAGGTCGCCGGTACTTATCTGAAACAGCAGGTCACGCGGGAAGTTGTCCAGGATGTTGGCGACGACCCGGCCGGAATGGCTGTTGGGCGCAATCTTCGCGCTGGCGAAAACCTCGTCAACCTTTTTCCTCAACAGAGGAATCTGGCGTGGTGGCGTACTGTACGCGCCGGAGGAAAACAGCCCGATGAGGCAATAAAGTCCGACCACCTCACCCTTTTCATCCCGTTGCTTGATAGCCACACAATCCATGTAGGCCGGCCTGTGGATACTCGAACGGGCGTTGGACTTGGTGACCAGGAGGTCATAGTGAAATGCGGTCAGATCCACACCCAGGCCGGAGATCCACTGCTCAGCGCGCTGCACGCCCTCCGCGCCACCGCGCAATACGCCCAGTGCCGAGTTCGGTACCAGGTGAAAGTCTGCCTTCTGCGCATCCCTCTGCATGGCAAAGCGGCAGGTGGAAATAAACAGGAAATGATCGTTGATCATCCAGTTCAAGAAGGACCTGAGCTCATCGACGTCCGGACAGGCCTCATGCGGTGCGCGGTCGCCCAGCTCAGAGCGTATATTTTCCGCCTGACGCTTCATCTTCAACCAGTCCGAGGTCGCCAGGGTGATGTCCGCGATCACGCTGGACACGAGGCGCTCCAGCTTCGCGAGGACATTCTCAGGCTGACGGTCCACTTGAAAACGGAGGATCGCCTCAGGCGAGGCGGTCTCATCGCCATCTTTGCTCTCATGTACCGCGGTGACCACACCTTTGGCGTCGCGGCTGACACCAAACACCGGGTGGATGGTGAGGCTGATGGTCATACCCCAGCGGTTCAGGGCCGCGGATATCGAGTCCACCAGAAATGGCATGTCCGGGGCAACAACCTCGACGATGGTGTCGTTGCTGCGCCAGCCGTGTTCTTCCTGTTCCGGGTTGTAAACCCGAACCAACGCCTCATCCGGTCGGCGCTTGCGCATCAGCCGCCAATGCGCGACCAGCGCCCCTAGCAGATCCTCAGGGTCATGCTCTTCGAGATCGGCCGGCGATATGTGCCGATAATAAATGCCCAGCAACTGTTCGAGCTGGCCAGCCTCGATGGGATGGGCGCCCTCCTCGGGCCGTTCTGCCAGCAGTTTGCTCAGTGTGCGTATCAGGCGATTGTTACTTTTTCTGACCATGACTCCCCCAGTAGGCAGAAGCCGACTCGCGCGCAATCGCCAGCTGCCGGATTCCTGCTTAAAGGGTAGTCAAATCTGGGGGAAAGCGGTGACCCAGCTGCCCCAAGCACCGTACCACCTCAATCGGCGAGGACCGTACGGTTTCGACCCAGACTTTTGGCACGATAGAGTGCCTTGTCACAACGCTCGATCAACTCTGCCGGGCTTTCACCGATCCGGTAGCAGGCCACTCCGAGCGAGACGGTCACCGCCCCCAGGGATTCACGCGAGCTCGAGCGTCGCAGGCGTACCAGTTGCAGCGTGCTGCGAATATTCTCCGCCACGGTGAACGCACTGGTAATCCGCGTTGTGGGCAGCAGGACGGCGAACTCCTCCCCCCCATAGCGGGCCAGGAAGTCGCTACGACGGGTCAGCCTGCCGATCTGCCTGGCGAATTCACTCAGCACCTTGTCGCCGACCATGTGTCCGTAGCTGTCATTGACGCGTTTGAAATGATCGACGTCCAGGAACAACAGGCAAAAGCCTTCTTCGAGCCCATCTGTACCGTCAATCAGCTCACCCAGGCGACGATCGAATGCACGCCGGTTGTAGAGCCCGGTCAGTCCGTCGATCGATGCCTCGCGCTTGGCGTTGGAGAGTTCCCGTTTAAGCTTGTGCATCTCCTCGACGGATGACAGCAACTCCGCTTCGAGCTGCCGGGTCTCCGTCACAAACTCGCGGGTCTCGGCGAGAATTGCGGTTGCCGCAGAGATCACCTCGGAGGGTTTGCTGGTATCTGCCAGTTGATCGATGTGAGATGCGACAGCCTTGTTGGTAAGCGAGGTCTTGCCGGCAATATCGACCAGTGAGCCAAGCACCTGGGCTACCATCCCCACCAACTCGGTGCGGATATCCTCGATCAGTGTCTCGCCACCCACCCCGAAAAAGCGCTGGAACAACGCCACGGCATCCTCTTTTTCCAGCGCGCCATGCTCCTTGATCATGGCGTCCACTTCCTTGTTCAGTCTGACGCTCTTGCCGGCGATATAATTATAAAACAGTGTGTAATACAGAGGGGCCGGGGCAACACTCAGTTTCCCGAGCAGACCCAGGGCCTGACGCAGATGCTCAGCCGCCTGTTCGGCGCTGTCCACATCGAACATCAGCGAGTGTGATTCCACCTCCGCCGGTATCTCTGGCTTGTCCTCATCACTCACTTCATTGTCCACCGTAATCCATTTCAGGTCGTTCAAGACTGCGGCGACACAACTGTCACAGCCGTCAGGCATGAGATTCGCAACCCGGCAAAAGCTGTAGCGACCCTAGCCACGAATTGTTGAATGAAATCAGAGCACCTGCGGGCAAGTTGCAGAAACTTGGGAATTAATCGTTTTTCGCGCGAAACTCCATAAACTGGTTTTATAAACCCAACCTTTGAGACCGTTCGAGCAACACTGGCCGATGGGCCTTCGCCAAGACCGGACAATGCCCGTCAGGGCCGATATCATCGGTAATCCACAGGGTGAATTACCCCAAAAAGCTTAGTAGTGTGGACGTCCGGGCCCTGCAACGGACCGCGCCACTCTGAGTTCTCACTGAGGTGTTTTATGCTGGACACGCTGAACAAGCTGCGACCTTCCGATTTCCCCCCGATCCGCCGCTCGCTGTTGCAGACGCTCCAGGTCAACCTCGGTTACCGCTGCAACCAGCAGTGTTTGCACTGCCATGTCGCCGCGGGCCCGAATCGCACCGAGGTAATGCCGGGAGACATCGTCGACCTGGTCATCGAGAACCTGCGGCAACTGCCGTTCGACACCCTGGACCTGACCGGGGGGGCACCGGAACTCAACCCGGATTTCCGCCGCCTGGTCGAGCAAAGCCGCACGTTGGGCATCCAGGTTATCGATCGCTGCAACCTGACCATATTGAACGAGCCGGGGCACGAAGACCTGGCAGCATTTCTGGCTGAGCAGGAGGTCGACATCGTGGCCTCCCTGCCCTGCTATCTTGAAGAGAACGTCAACCGCCAACGTGGCAAGGGCGTGTTCGACAGCAGCATCCTGGCACTGCGAATGCTCAACGATCTCGGCTATGGCGACACGATGGGCAAACGCCGTCTCAATCTGGTCTACAACCCACAGGGGCCCTATCTGCCGCCGCCGCAATCCGACCTCGAAGCCGACTATCGCAGGATCCTGTCAGAGAACTACGGCGTCCGTTTCAACCAGCTGCTGGCGCTGGCCAACCTGCCGATCCAGCGCTTCGGCAGCACCCTGCTGTCACTCGGCCAGTTCGATGACTACATGGCCCTGCTGAAACAGGCCCACCGTGACGACAACCTCGACGGGGTGATGTGCCGCTCCCTGATCTCGGTCGATTGGCAGGGCTACCTGTACGACTGCGATTTCAACCAGATGCTGGGCCTGAATCTGAAGGCCGACGCCAGCGCCCGCCCGCATCTGCGCGACCTGCAAAGACTCGCCCTGGCCGACAAGCCGATCCTGGTCGCGGACCATTGCTACGGCTGCACCGCCGGCCAGGGATCGAGTTGCGGCGGCGCATTGCAGGGCAGCACATGAGTTCAGACAGCCGGCCAATGCGCCTGTCCGTCATCATTCCCACGCTCAACGAAGAGTCAACCATCGCGGACCTGTTGGGCGACCTCGCGCCCCTGCGTGAAAAGGGGCACGAGGTCATCCTGGTCGATGGCGGCAGCATGGACCGGACGCTGGAGATCGCCGGCCCAAGGGTGGACAGGGTCATACAATCGGCAGGCGGTCGCGCATTGCAGATGAACGCGGGCGCCAGAGATGCCGGAGGCGACATTCTGTGGTTCCTGCACGCCGACACCCGCGTACCCGGGGAAGCGGCAGACATACTGGCCCGGGTATGCACCG
>CAZCDY010000079.1:14889-16231 GCA_964497145.1 uncultured Gammaproteobacteria bacterium
GTCAGCCTGTCCGGCCCGCATTGGCTGCTGCGCGTGGTCTCGCGCATGATGAACCTGCGTTCACGTCTCACCGGTGTGGCCACCGGTGATCAGGGCATCTTCGTCAGGCGCGAGACCTTCCGCTCCGTGTCCGGTTTTCCGCAGATACCGCTGATGGAGGACATTGCCCTGTGCAAGACCTTGCGTCGTCATTCGCCGCCTGCCTGTATCCATCGCCCAAGACTGCAGACCTCGAGCCGACGCTGGGAACAGCAGGGCATCATCGCCACCGTGGTCCTGATGTGGCGCCTGCGCCTCGCCTACGCCTTTGGGTCGAGGCCGCAGGATCTGGCGAAACGCTACCGTTGACGATCCCGCGACACCGGCGTCATCTGCTGGTTTTCGCCCGCAACCCGATGCCGGGCCGGGTGAAGACACGCCTGATCCCCGCCCTCGGTGTCGAATCCGCCACTGCAGTCTACCGCCGCATGCTGCGCGATACGCTGGCTGCCTGCTCACAGGTCGAGGCAGACCGGCGCGAGCTCTGGCTCGACCAGGCGGACCCGGACGCGGGCCTGACAGCGATGCTGGAACGTTACGACATGTCGCTGCATGTGCAGTCGGGGCCGGACCTGGGCGTGCGTATGCATAATGCGTTCGTCGCCAGTCTCAAGACCGCCGACACCGCCATCCTGATCGGAACCGACTGCCCCGAGTACGATCCACCCTATCTCGAAGCCGCCTTCCGGGCGCTGGGGCAGCAGGATGCGGTGCTCGGACCCGCCGCCGACGGCGGCTATGTGCTGATAGGACTGAGGAAGGCCGAAACCAGCCTGTTTCGTGATATTCCCTGGGGGACGGAAGGTGTGCTGGCAGCAACCCGCCGCCAGTTGCAGCGCTTGCAGTGGAAATGGTCTGAGCTGCGCGTCCTGCATGACGTCGACCAACCGGCAGACCTCGATCGTTTTCCGCACCTGGACTTAGATCTGCTCGAATAACCGGCCGACGGGTCAAAGAAATGATCACGACGGATCGGTCGGGTTAGACTGAACCCGGTGTCCTGTCCGTATGCTGAAGGAAACAGATTTGAACTGGATTGACCGACAACCACTGATATTGTTCGTGATCGCCTCTCTGACGCTCGGCCTGGCGCCCTTCGTGCCGGAACCGCATCTGGTGGAGAAGCTCAGGATGCTGGCGGCCGGCGAACTGTCGAAGCCGATCGATATCTTTGATCTCCTTCTGCACGCGACGCCGATCATCCTGCTGCTCATCAGCGGCCTCCTGCTCGGACCGGGGTTCGGGATCGTCGACCCCGACGAGCTGCTCGGTGGCACCCTGTTCCCGCTCGTCTCGCTCGCGG
>CAZCDY010000079.1:16241-17370 GCA_964497145.1 uncultured Gammaproteobacteria bacterium
TCGATATCTTTGACCTGGTGATGCACGCGGCGCCCTGGGTATTGCTGCTGCTGAAGCTCTACCGCCAGAACCGGCGTGGGAGATCGCCCGGGTGAAACAATTGCCGGCATTGGTGGAACCACTGATCCGACGGCAATGCTTCGCCGCGGACTGAAGAAGACCGGCAATGGTTTCAGGGCACGCAAAGGGCCGGGGGATTCTGGGTCTTTGCTGCCTGGCGATCGGACTGTTGCATGCCTGCACGACCGGGCCGGTCGACATCGAAGAGCTGCCACGATCACAACTCGGCTATCCCTCTGCAACAGGCCCACCTCCGATCGTGGCAACAAAGGCAGCGATCGCGACAGCGGGTTGGCTACGGATCAACTACCTCGACGGCGACCGGGAGGTCTCCGCGAGCGTCCCCGTTTTCGCGCAATCGACGACAGATCCCGCGCACCGTAAGACGGCACCACCGGTCATCGGGTTCGAACCGTCAGAGCTGTCAGAGCCACTGCCCCCCAGCCACGGAGAGTTCGTGAGCATCCGCTCAATCGAGGAGTGGCATGATCTGATCGAGCAACTCGAACACGAGGTTGCAGCGCTCGTCCCGGGCCAGGGCGTGGTACTCGACATCCTGCAGCAGGAAGACGTCTTTCTGTATGTGGATGACAGCGGCAGTCTTCATGCCATCCCGATCGAAGACAAGCCGACGAAGATAGAACCCGTCAGGACAGTTACCCTTACCCAGCTGCTGGAACAGGCGGTCGACAAGGTCAGGCACTCCTTGCAGCAACAGAGCGGCGGCAGCCGCTACCTGCTGTTCAACACCGGCGACTCGCCCGACACCGGCTTTCCCTTTGTGTTCATGGACCTCGCGCTCGCCCGGGTATTCTTCATCCAACGCAGGGGAAAAAATCACCACTTGCTGGCATACGGCCCGGCAGGGTCCGCGCGAGCCGCCCTGCATGTGCTCAACAGCCAGGCCAAAAGCATTGCCATGAGCCCGCTGTCCACGCTTGCCCGCATGGTATCGAGCTTCGGAACAACGCTACTGGACAGCGTGCATCCGACACCGACCTGGGCTTATCCCGAACCCCCACCGCTGCCGCTCCAGCCGGCTGCCTACATGGACCCCGAAGCCTGGGAA
>CAZCDY010000080.1:0-17336 GCA_964497145.1 uncultured Gammaproteobacteria bacterium
CGACATCAAGATCGGCACGCGGCACGACCTGGTTGTAATGGATCGCAAAACCGTGCGCAAACGCCAGTACGGCACCCTGCTTCAGGTTGGGCTCGATCTCGCCACGATACAGCTGCGACTGAAATTCATCCGGGGTCAGGACCATCACGACATCGGACTCGGCAACCGCGTCCGGGACACTCTTCACGGTCAGCCCCGAGGCCTCTGCCTTCTTCGCCGATGCAGAGCCGGGGCGCAAGGCGACACGGACATCGACACCCGAATCCTTGAGGTTGTTGGCATGCGCGTGGCCCTGTGAGCCGTAGCCGATGACGGCAACCTTCATGCCCTGAATGATAGAGAGGTCACAGTCTTTGTCGTAATAGATGTTGATCGCCATAGCGAGATTTCCTTGGGGTAATTTTATTGTGTGAACAGACGGAGAAGCGCTTAGATCGACAGCCTCTTGCCGCCGCGGGCGATACCCAGCGGACCGGAGCGCACGGTCTCGATGATCAGATCCGGGTCAAGTGTGCGAATGAACGCATCCAGTTTGGCACCGTCACCCGTCATCTCGATGGTATAGGACACATCGGTCACGTCGATGATATTGCCGCGGAATATATCGGCCAGGCGTTTGAGTTCTTCACGCATCGGTTGATCGGCGCGCACCTTGATCATCATCAGTTCGCGTTCGATATGCGGACCTTCCGAGAGATCCACCAGCTTGACCACATCGACCAGCTTGTTCAGCTGTTTCGTGATCTGTTCGATAATCGCCTCGTCACCCGTGGTGACCAGGGTCATGCGAGACAGCGTGGGATCTTCGGTCGGCGCCACAGTCAGTGACTCGATATTGTAGCCACGTGCACTGAACAGTCCGGCCACGCGCGACAGCGCGCCAGCCTCGTTTTCCATGAGTACGGAGATGATATGACGCATCAGGCCAGCTCCCTGTCCGAAGAAAGATGGGGAGACAGGTGCATCTCGTGATGCCCCTTGCCTGCCTCGATCATCGGATACACGTTCTCCGAAGGATCGACAATGACATCGATGAATACCATGCGGTCCCGCATCGCAAAGGCCTCACGATAGGCGTCCTCGAGATCGGCGGGGTTGTCGATCTTCATGCCGACATGGCCGAAGCTCTCGGCCAGCATCTTGAAGTCGGGCAGCGCATCGACGTAGGAATGCGAATAACGGCCGTCGTAGAAGAACTCCTGCCATTGCCGCACCATGCCCATGTAGCCATTGTTGAGCAGCACCACCTTGATCGGCAGATCGTACTGCTTGCAGGTGGCCAGTTCCTGGATACACATCTGGATACTCGCCTCACCCGTCACGCAGGCCACGGTCGCATCCGGAAATGCCTGCTGCACACCCATCGCCGCGGGCAGACCGAAGCCCATGGTGCCCAGGCCGCCCGAATTGATCCAGCGTCGCGGCTTTTCGAAGGGATAGAACTGGGCAGCAAACATCTGATGCTGACCAACATCCGAGGTCAGATAGAAATCGCTGTCCTTGGTCACCTTGTACATTGCCTCGACCGCGTACTGCGGCTTGATCGTGTCGGTGCCCTGCTCATAGCGCAGGCAATCGCGCTTGCGCCAGCCATCAATACGCTCCCACCAGGCCTTCAAGCGTTCGGCGTCAGGCTTGCGCGGATGCTCTTTCAACACCCTGAGCATGTCGTGCAATACGCTGCGGACCTGGCCGACGATCGGCACGTCGACACGCACGGTCTTCGAGATCGAGGCCGGGTCGACGTCGATGTGAACGATCCGCGCATTGGGACAGAACAATGCAATCTTGCCGGTGACACGATCATCGAAACGCGCACCGATGGCGATCAGCACATCCGTCTCGTGCATCGCCATGTTGGCCTCGTAGGTGCCATGCATACCGAGCATGCCGACGAACTGAGGGTCGCTTGCCGGATAGGCACCCAGCCCCATCAGGGTATTGGTAACCGGGAACCCGGTGGTACGCACCAACTCGGTCAGTTGCTCGGATGCCTCGCCCAGTACCACACCGCCGCCCGTATAGATCACCGGGCGCTCCGCCGCCAGCATCATGTCCACGGCCTTGCGGATCTGCCCCAGGTGACCTTTTTCCACCGGATTGTACGAGCGCATCTCAATCTTTTCCGGGTAGTGATAAGGGATCCGGACATTGGGGTCGGTGGTGTCCTTGGGGATATCCACAACCACGGGCCCAGGCCGACCCGAAGAGGCGATGTAAAACGCCTTCTTGATGGTATCGGCGATGTCCTCGACACGCTTGACCAGGAAGTTGTGCTTGACGCACGGGCGGGTGATACCCACCGTATCGACTTCCTGGAACGCATCCGAACCGATCACCGGGGTCGGTACCTGCCCGGTCAGGATCACCATCGGAATGGAATCCATGTACGCCGTGGCGATGCCGGTCACGGCATTGGTCGCACCGGGCCCTGAGGTGACCAGCACCACACCAACCTTGCCGGTCGCGCGTGCGTAGCCATCCGCGGCATGGGCGGCGGCCTGTTCGTGACGCACCAGGATGTGACGCACCTCTTCCTGCTGGAATAAGGCGTCGTAGATATGCAGCACGGCGCCGCCGGGGTAACCCCAGACATACTTCACGCCTTCGTCTTTCAGTGCCTGAACGACGATTTCGGCACCACTGAGTTCCACCTTGATGACCTCCCGAACCTGGAATAATCTCTCCGCACGGTCGCGAAAAGCGTCACTAAAAGCTAGGCTTATAGGAACCGGCCAAATTACTAATATTGGCCTTTGAGGTCAATAGCGGAGGTATTGAAAATTCATGAGCCAGGGATCCAACGTGTCCAGACACATCTTTCCGCTCCTTTTGGGGCTTGCCATAGCGCTTCCGGCCACCGCGGAGAAGGGCTACCACCTTTGGTACGACGAGAATGGCCAGGCCGTTTACTCGCAGTTCGCGCCTGCAGACGGCACCCCGGGCGAGATCGTCAAACCGCCGCCTCCCCCGGCCGAATCACCCGAGGTCGCACAAAAGCGGCTGCAGCAGCAGATGCAGAAATCTGCGGACTTTTTCGAGGACAAGGAGCTGGCCAGCGAGAAGAACGCCCTGGCCAGCAGCGAAGCGGCACAGGCGAAACAACGCTGCGAGGCCGCACGCAGGAACCTGCAGGAACTCGCCGGACCACCGAACCGGCTTTATCGGCAGAGCGACGGCAGCTACAAGCGTTGGGACGAGGAACAACGCGAACAGCAGCGCAAAGAGATGGAAAAAATCATCGGGGAAAACTGCAAATAGCCCGCGGAGCCTCAGGCGCGACCGGCGGGACGGCCCGCGAAACGGAACGCAGAAGGCGCAAATACACAACGGGCGCAACAAGGACCTTGGCGCCCTTCGTGTTATTCACACCCTGTCCGGCTGGGCCGCCGGTTCCCGCGGCAGGGCCGCTGCATCCGACGTCTCCTCAGGCTCGGGCAGCTGCACCTCATCGATATCCTGGAAACGCGAGCTGATCTTTTTCGCCGAGGTATTGACCTGTTTGACGTCGTCGTGCGCCTGCCGGATGTGTACCGCCAGTTTATCCATGCGCTGTTGAAAACGACCGAAATCTTCAGACAACTTGCGCAGGTGGTCCTGGATGATATGGACCTGTTTACGCGTCGCCTCGTCCTTCAGCACCGCACGCGCCGTGGTCAGGACCGCCATCAGGGTAGTCGGCGACACCAGCCATACCCGTGCTCGCTGGGCCTCCTCGACCAGGTCTGGAAAGTGCGCGTGTATCTCTGCAAATACGGCCTCGGCCGGCAGAAACATCACGGCACCGTCCGCGGTCTCGCCCGGGATCAGGTATTTCTCTGAAATATCGGTTATATGCTTGCGGATATCCTGTCTGAACTGCCGCGCGGCGCGGGCCCTGTCGGTCTCCGCCAGCTCGTTGTCCATCATCTTCTGGAAGCTCTCGAGCGGGAACTTGGCGTCGATCGGCACATCGCCGGTGGGTTCCGGCAGGGTCAGCAGACAATCCACCCGGGTGCCGTTACTGAGCGAGTGCTGGAGCGAAAAGCTGCCCTCAGGCATCACATTGCGTATCAGCCCGGCGAGCTGCACCTCCCCGAAGGCGCCGCGTGAACGCTTGTCGGTGAGGACCTCCTGCAGGCTGACGACATTGGTAGACAGCTCGGTGATTCGCTTTTGCGCCTCGTCGATGCGGGAAAGATGCTCAAGCACCTTGGTAAAGGTCTCGGTGGTCTTCTCGAACCCCTCCGCCAGCCGTTTTTCGACCTGGCCACTGATCTCCTGAAGTCGGCTGTCGGTCGTCCTGGTCAGGCCTTCGACACGCTTGCCGAGTTCATCGGATGAACTGCGGAAGGCCTCGCTGACCTGCTTTGCCATGGCCGCCATCCCGCTGGTCAGGGCCTCCTGCTGTCCCTTCAGCGCCTCGCGCTGATGCTGCTCGGAGACCTCACGGTGACGGTTCAGCGCCGCCTCGAGTGATTCGCGCAGCTGCGAAGACTCGCGCTGCTGGGCCAGACGCCCGTCAGCCAGGCTCTCGCCGATCGATTTGCGCTGGCCCTCGAAACGATCGATGAGCTCGGTCTTCAACCCGGACGAATCCTGCAGCATCTGGCGCTGCAGTCCGTTCATGCGTTGATCGAGCACATCCTGCAAGCGCATCAGCCCACCACTGAGCGATTCCTGCAATTGCTGGCGGCTCTGCGCCACATCATCGGCGATATCCTCGCCCACCTCGCGCAGCAAGGCGCGCTGATCACCGGACTCCCTGCGCAGCTGGCGGCGAACCGCACCCAGTGTAACCAATGTCCAGACCAGCAGGGCCACCCCGAACAGCACGCCGCCGAGCACCAGAAGGTCCTGATTCGCATCCAGGAGCGGTAGAAATTTTTCAACAACTTCCATAGGTTAGGCGTAACCCTTCGATAAAGGTAGAATGCGCGGCCGAACTTGATCAAGCAAGCTAGCATAGATCCGAAATGCGTGTTTTTCTGCAAACCCTGGGCTGCCGCCTGAACGAAGCCGAACTGGAAAGCTGGTCGCGAGACTGCCGCGAGCATGGCTTTTCCCTGGCCGCCAGCGCCGAGCAGGCAGACCTGGTTGTGATCAACACCTGCGCGGTCACCGGCGAATCGGCACGCAAATCGCGTCAGCTGATCCGGCGCGCGCACCGCGGCAACCCGCAGGCCAAGCTGGTGGTCAGCGGCTGCTACGCATCACTTTCGCCGGACAACATGGCCGCAGAACTCGGCGTCGACCTGGTAGTGCCAAACCCGGACAAAGATCGCCTGATCAGCATCGTCGCCGAGCGGCTCGACCTGCCTGTCATGCCGCAAGCGGCCACCGAACCCGGCGAGAACGCCCTGCTCGCCCGCAGCCGGCACCGTGCCTTCATCAAGGTGCAGGATGGCTGCCGTTACCGCTGTGCATTCTGCATCGTGACCAAGGCGCGCGGTAATGAATGCAGCAGGACGATCAAGGAGATCGTCGAAGAGGTCAACCGCATCCATGCCGGCGGCATCCAGGAGGTGGTGCTCGCAGGCGTTCACCTGGGCGGCTACGGCAGCGATATCGGTTCCGATCTGCGAACCCTGATCAGGGCGGTACTGGCCGGAACCGCGATCCCGCGCATCCGCCTCGGTTCGCTGGAGCCCTGGGAGCTGCCCGAGGGATTCTGGGCCCTGTTCGACAATCCACGCCTGATGCCGCACCTGCATCTGCCGATCCAGAGCGGCGCCGACAGCGTCCTGCGTCGCATGTCACGCCGCTGCCGCACCGCCGAGTTCCGTGAACTCATCGAACAGGCACGCCACGCCGCCCCAGGGTTCAACGTCACCACCGACATCATCGTCGGCTTTCCCGGCGAGACCGACGATGAATGGCGGCAGACGCTCGACTTTGCCGCCGAGATGGACTTCGGGCACATCCATATCTTCGCCTATTCCCCGCGCGCCGGTACCAAAGCGGCCGGCATGCCGGGGCAGCTTTCACGCAATATCAAGCGCGACCGCAGCCGGCAGCTGCACGAACTCGCCAGCGCCAGCCGCAGGCGCGTGCTTGCGCGCGCCACCGGTTCGGAATTCGACGTGCTGGTGGAGGGCCGCACCGGGGAAGGGGCCGACGACTCAACGGCCTGGTCCGGCTACACCCCCAACTTTCTGCGCGTCGAGCTTCCGGCTGCAGCCAGCGAAGACCTCGAAAACCGGATACTGCGGGTACGCTGCCTGGACCTGACGGAAGACGGCGAGCGGCTATTGGCGACAGCCCCCTGACTCCCGAAACAGATTCAATCGAAATCAACCCAGATCGGACAATGATCCGAGGGTTTTTCCATCGAACGGATATCGTAGGCAATCCCGGCATCGGACACGCGTGACTGGAGAGCGGCCGTGGCCAGCAGCAAGTCGATTCGAAGGCCACGCCGCGGCTCACGCTCGAACCCGCGACTGCGGTAATCAAACCAGCTGAAACGGTCATCCACCTCGGGATGACGCACACGAAAGGTGTCACACAGGCCCCAGTCCAGCAGGCCTGCGAGCCATTCCCGCTCCTCGGGCAGGAAACTGCACTTGCCGTCGCGCAGCCAGCGTTTGGCATTGTCCGGGCCGATACCGATATCCTTGTCCAGCGGCGCAACGTTCACGTCGCCGATGACCATCAGGTTCTGGTCCGGTGAGTACCTGTCTGCCAGCAGCTCGTTCAGCTCGGCATAGAAACGCTGCTTGTGTGGAAACTTGGTCGGATGTGCCCGGCTCTCACCCTGCGGGAAGTAGCCGTTGATCACCGTCAGCTTATCGCCGCCAAGCTGGTAGGTACCGGCGATCAGGCGGCGCTGGGCCTCGGCATCATCACTCGGCAGGCCGTATTCCACCGAGAGCGGCGCCTCCTTCGACAGCAGCGCCACCCCATAGTGACCCTTCTGACCGTAGAAGGCGACGTGGTAGCCAAGATCATCGATCATCTGGCGCGGAAAGTCCGGGTCTTGGACCTTGGTCTCCTGCAGACCGATGATATCCGGGTCGTAGTCGCGTTTCAGGGCCTCGAGTTGATGCGGTCGGGCGCGCACGCCGTTGATATTGAACGAGACGACTCGTGTCATGTTGGCTGATTTCCTGTGATTTCTTCGGTTTCTCTGCTGCCCACGGTTTCACCATGCCGGTAGGCCTTGCCCCAGGGCATCGCCAGGTGGCCGGCCAGCCGATCGCCGTCATCGGGCGCGCGGCCAGCAAGCCGCCCGGCCTGACCGAGACGCCCCAGCGTCGTGACCATGCCGTTGGCATAGCCACGGTTGTACCAGGTCTGCTGGTCTCCCGGCTCATCGAGGAAACCCGCTGTCTCCTGGCGCAACCGGTCGATCAGATCGAGCAGCTGACTCAACAGCGCATCTGGCAGCTCAGGCATTGTAGAATGTGGCGTCCATAGGGTGGCGCAGACTATCAGCTGCGACGCCTGCAATCCAAGCCACCGACTGAAGCAACGATGAGCCTGAATCTCAAACGAATAGGCGGTATGCGACTTATCCTGGTCGGCATCAGTTTTCTGAGCCTGCCGATGGTGCTGTTCGCCGACATGGAACCACGCGGCATTGGCATACTGACCGCCTACATCATCCCGGCGCTGGTGGTTCTGTTCTTTTTTGTCGTCATGCTCGATGCCCTGATGAACCGGGTGTTCATGATCGAGCAGCCGCCGGAGGCGCAACGTATCCGGCGACAGCGAATGTGGCTGGACCTGTTCGCCGGCCTCGGCTTGCTGGTTGTCTGGGGCAGTTACTTCGGTACCTTGCTGCAGACCTGATCCAGGCCTACTGGGCACCGCTCAGGCTGGAGACGTGCACGTGGCGAACATCTTTGCCGGTGATCGAGAAAATCAGATTACGCGCGATACTGCAGGCATGATCGCCTATTCGCTCCATCGCCTTGATACCGAGTGTGGCGTCGATCACCCAGCGGATGTTGCGTGGGTCCTCCATCAGGTAGGTCGCAAGGCGCCGGATTGCACCACGGAAGATGTGTTCGAGGTCCTTGCCATCGAACGCCACCTCGACGGCAAGATGAACATCCTCCCTCGCCACCGCCAGCAGGCTGCGTTCCAGCAGGCCCATTGCCGGAACCGCGATCCGCTGCACGTCTTCGAAGATGGCGCAGTCACTGACCGAGGGTGGGCGCTCGTAGAGTGCTTCGGCGATATCTGCCAGTCTTAATGCCTCCCCATTGATGCGCTCGAGATCGTATACCGTACGCGACAGGGTCAGAACGAAACGCAGATCGCGCGCGACCGGTTTGTGAATGGCAAACAGGCGCGTGTTGGCTTCCTGGGCCTCGATGTCGAGGTCCCTGATCACACGGTAGTCCCTGATTACCTTGCGTGCCTTCGCCACATCGCAGGAGACCAGGGCATCGCTCGCCAGGCCCACCTGGGATTGCACACGAGAACCCATATCCAGGACCAGGCCGCGAAAGTACCCCAGGTCACCATCGAAACGTGAAAGGATATGCCCCTCAGGCGTGGTCGAGCCCTGTTCCTCTAGCGTGCCGGTCACAAGCTGGAGTCAGCCAAACCGTCCGGTGATGTAATCCTCGGTCAGTTTATGCGACGGGTTGGTGAATATATGGTTGGTCTCCCCCACCTCGACCAGATTTCCCAGGTGAAAATAGGCCGTCCTCTGAGACACACGTGCCGCCTGCTGCATCGAGTGGGTAACGATTGCGATGGTGTAGTTCTCTCTCAGTTCGTCGATGAGTTCCTCCACCTTGGCGGTGGCGATGGGATCCAGGGCCGAACATGGCTCGTCCATCAGAATGACCTCGGGCTCGACAGCGATGGTACGCGCAATGCACAGGCGCTGTTGCTGGCCACCGGAAAGCCCGGTACCCGGCTGATCCAGCCGGTCTCTCACCTCTTGCCACAAACCGGCCTTGGTGAGACTGCTCTCCACCACCTCGTCCAGGTCGGCGCGGCTCGAGGCCAGTCCGTGAATACGCGGACCATAGGCGATATTGTCGTAGATCGACTTGGGAAACGGATTCGGTTTCTGAAAAACCATACCAACCTGCGCCCGCAGCGGCACCACATCCAGCTTGCGGTCGTGGATATCCTGACCATCCAGGGTGATCTCGCCGGTAACCCGGCAGATGTCGATGGTGTCGTTCATGCGATTGAGGCAGCGCAGGAAAGTCGACTTGCCACAACCGGAAGGGCCGATCATCGCGACCACCTGATTCTTCCCGATGTCCAGATTGACGTCCTTGATCGCATGTTTGTCGCCGTAATATACATTGACATTGGTACAACTCATGCGCGGCTCGGCAACACGCACGTCGCCGACAGTCTTGAAATCGCTGTCGAGTGGCTGCGCGCCGGCATGAGGGCGAGCCTCGGCGCCCGTCAATTCCGAATCCGCTGCCATAGTCTGAACGTTCGTCATCTGTTTTTCCTCTACTGACACAGCGATCACCAACGACGCTCAAAACGGCGTCGCATGACCACGGCGAAGGTATTCATTGCAATCAGGAAAGCCAGCAGCATGATGATGGCCGCTGAGGTACGCTCGACGAAGGCGCGCTCGGGACTGTCTGCCCACAGATACACCTGCACCGGGAGCACGGTTGACGGATCCAGGGGGCCGCCCGGAATATCCACGATGAAGGCGACCATGCCGATCATCAGCAGGGGCGCAGTCTCGCCCAGCGCCTGAGCCATGCCGATGATGGTACCGGTCAGCATGCCAGGCATCGCCAATGGCAACACGTGCTGGAAAACGGTCTGCATTCTCGATGCGCCCACACCCAGCGCCGCTTCGCGGATCGATGGTGGCACCGACTTCAGCGCGGCCCGCGCCGCGATAATGATTGTCGGGAGCGTCATCAGCGTAAGTACCAGGCCCCCCACCAGCGGGGCCGAGCGCGGCAGACCGAACAGGTTGATGAACACCGCCAGACCGAGCAGACCGAAAACGATCGACGGAACTGCGGCCAGGTTGTTGATATTCACCTCGATCAGGTCGGTCCAGCGATTCTTGGGGGCGAATTCCTCCAGGTACACAGCGGCCGCAACGCCGATCGGGAAAGACAGCGCGAGCGTCACCAGCAGCGTGTAAAAGGAACCTGCGGCCGCCCCGCCGATGCCGGCCAGTTCCGGTTCACGCGAATCCCCGTTGGTGAAGAAACCGGTATTGAAATTCAGGCTGACCAAGCCTTCTGACTCGAGACGGTCGACCCAGGCAATCATGGTGTCATTGACCCGTCGATCGGCGGCGTCGGCATCACGATCGATGTGGCCCTTGACCAACATGTCGATATCATCGTCGGCGATCAGGGCCACTGTCTGACGGGTGCCTATCAGGTCGGGATTGGCCTTAACCATATCCAGCAGTTGATAGGGGGCGCCAGTACTCAGAATCGAATAAAGCGCCCGCTTTTCTTTTCGGCCGGTCACCTCGGGGAACATCTCACGCAGCGGCTGGCGCACGAGCTGGCGGAAGTCCGCCCTTGCGATCGCATCCATATCGCGTGTGCCATCGGGGTCGATGACCGCTGGATCGAAATAGACCTCGAGCTCGACGTGCGTCTGGACAAAGGCGGTGTAGCCCTTGCTTACGATATCCAGAAACAGAACTGAGACGAAAAACAATCCCAAAACAACGGCACTCAGGCCCATCCTCCGGAAGCGACGCTCCTTCGCATAGCGTCTCGCCAATGAAGCATTGACCTTCTCGATCGCGCGTACGCGGCTGTCTTCGGGCTTATTCATGCAGGGTCACTCATACTGCTCACGGTATTTCCGCACGATGTGCAGGGCCAGAATATTCAAACCAAGAGTCACGACGAACAGAAGCAAGCCGAGGGCGAATGCAGCCAGGGTCTTCGCGCTGTCGAACTCCTGGTCGCCGACCAAGAGCGTAACTATCTGCACCGTCACGGTGGTCACGCTGTCGAGCGGGTTTGCGGTGAGATTGGCGCTCAGACCCGCCGCCATCACCACGATCATGGTCTCACCGATGGCCCGCGACGCGGCCAGCAGGACTCCTCCCATTATGCCGGGCAGCGCAGCCGGCAGGATCACCTGCCGAATGGTTTCCGAACGGGTGGCCCCCAGCGCATAGGAGGCATCGCGCAACGACTGAGGAACGGCATTGATCACGTCATCGGAAAGCGAAGACACGAAAGGTATGATCATGATTCCCATGACCAGGCCTGCAGCGAGCGCACTCTCAGACGATACGGTGAGCCCCACGGCCTCGCCGGCGCCACGGATGGCCGGTGCCAGTGTCAGGGCGGCAAAAAAGCCGTAAACCACCGTCGGAACACCTGCAAGGACCTCGAGTACCGGTTTCGCGTAGGAGCGCAACTTCGGACCCGCATAGTCGGACAGATAGATGGCCGACATCAGGCCGATCGGCACCGCTACCATCAGCGCAATCAGGGAAATCAGCATGGTACCCGCGAACAGAGGTATCGCACCGAAGGCGCCGCTGGCCCCCACCTGATCGGCCCGTAAAGCGGTCTGCGGGCTCCATTCGAGGCCGAACAGGAAATCCGTAAGCGGTACCTTTTGGAAAAAGCGGAACGATTCAAACAGTACCGACAGGACGATGCCAACGGTCGTCAATATGGCGATCAGGGAACTGGCGACCAGCAGGCCGCTGACAATCCGCTCCACCCTGTTGCGAGCACGCATTTTCGGGCCGACCGCGCGCCATGCAAGCGAGCCGGCACCGAGTGCAATGCTGAGCACCACCGCGGCTAGCGCGATCTTGCCGATGGTGCGCAGCTCGTTCATATGATCCGCGGCTCCCTGCATGGCAGCAGTGATCTCCCCGGAGACGATATTGCCGTTGGCAAGGTTGGTGATATCGTTAATGAGCAGCCCGCGTTGGTCGGGAGGGAGATTTCTCATCTCTGCAGGCAGGGACTCGACCACCATGGAAGTGATCAACGAGCCCTCGAAAAACACCCAGAGCCCGGCCACGAAGAACGCCGGCAGCCCGGCCCACAGAGCCGTATAGAACCCATAATACGCCGGCAGGGAATGCAGGTTTCTCAAGCCCGTCGAACCGCCGACTGTGCCAAGCGAGCGTCGACGACCGAGATGGAAAGCGAGCGCCATCGCACCCAGCAAAGCAAGCATTAAGATAGAGAACTGCATTTTTGCTCAAACGTACCCTTCGTAGAGTGCAAGACAGCGCATTGTAGAATGCGCTGTCTTACGCCGGTATATCGAAAAACCGAGGGCTATCAGATCACAGTGCCTTCATGGGTGTCAGCGTTGCGGCATCCTTCCGGAACTGCTCACGCTCTGCATCAGGCATCGGGATCAGGCCTTTTTCGGTCAGATAGCCTTCCTCGCCATCGGCCTTATCAGAGGTGAATTCAGCCAGGTACTCCTGGATACCCGGAACAGCGCCGACGTGCGCCTTCTTCACGTAGAAGTAAAGTGGGCGCGACACCGGATAAGCACCATCTGCGATGGCGTCAAAGGTCGGTGATTGGCCGTCAACCATGGCGCCCTGAATCTTGTCGGCGTTCTGATCCAGGAACGAAAAACCGAATATACCGACAGCGTTTGGATTGGCAGCGAGCTTCTGCACGATAAGGTTGTCGTTCTCTCCGGCCTCGACGAATACGCCATCCTCACGGATACCGTGCGCCACCGCCTGGAAGACCTTCTTGCCCTTCTTGTTAAACGCGCTCTCAGGGATTCCGAGCTTGGCCATCAGCCCCTTGATCTCCGCCTCGTCCTTGGATCCACGCAGCTTCTTGAGATCGTCGAATTTTTTCGCCCCGCCTTCCATCGCGAGTTCCACGAAAGCGTCCCGGGTGCCCGATGTAGGCGGCGGTCCCAGCACCTCGATCTTGGTGGCTGGCAGCGCTGTATTCACATCCTTCCACGTCTTGTTGGGGTTATCGATCAGTTTGCCGTCTTCACCCGGGACCATCTTGGCCAGGGCCAGGAAGATGTCCTTGCGGGTCAGGTTTAGCGCGTCGGTAGCCTTCGACTGGCCCAACACGATGCCGTCGTATCCGACCTTCACCTCAATGATATCTTTGACGCCGTTCTGGGCACACAACTCCTGCTCCGACTTCTTGATGCGGCGCGAGGCGTTGGTGATATCCGGATGCTCAACCCCCACACCGGAGCAGAACAGCTTCAAGCCGCCACCTGAACCGGTTGACTCAACCTTCGGCGTCTTGAATTTCGTGGTCTTGCCGAACTGCTCCGCCACCACGGTAGCGAACGGATAGACCGTAGAGGAACCTACAATGCTGATGTAATCACGGACTGCAGCAGCCTGGCTGGCACCAGAAATGAATGCGGCAGAAACGGCGGCAAGCACCAATGTTTTTTTGAACACGATTGTCTCCAAAGAACAGTTTCTTTTCACATTGACAGTCAGTATTCACCGCAGCTGTCAACCCAATTGGAATTTCAGTAAATCCTGAAGTTCGACGAAGATTGTGGAGTCGATATGTGACAAAGGCGTGTCGCTTATGCGAGCTTTCCATGAAACCTCTTGTAGCCAGCCGGAGCTGATCCGGCAAGCTCGCAAAGCCATCAGAATCGATAACACAGGTTGAAGAATGTGGCCTTTGGGGAAAAGATGACGGAAGATCTGCCAACAGGCCGGAAACAGCGTGGTGACCTCGATCGCGGAATGGGGATGTGAAATTACAACCCGGCGGCGGTCGCCTCAAGCACCTGTTCCGGCTCCGCCCCGGCGGCTATCGCCTGCGCCGCGATATCCCCGGTGCAGCCCAGCACCCGCTGCTGATGCTCACGCTGTCCATACGCCTCGATAGCCGCCTTCACGATACGGGTGGCATCAGCCGGTCCACGCTCCTCTATCAGACGGAAGGTATAGCCTTCGATACATTGGCCGTGATCCGCGGCGGCGAGCAGGTCGTCCAGCAGCGCAGCGGCTGCCGGTGGCAACAGCAGGATCACAGCGGCGGGCACCAACAGGTGGCGACCGAGCGGACCAACAATGTCAGACAGATGTGCCAAAGTCTTTAAGTCCCGGACCAAATTCCACAGTCCCCCGGCACAAAACCGGGGTGGTCTGAAACCCTAGCAATTACTGAACCAGCTTTTTTTGCCTTAGGTTTCCGTGAGTTGGCACATCGTCTTTGTGAGACTGGAAAAAAGTCTGACATCGAATAGTTGTTATTGTCGTAGCAAGGGCCGCACGGCCCCGTCGCGGAGTATAACGAATCTAATTCGCTGTTACAGCCTATTCGGGCGGACCCAGCCAGAATCCGCGGCCGCCATCGATTCCGAGGTCCTGTAGCGCATCCCACACCGGCTCGGTCTCGACCGAGTCGGCGATCACCAGCATATCGAGGCCATGGGCGATATCCGCGATCGCCCGCAGAAAGAAACGGTTGTCGTCCTGCTGATCGAGATTGCGCACGAAACTGCCGTCCACCTTGATGTAATGCGCCTTTATCGAACGCAGGTAGGCGAAAGACGAAAAGCCCTTCCCAAAGTGGTCGAGCGAGAATTCCACGCCAAGCGGGCTGAGGTCGCGGATCCACCCGACCAGGCGCCCTGCATTTGCCGAGACACCGTACTCCGGCAGTTCCAGGATCAGGCGGCGAGCCGCCACCGGATGCCGCCGCAACTTGCCGAACAACCATACCGAAAAGTCATGTTCGCCCAGGCTCGCGGCACTCAGGTTGATCGCCACGCGACCGGGGTAGGATCCCGCTTCAAGTGCAATGACCACCGTCTCGACCACCGCCCTGTCGACCTTGGTCGCAAGACCTTCGCTCTCCGCCATCGGCATGAATACCGCGGCGGCGATATCCAGGCCCCGGTGCTCAGGATCCGGTATGCGCAGAAACACCTCATGGTGCAGCAGTTCGCCACCCCCGCGGCTGACCACCGCCTGCCGCAACAGGCGGAAGCTGCGCTCTTCGACCGCGCGCTCGATCAATGAACGCCACTCGCTACCGGAGCGCGCAGCGACGGGAGCGGCATGATGACGACGTACCACCCAGGCGTTCGCACCTTCTCGCTGCGCCTCCCGCAAGGCCATATCCGCTTCCGCAAGCAGCTCTGAGGCGGACTGGCCCGAGCACAGCACGCCACCGGCATGTGCCACGTCGGATGAAGGCAGCTCCAGATGCCCATATAGCGCTGCGACCGCACCCAGGATGTCCGCGGCGAGGCCGCGCAGGTCGGACTCACTGACACTCTCAAACAATACGGCGAAATCGGCACCGGACAGATGCGCCACGGTGGCCGGCGGCCGCCTATCCAGAGCGGTACTGATTGCCTGCGCAGTCTCTGCCAACAGTCCGTCCCCGGCCGCATAGCCCTGAGACTGATTGAATCCCTTGAGATCCTTGAGCTGCAATAACAGCAGGCCGCCGGAATTCAGTTCCTCAGATTCGGCCACCTGGTGCTGAAGGACGTCCATGAACTGGCGCCGATTGGCGAGACCCGTCACCGGATCCTGAAATGCCTGCTGGCGCAGCCGTCCGGCCATCGCCTCCGAATCGGACAACATGCGGGCCACCTTCGAGGACAGACGGTTCATCGCCTCGACGACGCGCCGAAACTCCAACGTGAAGGGCTGTCGCTGGACCACCGGGAACTCACGGTTGCAGATCGCCTCCGCCTGACACTCCACCTCCTTCAAGGGACGCAGCAGGACACGCAGCCCGATCAACCCTGCCAGCAGAACCAGCAGGGCACCGACCAGGAACAGACTGATGGTCTGCTGTACGGTCTGCCACAGCTGTCGGTAAGCGAGGCCCGGGTGGCTGGTCACCAGCACCCGGCCGATCTGCCGCCAGCCTGACATCATGGTGGCGGACCGCTGTGGAGGTTCGAGCGCTGCCGCCCGCACAAACCAGTCCGGCACATCCTCAACCTGGAGATCAGCAGCCCGCTCAATGAACACCTGCCCCTGCAGATCTTCGAAACGGATACTGAGATAGTCGCCACGGTGAAACATGGCATTGACCATCGCGGTCACAATCGCGTGGTCTTTCTGCGCAACGTGGCTGGTGGCAGACAGACCCAGTGAGGTTGCCGCGTCCTGCGCATGCGAGCCCAGTTGCGATGCAAGATAATCGCGCGCGTTGTAGACACTGATCGCGAAGCTGCCCGCAAACAGCACGGTAACCAGTGTCACGACCAGGATGATCAGTTGTCTGGACAGCGTCATCGCATTCACACCTTCACTGACCGACCGCCATCTGTTGCAGCAGCTTGGCCTGGTAGGCCTGCCAACGCGAGATACGGTCGGCCTCGCCGACCTTCTTGCCCTCAATGCGATTGACCGCCAGCCACAGGTCCGCACCGTTGAAACTGTAGACGGGCACCAGGTCGTCGCGTTCTCCGGCAGGCTGGATACCTTCGGTCAGGTTGTCGAGGATCAGGGGCTCGGCCTCGGCGCTCGGATAGTACGCAAGTACCATGTGGGCCTCATCGCGTTTGAGCGATTTTACGTAGGTGATGCGCAGACGGTCCTCGTCCACCCCCATGCTTATCAGGGTGAAATACTTGGAAATGGCATAGTCCTCGCAGTCAGCCGAATTCACCCCCAGCACCTCGAAAGGTGTCGCCCAGTAGTCCTTCTGGTCCCACAGCGCCGAATCGGTGTCGTAATTGACCCGGTTGAAAAAGGCATTTACCCGCTGTAGTTTGCCGGACTCACTGATTCCCGGGCTTGCCGCCACCAGTTCCTGCAACGCAACCACCCGCGCACGCGCATCCGCACCGTATTCCCGCTCCATCCAGTCCAGCAGGGCCCCACTGAAGGCCAGGCCCTGGGCGAAAACCCAACCCGCCAACAGCGACATCAGCACGAATCCCACCAGGCCATGGCGCGGCACGGAGATAACCGGCGGATTCGCCATGCAGAGAAGGGACATTGTTGGCGAGCACTCCTGTTGCAGCGGCCGTTCAGGATTCTGGACCCGGTTGATACTCTGGCGGCGAACAGGGGCAAAACTTGATGTCTTGGCGCCCGGGCGCGGCCCCCGCTAAAATCGTCTGCCTACTCTCAAAGACAGGCCATCATGCGCACCTCAAATTTTCCCCTCCAGACCCTCAAAGAAGTCCCTGCAGACGCAGAGATCGCCAGTCACCGCCTGATGCTGAGGGCCGGCCTGATCCGCAAGCTGGCGGCCGGCCTGTACACCTGGTTGCCGCTTGGCCTGCGCGTAATGCGCAAGGTGGAGAACATCGTGCGCGAGGAAATGGACCGCTCCGGTGCACTCGAGGTCCTGATGCCGGCAATCCAGCCGGCCGAGCTGTGGCAGGAATCGGGACGCTGGGAGAAGTACGGGCCCGAACTGCTGCGCCTCAGAGATCGACACCAGCGCGAGTTCTGCTTCGGTCCAACCCAC
>CAZCDY010000081.1:0-12156 GCA_964497145.1 uncultured Gammaproteobacteria bacterium
ATATTCGCGGCATTGATCGGTATTGCGATCTATGCCGAGGCGACCGACGCGCGCCGACTCGCCGGCGTTGCACTGGGCTTTGTGGGGGTCCTGGTGCTGGTGGGATTGCCGCAGGATGGCTCGCCGCCTCCCGTACTGTCGGTGGTGGCCGGTCTGACGGCTGCCGTTTCCTACGTGTTCGCCGCCAACTTCGCCAAACGTCGCCTGAGCCAGGTCCCGACCCTCGTTTTCGTCACCGGAAGCCAGCTCGGTGCAGCGGCATTCCTGCTGCCGCTGCTGCCGATGTTTCCGCCGCCGCAGACGCCCGATGCAGCGGTGATTGCGGCCGTGCTCGCGCTCGCGGTCTTGTCCACCGCGCTGGCCTTCGTCATCTATTTCCAGCTGATCCGCGAGGTGGGGCCTACCCGCACCCTGACAGTGACCTACCTGATCCCGGTGTTTGCGTTCGCCTGGGGGGCGCTGCTGCTGGATGAGCAGATCACCCTGGGCATGCTGTTCGGTGGGGTCCTGGTGCTGTCCGGCGTGGCACTCGCCAACAGTCGCCGCAATGCCGGTGTGCCGACCAGACCGATCGATCCTGCCGCCGGCATCGGTGACAGCGAGCTGCCTGCTGCGGTGCCGGTCAGCCCGGCCAGGGAGCAGGGACGTCCCGACTGAGTCCCTGCGGACGGGTGTGATCTACTCGAATTCCATGGCCCGAAAGATGGTGCTGGCATTCAGTCTGGCGAGTTCATCATAGGTGTCGAGATGACGGTAGGCGGACTGGTCGACGGTATACACGTCCTCCAGGCTGCCGCCGGCCTCGATCAGGGCGCCGATCTTGCCACGTACGTCAACCAGATAGTCGCGGGTGTAGCGGGTGACCGTGGCCATGTCGGTCGGTGTGCCGTGACCGGGGATCACGGTCTCGGCACCCAATGCCTCGAAGCGGTTCCATGTCTCGACCCAGGCCGCGGTGTCGGTGTGTTCGAATACCGGCAGCATGCGCTGGTGGAAGGCGATGTCGCCGGCAATCACGACCTTCTTCTGTGGCAGCCAGACAGAGATGTCGCCCGGGCTGTGGGCAGGACCGAGATGCAGCAGCTCGATGCGCTGGTCGCCCATCTGGATCACCTTGCGGTCCTCGAAGGTCTCGTCCGGCATTACCAGTCGCGTGCCCATGCCTTTGTCGCGCGAGCGACGCAGCACGCGCTCCAGAATCGCGTCGCCGTGCAATTGCAGCTCCGCGAGCGCGTCTGCATGCGCGATGATGGTCGCGCCCTGTTCCTTCCAGTAGGCCGAGCCCATGGTGGCATGGCCCTGGCCGTTCTCGAGCACCACGTACTTCACCGGCTGATCGGTGATGGCCTTGATCTCCTCGTGCAGGGCCCGCGCGAGCAGATAGTTGTCGCCGGCATTCACGACCAGCACGCCGTCGTCGCTGATGACGAACGACAGGTTATTGTTGTGGCCGGAATTCTCATAGCTCGGTGGTTTGGTGGCGCCGATTGCCGACCACACGCCTGCAGTCACCTTTTGCGGTCTGCTGTAAAGCATCGAATCCAGCGCCAGGTCCGGTGCCTCGACCGGCAGTCCGGCGTCGCGCCAGGCAAAAAAACCATCGCTGTAATTTTTGACATTGCTGTAGCCCATCTGCGTCAGGGTATCGGCTGCAAGCGGGCTGCGCAGGTTTATGCCGCAATAGACAACGATGGGCGTGTCTTTGTCAGGCGCCGTCTCGGGCAGCCGAAACTCCAGCCAGCCGCGTGGGATGTTGTAACTGCGCGGCGCATCGATCATGCCGCCGAGCAGGTGAATCTCGCGGGGTGAGCGCACATCGATCAGTACGGTATTCGGCTGCTGTTGCAGGATCTGTTCGAGCTCCGGTGTGGTGACGTTGCTGATGCGTTGATTGACCGCCTGCAGCAGTTCCTCACCGCTCTTCAGCGTGTCGGCATGGGGCAAGCCGGCCCACAGCAGCAGGGCGAGTCCGATGCCCGCGAACCGGCACCCCGTTTCCATGGTGTTTTTCTGCATGATGTCTTCTTCTGCCGCAAATGCGGGAGATTCTAACGTTTTGCGCCATGTGGCTGAACCCGAAGGCTCGTGAGGGATTCGTCTGTCCGTGGGCCACGGCAATTTGACCCGGATCAGCTGCGATACGAATTCCCCAGGTTTTCAGGCAAATACGGTTGAGCATTTGTCGGGGGCTGCGGCAGCATCGGACGACCCAGGACCCATGTTCGATGTGTTGACCCGGTTTGTCACATCTGACAGCCGCCTCGAGGCCCGCGATGCCACCACATGCCACTTTGAATTCCCCGCGCAAGCTGCTGGCTGCCATCGAGGAACTGCCCCTGTCTGGTCCGGTAAGGATTTTGAATCTGTGTGGTGATCAGGAGCGGGTGATCTCGCTGGCCGGGATGCGTGGGTTGTTGCCTGCTCAGGTCAGTCTGTTGTCCGGCCCCGGGTGTGCGGCCAGCCTCTGTCCCGAGGCGGACCTTTATCAGGCAGTGCAATTGGCCGCCCGCGAGCATGTGACCCTGCTGGTGTCGGAAAACATGCTGCAGCTGCCGCTGGGGCGTCATGTCTTCGGGCCCCGTTCCCTGCTGGCGGCGAAGGCCCAGGGCGCCGACGTTCGATTGGTATCCGCGCCGGTCGAGGCCGTATTGCTGGCCCAGTCAGACCCGCGGCGCGAAATGGTGTTTTTTGCGGCCGGCTTTGAGACCCTGCTGGCGCCGTTCGCGGGTATGGTGCTTGAAGGGCTGCCCGAGAATCTGACCGTTCTGCTGTGCGGCAGACGTGCCGAGCCGTTGCTCGAGCAGTTGCTTGGCTGCGAATACCCCGGCGTTGAAGCACTGCTGCTGCCCGGCAATCGCTGTGCCGTGACGGGTACGGCCTCGTGGGAGGATCTTGTACAACGCTTCCATGTACCTGCGGCTGTCGTAGGGTATACGAGTTCGAGCATCCTGGCCGGAATCCATGCCGTACTGCAGCAGCATTGCGCGGGCGAGGCGCAGGTCGCGAACTGTTATCAGGCGATGGCCAGACCGGAAGGTGATGCTATGGCACGCGACCGATTGTTTCGCGTATTCGACGTCGTCGACGGTGTTTGGCGAGGGCTGGGATGGGTGCAGGACACGGCCTTCCGTTTCCGTTTTGCCTACGATGTGGTCAATGCGGACAGGCGACATCCGGATTTTCGCGGCGAGCTTCGCCGCGACGCGGACGAAATGCCGGATGGGTGCCAATGTGCCTCGGTGTTGATGGGCCAGCGGGACCCGGCCGACTGCGGTCAGTTTTCGATCAGCTGCAGCGTCGACTCACCCTACGGGCCGTGCATGGCCTCGGAAGACGGTACCTGTTACCTGCGCAGCGGCGAGCGCCGGGCTGCCTGAATCCGGCGCCCCGCCGATGTTCTGAGATTCGATTTTCAGGCCCGCCAGAAAGGCTTTTCCGCCTCGGCCTGAGCCTCGCCGTAACTGATGCCCGCATCACGCAGTTCCCTGTCGGTCAGTTGCGCAAGCTGTTGCCGCTGATGCCCGCGCTGATACCAGGCCGTCAGCAGTACCCACAGGTTTCGCGGCGACGGTTGCCAGGACCGGTTGGTGTACTTGTGGTAGCTCAGTGTCAGCGTGCTCATCGGTTTCTCCTGTTTTGTCAGTGTGAGGTCTGCGGTCGTACTTTGTTCGCACTTTCAGATTAGTTGGTCTACTGTTACAGCAACAGTTACAAAATAAGAAAAATGTAATGAGTACAGTTTGGGTGCGGACATGACAGTTGCGGTGCGCGTTCCGGGTGATGGTTACCTATATGATCGGGTGACCCGGCATATTCTTGATCTAGTCGAGAAGGGCGTTCTTAAACCGGGCGATCGCGCGCCCTCACTGCGTGGTCTGAGCAAGCAGCTCCGGGTCAGTATCTCGACTGTCAGCCAGGCGTACGGGGCGCTGCAGGAGCTCGGCGTGCTGCGGGTCCGGCCGCAGTCCGGGTACTTCGTCGACGGCCAGGTCAGCCGCCAGCAGGGCTCACGGGTGCCGCGCAAGACCACGGTCAGCCGGCAGCCGCGCAAGGTGCGTTTCGGCGAACTGTTCGAGGAGATCTTCAGCGTCGCCAATGACCCGCAGGTGGTGCCGCTGGGGGCTGCCGTGCCCTCGGTTGATCTGATGCCGGTGAAGGGCCTGTTGCGCGCGACCCAGCGGGCTGCGGCGCGGGAGCCCGAACAGGCCGTGAACTACTGTTTCCCGCCTGGGAATCTGGACCTGCGGCACGAGATCGCGCGGCGCTATGTGGATCTGGGTCTCTCGGTCGATCCCGAGAACATCATCATCACGTCTGGCTGCAGCGAGGCACTTTCCCTGAGCCTGCAGGCGGTCACACGTCGCGGCGATATCGTCGCGGTGGAATCGCCGACCTATTTCTCGGTCCTGCGTCTGATGGAGCGCATGGGCCTGCTCGCGGTGGAGATCGACAGTGACCCCGAGACGGGGTTGTGTCTGGATGCCCTGGAGAGCGCCATCGAGACCATGAATATCAAGGCTGTGGTCGCGGTGCTGAACTTCAGCAACCCGGTGGGCTCACTGATGCCGGATGCGAACAAGGAGCGACTGGTGAACATGCTCGAACAGGCGGATATTCCACTGATCGAGGACGATATCCATGGCGACCTGCACTTCGGTGAGCGGCGTCCGGCGATCGGCAAATGCTATGACCGCAAGGGCACGGTGCTGACCTGTTCCTCGTTTTCCAAGACGATCGCGCCCGGTTACCGCATCGGCTGGGTGATAGCCGACCAATACCGTGACGATGTTCTGGAGCTGAAGCATGCGACCTCCTCGGCGATGTGCAGCCTGCCGCAGATGGCCATGGCCGATTATCTGCGCAGCGGCGAGTATGATCGGCACCTGGTGCGCCTGCGCAGTGCCTACCGCATGCAGGTGGATAAGATGCGGTTCATGCTGGCGCAGCATTTCCCGTCGGCGACGCGGATCACTGAGCCCCAGGGTGGGTTTGTGCTGTGGGTCGAGATGCCGCGTGGAATCGATGCCCTGGAACTGCTCAATCGTGCCCTGCTCGACAAAATCAGCCTGACCCCGGGCATGATGTTTTCGGCCACACGCAAATTCCGCAACTTCGTACGCATCAATTGCGGCTATCCCTGGGATGATCGCATCGAGCGTGCGGTGGTTCGCCTGGGCGAGTTGATCACCGAGATGGGCAGCGATAGCGGTTAAGTCTTCAGGTCAGGAAGCCTGCGCTGCCGCTGTGCGCGCAAGGGCGTGATCGTCCTGGCCGTCAGTGGCCGGGAAGATTCCTGTCCGAGCCATTTGCCGTCTTTCGTCGTGGCTCTTCGGCGTCGATCAGGGGATAGCGGTCTGCGACATAGGCCGGTCCCTTCATGATCATCACGATCAGGCAGCCGATCGCGACGGTAAAGGCAGCGGTCCAGGCCGTGAGTACGGTGGCGATGGCGGCGATTCCTACGCCTGTGAGGTACTTCTCGGCGCTGGCGCCGGATGTCGAAAAAAGGGGCGCGATGAGATAGCAGAAAACCGGTATGGCAGTGGTTGCCGCCAGAAACAGCGGCAACCTGGCCATGATGCGTCGTTCCAGCCCGGGGGGTTCCCGCCTGCTTCCGGGGAGTTTTTGCAGAAAGTTCATTTCAGTGTCCTGAAGGGGTGCGGACCGGGGCGGGTAAGAAAGACGATACGGCCCGGATCGTGCCGCATCGTCTGTCCGGGCGGTCAGCTCTGCGGTATCAGTACCTCGTCGACGACGTGGATTATGCCGTTGGAGGTCATGATGTCGGTGGTCGCAATCCGGATGCTGGCCACCGGTAGATCCGTACCTTCGACGGTTGCAAGCTTGTCCATGCTGGTTACCGCTTTGGCGTCCAACTGGCCGGGTACGACATGATAGGTGAGGATCTTCGTCAGCTTCTCCTTGTCATTGAGCAGGGCCTCCACGGTACCGGGGGGCAGTTTCGCAAAGGCCTCGTCGGTCGGCGCAAAGACGGTGTAGGGGCCGTTGCCCTTCAGCGTGTCGACCAGGCCTGCGGTCTGTACCGCCTGGACCAGGACGGTGAAGGAACCGGAGGCAACGGCGGTATCCACGATGTCAGGCTGGGCCGCCTTCTTCTGATAGCTGCCGACCCGGACGAATCCGGCCCGTTGGGGTTGCTGTGCCATTTTTGTCATGCCCGCATCCGAGTGCCCCTCGGTCTCGTGATAGCTACAGTTTGCCGATACAGCACCGGCGGCGATGAGGGCGGATGCGGTTGTGATTGCGATCATTGTCTTTTTCATCAGTCGTTCTCCAGGTTTGCTTTCGTTTGGTGCGGCCGGGGTCAAAAGAGGACCAGGGCCGCGGCGAGTATCAGAATCAGGGGTGAGTAGATGCCGGCGATTGATGCCACGCACAGGCGGCCGTCGGCGGTTTCAACAGAGCGTGCAAATATTTTGTCCATGTTCGTCGTCCTTTGTAGCGGTTTTGACCGTGTTATTCGTAATCATGGCGGGTATTAGCCAAAAAACAAGACAATAAGTTCGCTACAAAACCAGGACATTGGCTTGCTTCGGCTGATGTTCAGATGTGCGAAAGCAATGCCGCGGTCTTGCAGGTCATTGAAATTTCTCGAAGTTGGGTCCTGATCGGGCCAGGGGCGGGATGGAATCTGAAGGTCACCAGTCGGCCATTTCTCTGCTTGTCCCGTGATAACAAGGCTCGTGTAATGGCCTCTTTTGTTCTATATTGGTTCTCTATCTTCTGTTGAAACCGATGTGCCCGGTATCGCCGGGCAGGGCAGGGTGTGCGCTTCGATGCAGGTGGTGAGCCTCGAACAACTGAAACGTGATGGGGTCCTGTGGCGGGGGCGTCGCGGTGTGCCGGCGGCGGACCGGGTGCTGGCCAGTGGCTGGCCGGTGCTGGATGAACTGCTCGGTGGCGGCTGGCCGCGTGCCGCCCTGGTCGAGGTGCTGAGCGATGCCCACCAGGGGTTACCCCTGGTTCTGCCACTGCTGGCCGGCCAGGGCGCAGGGTCGCGCTGGCTGGTCTGGGTCGCGCCGCCCTATGTGCCCTATGCCCCGGCCCTGCTGGCAAGGGGGATCCGGCTCGAACAGCTGCTGCTGGTGCAGGATGTGTCGGCGGAACAGCGTCTGTGGACGGCCGAGCAGGCGCTCAAGTCGGGTGCCTGTGGCGCGGTGCTGGTGTGGCCGCAGCAGCTGCGGATGGCGCAGCTGCGACGGCTGCAGCTGGCGGCCGAGCAGGGCGACTGTCCCGGCATCCTGTTTCGTTCCCTGCGTACAGCGGGCGAGGCGTCACCCGCGGCCCTGCGTCTGCGGGTGCGTCCTGCACCGCTCGGCCTGGAGGTCGAGGTGCTCAGGCGCCGTGGCGCCTGGGCCGGGGAGAGCTGCATCGTGCCGATGCCCGGCCCCGTCAGGGCATGACGGGGCATGCTCTGGCTCGCCCTGTATTTCCCGCAACTGCCGCTCGAGGTCATCGCGCGCGGGCGGCAGCGGGCCGGTGCGCTGGTGATCGTCGAGCCGCTTGGCGGGCGTGAGCAGGTGATTCGTTGCAACGCGGTGGCACAGGCCCATGGGATTCGGCCCGGACTGTCACTGCCGGCTGCACTGGCCCTGTGTGCCGGGCTGGCAGTGCAGCCGCGGGACCCTGTGCGCGAGCGGCGGGCCCTGGACGGGCTGGCGCTCTGGGCCTATCAGTTCAGCTCCGGCATCAGCTTCGAGCCCTCGCTGCTGTTACTCGAGGTCGGTGCCAGTCTGCGCCTGTTCGGTGGCCTTTCGACCCTGCTGGAGACCTCGCAGCGTGAACTCGAACAGATCGGCTACAACGCGCAGCATGCGCTCGCACCCACGCCGACAGCGGCCGGGCTGCTGGCGCGTAACCGGCCGGCATGCCGTGCGTTGACGGAGGATGCTCTGCTGGAACTGGTCGCAGGGCTGCCGTTGTCGCGCCTGACCCGCGACCGCAGGGTCCGCAGCCTGATCCGACATATCGGCCTCGACAGTATCGCCGATGCCCTGGCCCTGCCGCGCCCCGAACTGGCGCGCCGGGTCGGGCCGCAGTTGCCGGCCCTGCTGGACCGTCTGTTCGGGCTGGCGCCGGACCCACGCCCGCAGTGGCAGGCACCGCGGTATTTCAACCAGACCATCGAACTGCTGGGCGAGATCGAACAGGTGACGGCACTGGTGTTTCCGGCGCACCGTCTGATGGTGGCCCTGTGCGGTTTTCTCCGCGGCCAGGGCGGCGGGGCACAGCGCCTGCAGTGGCGTCTGCAACACCGTGATCGACCCGATACCGGCTTTGGCCAGGGACTGCTCGACCCGAGCCGTGACCCGGATCATATGCTCGAGGTGTTCCGCGAGCGCATCGAGCGCCTGCAGCTGCCGGCCCCGGTGGTGGCGGTCGGTCTGCGGGTGGCCGACTGGCAGACCCTTGAAGAGGGCAGTCTGGGCCTGCTCGATACCCCGGGCCGGGCCGACCAGGCCCTGCTCGAGCGTCTGAGCAATCGTCTGGGCGAAGGCTGTGTGCGTGGTCTGCGTTGCCTGGCCGACCATCGCCCGGAAAGGGCCTGGCGCCTGTGCGACCCGGGTGAGATCGGTGTTGTTACCGGGCCGGGACAGCAGGGACAGATCCAGCCACCCTGGTTACTGCCGCAGCCACGCCCGCTGTCGGAGCATCGGGGGCGGCCGCAGTACGGTGGTGCGTTACGCCTGGAGAGCCTGCCACAGCGTATCGAGGCTGGCTGGTGGGACGGCTTCGACATCACCCGCGATTATTTCGTAGCCCACAGCCGGGCCGGTGAGTGCCTGTGGGTGTTCCGCGATCGCCGTGGCGGGGGGTGGTATCTGCATGGCCTGTTCGTGTAAGGGGCGGGGGGCGAACATCGAGTCGGGTGCTTATGCAGAGCTGCATTGCCTGAGCAATTTCACCTTTCTGCGTGGTGCCTCGCATCCGGAGGAGCTGGTCGAACGGGCGCATGTGCTGGGATACCGCGCGCTGGCGATCACCGACGAGTGTTCACTGTCGGGTGTGGTGCGTGCACATCAGAAGGCAGTCGAACTCGGCCTGCAACTGATCATCGGTACGGAGGTTCGTCTGGGCGACGGGCCCCGCCTGGTATTGCTGGCGTGCAACCGTGCCGGCTATGCGCAGCTGTGCCGCCTGATCACCCGGGGTCGAAGGCATGCCGACAAGGGCGACTACCGGCTGCAGCGAGCCGACCTCGAAGGCAGGCTGCCGGACTGCCTGGCCCTGTTGCCGCTGGGTCTGGATGAGGCCGATGAATCGCTTGTCTGGCTGGGCAGGACCTTCGCCGGGCGCGCCTGGCTGGCGGTTGAACTGTTGCGTGACGGCCAGGATGCAGAACGTCTGCGGCTTAGCGAACAGCTGGCCGGCAGTTACCGGCTGCCGCGCCTGGCCAGCGGTGATGTGCACATGCATGTACGTGGTCGGCGCGCACTGCAGGATCTGCTCACGGCGATCCGGCTGAACACCCCGGTAGCCGATCTCGGTCATGCCCGTCTGCCCAATGGCGAGCGCCATCTGCGCACGCCCGATGACCTGGCATGCCTGTACCCGCCGGCGTTGCTGGCCGAGACCCTGGCCGTTGCCGGGCGTTGTTCCTTCTCGCTGGATGAACTGCGCTATGAATATCCGAACGACGTCACGCCCGCCGGTCTCACGCCATGCGCCTATCTGCGCCGGTTGACCGAACAGGGTATCCGGCGGCGCTGGCCCGACGGCTGCCCCGGGCGGGTGCGTGCGCAGGTCGAACACGAGCTGGCACTGATCGCCGAGCTCGAATATGAGGCCTATTTTCTGACCGTATGGGACATCGTTCGGTATGCGCGCGAGCGTGACATCCTGTGCCAGGGGCGTGGGTCGGCGGCCAACTCGGCGGTGTGTTACTGCTTGGAGATAACCGAGGTCGATCCGGCACGCATGAATCTGCTGTTCGAGCGCTTCATCTCGCGTGAGCGCAATGAGCCGCCGGATATCGATGTCGATTTCGAACACCAGCGCCGTGAGGAGGTGATCCAGTACATCTACAGCCGGTATGGACGTGATCGTGCCGCGCTGGTGGCGACCGTGATCAGCTATCGCACGCGCAGTGCGGTGCGTGGCGTGGGCAAGGCCCTGGGGCTGGGGCTCGAGCAGATCGAGGCCCTGGTGTCGGCGGTCTCGGCATGGCGCCGGCACGGCGAGATTGAACCCGCACATCTGGCCGAGGCGGGCTTCGATCCGAAAAATCCCACGATTGAGCGCCTGCGTATCCTGGTCAATTCGCTGCGCGGCTTTCCTCGTCATTTGTCTCAGCATGTCGGTGGCTTCGTGATCGCCGCCGGCCGGCTCGATGAACTGGTGCCGATCGAGAACGCGGCCATGTCGGGGCGCACCGTGATCCAGTGGGAGAAGGATGATCTGGAGGCCCTGGGCCTGCTCAAGGTGGATGTGCTGGCACTGGGGATGTTGAGTGCGATCCGTCGGGCCCTGGATCTGCTGAACGGGTACTGGGGTGAGGGGAGCGTAGAGGGATGGCCACTGACCCTGCAGGACATCCCTGCAGAAGACCCGGTCGTCTACGCGATGATCCAGCTGGCCGACACCGTCGGCGTGTTCCAGATCGAGTCGCGCGCGCAGATGTCGATGCTGCCACGCCTCAAGCCAGCCTCTTTCTACGACCTGGTGATCGAGGTCGCGATCGTTCGCCCGGGGCCGATCCAGGGCGATATGGTGCATCCCTATCTGCGTCGCCGTCAGGGCCTGGAGATCGTGGACTACCCCTCGGAGGAGGTGCGCACGGTGCTGGAGCGCACCCTGGGGGTGCCGATCTTCCAGGAGCAGGTGATCAAGCTGGCGATGGTGGCCGCGGGCTTCACCCCGGGCGAGGCCGATCAGCTGCGTCGCTCGATGGCGGCCTGGAAACGGCGCGGCGGCCTTGAGCCCTATGAGAAAAAACTGCTGGCCGGTATGCAGGCACGCGGCTACCGGCGTGAGTTTGCCGAGCGTGTCTATCGTCAGATCCTCGGCTTCGGTGACTATGGCTTCCCGGAATCCCATGCCGCCAGCTTTGCCCTGCTGGTGTATGTCTCTGCATGGCTCAAGTGCTATCACCCGGCGGCCTTCTGCGCTGCGCTGATCAACAGCCAGCCGATGGGGTTTTATGCCCCGGCACAGCTGGTACGTGATGCACGCGAACATGGTGTCGAGGTGCTGCCGGTCGATGTGAACTGCAGCGACTGGAACTGTTCCCTGGAGGCCCCGGAGACGGGGGGCAGCGGTCGGCGAGGGGAGCTCGTCGAATCTGTGTCCCCTGCGTCCGAACAGAAATTGCCACCGGCACTGCGCCTGGGCCTGTGCCTGGTGCGGGGTCTGTCGCAGGGTGCCGCCGAACGCATCTCGGCAGCACGCAAAGAAGGTGTATTCGGAGATATGCAGGAACTGGTACGACGCGCCGGGCTGAACCGCGCCGATCTCAAGGCGCTGGCTGCGGCCGATGCGCTACAGCAGCTGGCCGGACACCGCCATCATGCGGCCTGGGAGGTGGCCGGTATCGAGGATGCTGTGCCGCTGTACGGCCTCGACCGTTTCAGTGAACAGTTGCCGCGCCTGCATGAACCCAGCGCCGGTCAGGCGGTATTGGCGGACTATGCCCAGCTCGGCCTGAGCCTGCGTGACCATCCCATGGCGCTGATCCGGGGGCGACTGCGCGAGCGAGGTTTTCTGTCTGCCGGCGAGGTCGCCCTGCGTGCACCCGGTGAGATCGTGCGTGCCGCGGGTCTGGTACTGATCCGCCAGCGTCCGGGCAACGGACGGGCGATCTTCGTGACCCTGGAGGACGAGACCGGTGGGCTCAATCTGTTGATCTGGGCGGATCTTGCCGAGCGCCAGCGCAGGGTGCTGCTCGGCGCGCAGCTGCTTGGCGTCATGGCGGAGATCCAGCGTGCCGAAGGTGTGCAACACCTGGTCTGTCGGCGCCTGGAGGATCACAGTGCGCTGCTGGGCGGCCTGGCCGTGACCTCGCGGAATTTTCACTGAGGCGGGATGAAGGCGAGGCTTCGCTTCACCCGACGTTGGGTCGGCCGGGCGAATCTCAGCCGGCCGCTCACCAGCTGAAGTAACCGAAGCCTTTTTCCTGCAGCAGCATGATGTCTTCGA
>CAZCDY010000081.1:12209-15137 GCA_964497145.1 uncultured Gammaproteobacteria bacterium
CAGGCATGAAAGGCGACGCCGTAGGCATTGAGCGAGGCCGCGCGCTCCTGAATCTCTTTCGGGATGGGGCGCCCCGGTTTCTTGCCGAGCAGGTGAATCCCCTTGCCGAAGCAGGCCACCACGACCTCGACATTGTCCTCGTGCTTTCGGATCAGTTCCCCCACCGAGAACAGGATGTGTTCCAGGTACTCGGCATCGGCCTTGTTGCACTGATAGACGATCTGGTGCTCAGAGCGAGCCTCCCAGTGGGTGTCCGTGTGATGGGCCCGGGCCTCGTTGAGCGCAAACAGTCCGCCGGCGGCACTCATCCACTGGACCAGGCGTCGGCGCGCCTTGTTGATCGGCTGCATTGATTTCCTCTCTATCCTTACTGTGGTCACAAACGGGCATCGCACGCTGTCGCCGTGTCTTTTGTCTGCCCGCACCTATTAGACCGTCAAAAGCGACTTCTCTTCCACTAATTTATTGATCTCTGCACCCAGAAAACGACCGCTCCGAGGTTCGCCGGACAGGCCGCTCAGGGCCCAGGGGCCAGGCAAAAAAAGGCCTCCCGCTCTTGAGAGAGGGGAGGCCGCTCAGCGGATGGCGTTGCAGTCCGGGCAGGGACTATTTGCCGATCACCTGCAGCACCACGCGACGGTTCTGTGCGCGACCCTCTTCGGTGTCGTTGCTGGCCATCGGCTCCGATTCGCCACGCCCCATGGGCACGACGAAGGCCGCGCGTGCCGGATCCTGCCCGATCAGGTAGTCAGCAACCGCCTGTGCACGACGCTCAGACAGTTTCTGGTTGTACTCGGCGTTGCCGACAGAATCGGTGTGGCCGATGATATTCAGCTGCGCGACGCCCTGACGGAGCAGGGGGCGGTGTGGTTTGAGCGCCTCGGAGGCGGCATCGAGTTCGGCCCGGTATTCAGGCGTCAATTCGGCGCTGTCAAAGGCGAAGTGGACATTGTTGATAACGACCTGGTGGATAATTACACCGCTCCTGGCGACCACCTTGCCGTCTTTCACGACACCGGCGGCGCCCCCGACGGTGACCGCAGTCCCGGTCGGTGTGGTTTCGACTACGGCGGCCTCTTCCACCACCAGTTTGTAGCCGCAGTCCTCACGGTACTCCGTCGTGTCCTCGTAACGGGTCCGCAGGCATTCGCCGCTGCCGGTTTTCCAGACCGAGTCGCCCTCGGCATTCACATAGCCCTCGACGGCATTGTTGGCGGCATTGGCCAGGGGCAGAACCAGGGCAAGTGCCAGGCTGGTGGCTGCGATCAGAGAAACTTTGCTGAGTGTCATAAAAACTCCTTGGTGACAGGCGGTCTGTTCTGCATGCGCACAGTCATCCACCGACACTAAATCTGGTTGAAAATATGGCAGGGGCCCAGGTCGTGCTCACGGGCCGGCGCCGAGTATCGCAGTTTCTGCGGCAGTTTGCCCGCCATCAGATCATGCCGCCGGCGGCCCGTCCTGCATCCTTGTGCATCAGGCTGTTAGAACCGATGGCCTCAACCAAGGGGGCGGGGTTCAATACCGACATCGACTTCATCGCGACCGATCCGTAGATGCCCTGCGCTTGACTGCCGAAACCGTCTTCTTTACACGGATATTGTCACCAGAAATTGATGGGCCTTGGGGCATACTTCGTCGTCTATACTTCTTTGCGGATTGGTTACTTGAAGAGAGGATGCAACATGCGCGATGGAAAAATGATCAGGATTCTCAGAGGCTCAATGCTTTCTGCATTGCTGATGCCGCTCGCTGTCCTGGCGGCGGACAAGCCGAACATCCTGGTCGTCTGGGGGGACGATATCGGCCAGTCCAATATTTCTTACTACACCCACGGACTGATGGGTTACCAAACGCCGAACATCGACCGTATTGCGTCGGAGGGCATGACCTTCACTGATTATTACGGTGAGCAGTCGTGCACGGCAGGGCGCTCCTCTTTCATCACCGGTCAGAGTGTATTTCGTACAGGCCTGTCCAAGGTCGGTCTTCCGGGTGCCGACGAGGGTATGCAGGTCGAGGACCCGACCATCGCGGTGGTGTTGAAAGAGCAGGGCTATGCAACCGGTCAATTCGGCAAGAACCATCTGGGCGACAAGGACGAGATGTTGCCGACCAATCATGGCTTCGACGAGTTCTTTGGCAATCTTTACCACCTGAACGCCGAAGAGGAACCGGAGAACGAGGACTACCCCAAGGATCCGAAGTTCCGCGAGCGCTATGGGCCACGTGGCGTGATCCATTCCTGGGCAATGCCCGACGGCACGCAGAAGATCGAGGACACCGGACCACTGACCAAGAAGCGCATGGAGACCGTCGACGACGAAACCTCGGACCGTGCCCTTGCCTTCATCGAGGAACAGCACAAGGCGGACAAGCCCTGGTTCGTGTGGTGGAACGGGACGCGGATGCACTTCCGTACCCACGTCAAGGACGAACTGCGCGGGATCTCCGGCCAGGACGAGTACTCCGACGGCATGGTCGAGCACGATCGGCATATCGGTCGTTTCCTCGACAAGCTGGACAAGCTCGGAATCGCTGACAACACCATTGTGTTGTATTCGACCGACAATGGTCCGCACATGAATACCTGGCCGGATGCCGCCATGACGCCGTTCCGGGGCGAAAAGAATACCAACTGGGAAGGCGGCTGGCGGGTGCCGGCGATGGTGCGCTGGCCCGGTAAAATCAAGGCCGGTACCTGGAACAACGAGATTGTGCACCACATGGACTGGCTGCCGACCTTTGCCGCGATCGCGGGTGACCCGACGGTCAAGCAGAAGCTGCTGAAAGGGCACAGCGCCATGGGGCGCGACTACAAGGTGCACCTCGACGGCTACAATCTGATGCCCTATCTCGCTGGCGAGGTGGACGAAGCGCCGCGCAAGGAGTTCTTCTACTGGACCGACGACGGGCAGCTGGCGAACC
>CAZCDY010000081.1:15147-17066 GCA_964497145.1 uncultured Gammaproteobacteria bacterium
ACAACATCCTGCCGTTGCTTGGTGGCGAGACCAAGGAGGGCCCGCGCAAGGAGATCTTCTATTTCTCCGACGACGGCGACCTGACCGCACTGCGCTACAACGACTGGAAAGCGATTTTCATGGAGCAGCGTGCCGAGGCGACGTTCCAGGCGTGGCGCGAGCCGTTTATCCCCTTACGTGTCCCGCTGATCGTGAACCTGCGGCGTGACCCCTACGAGCGCGGCATGGTGACCTCCAACACCTACGATGACTGGTTTCTGGACCGGCCCTACCTGTTGCTGCCGGCACAGGACTATGTCGCGAAGTTCCTGGGCACATTCAAGGAGTATCCGCCACGCCAGACGCCGGCCAGCTTCAGTCTGGACAAGGTGCTTGAAAAGCTGACGCCAAGTGGCGGTTGATCGGCGCTGATGGCGGGGCGTAACGGCCCCGCGACGGCAATGTGTTTATCTGTGACGCCACCCGGCCCGTGCGGGTGGCGTTTGTTGTTTGATCATGGAGAGCCTGATGAAAAAGTGTACAGCTATCCTCTTAACCACGATCCTGGTCTTTGCCGCGAACGTGTCCGCAGAAGTCTTGCCGTCCTGGCAAGACGGCAGCAGTCGTGACGCGATCGTTGCATTCGTCGAGCGGGTGACCAAGCCTGATTCGGCGGATTTCGTTCCGGCCGGGGAGCGCATTGCGGTGTTCGATAACGATGGCACGCTGTGGTCGGAAAAACCGGCCTATTTCCAGCTGCTGTTTGCGATCGACAGGGTCAGGCAGTTGGCACCTGAACACCCGGAGTGGCAGACAAAGCAGCCGTTCAAGGCGGTGCTCGAGAATGACATGGAGGCGCTGGCGAAGTCAGGTGAACACGGCCTGCTGGAACTGGTGATGGCCACGCATGGGGGGATGAGTACCAGCGAATTCGAACAGACCGTGCGCGAGTGGCTTGGCAGTGCACGGCATCCGAAGCTGAAACGGCCCTACACCGAACTGGTTTATCAGCCGATGCTGGAGCTGTTGGGCTATCTGCGTGACAACGGTTTCAAGACCTTTATCGTGTCCGGTGGCGGGATCGAGTTCATGCGGCCATGGGTCGAAGATGTCTATGGTATCCCGCCGGAGCAGGTTGTCGGTAGCAGCATCAAGGTCAAATTTGAGATGCGTGACAGCGGGCCAGTATTGATGCGTCTTCCCGAGATCGATTTCATCGATGACAAGGCCGGTAAACCGGTCGGTATCCACAAATTCATCGGCCGGCAGCCGCTGTTTGCGGCAGGTAATTCCGACGGCGATCTGCAGATGTTGCAGTGGACCACCGCCGGCAAGGGGCCGGGATTTGGCCTGATCGTGCACCATACGGATGCGGATCGCGAGTGGGCCTACGATCGCGAGTCGCACGTCGGCAAGCTCGACAAGGCGCTGGATCTGGCCACGGAAAGCGGCTGGACGGTCGTCGATATGCGAAAAGACTGGCGTAAAGTTTTCGTCTTCGAGGGGCAATAAGCGCTCAAGCACTGTGTAGCGCAGATTCATCCAGCGAATCGTGCCGGAGGAAATCCGGCACGATTCGCTGTATTGCCTCATGTCTTCGCCGCCTCTCCATCGCGTGCCGCGGCGATCTCACGCAGACTGTCCGAGGCAGAGACGCAGCCCAGCGGGATGACCAGCAGGGTGAGCACGGTCGAGACGAACACCCCGAACATCAATGAGATTGCCATGCCCTGGAAGATCGGGTCGGTCAGGATCACGCTGGCACCGCCGATCAGGGCAAACGCGGTGATCATGATCGGCCGGGTACGTGCCTTGCACGAACGTATGACGGCCTCGCGTACATCGATGCCCTTGCGGGTCTCCTCGACGGCGAAGTCGACCAGCAGGATCGAGTTGCGCACGATGATGCCGGCCAGGGCGATGAAGCCGATCATCGAGGT
>CAZCDY010000082.1:0-16778 GCA_964497145.1 uncultured Gammaproteobacteria bacterium
AGCCCAGCACACCCGCCGGCGGCACCGGCCGGTACGGGTGGCCGTGCCCGACGCCGTCGGCGTGACCGAGGTTGTGAATGGCCAGGTCGGCGTAGTCGGCGGCGACATCGTCGAGCTGTTTTCGCGCGGCATCGACCAGCCGGGGAATGGCCCGTATTTCGTCCCGGAACGTGTCCAGCGCCTCGCCCGAGAGCGGCAGTTCGGCAAACGTCACCCGCAGCATCCGGTCAACGTAAAAACCGGGGTCGCGCGCCCACGGCCGGCTTCGCTCGAGGGTAAAGTGATACTGGTCGAGCCGCGAGCGAACGGCCAGGTAATCCACCTGCCGGGCCCGGTCCCAGGCCGCCGCGTTCATATCGTCGATACGCGCCTGGAACTGCTGCATTTGCTGCCGCTGCCGGGCAACGGCGTCTGCGCTGAAGTCCGCTGCCTCATCCGCGGCATCGCGAAACGCCACGAACTCATTGAACAACTCGACCAGGTCCTGGTAGTCGCCGCTTCCAGCCGGAATATTCGAGGTCGGCGCCTGTGCGAAGGAAAGGGATGTGCTGAGCATGCAGAGCACCGCAGTTGACAGCATCATCGATACGATGCGCTTCAGTGAAAGTGAAAGTGTCATGTTTTACCTCGTGAGAACAGCGTTCCTGTCTGTACACCTGGAATACTAAACCAGGCGCTGTGCCTTATCCCAGGGTTGGTGACCAGGCGAAACCACGCGGCTGCCGCTCGGCTATCTCCGAACGTAAAACGGCCCGGGCGCAGCGCCCGGGCCGTTTTTTAGCGGATCGGTTTTAGGCGGCCAAACAAGGCCGCTCAAATTACCGCTCAGTCGTCGGCTGAATAACCCATCGACTCGCGACGCTCGAGCATGAACGTCCAGTAGCCCTTGTCATCTTCGAGCGCTTCTCGGAAGGCATCCCAGACGCGGCCGGTCCGGTCTTCGCCCAGGACCTCGGTCAGAACGCCGTTGACGCCCTTGCGGTCTTCGTCCATGGCGGCGAAGTTCTCGTAGTGGTCGACCACGAAGTAGTCGGCGCCCCAGTAACCGCCACTCAACATCTCGTACCAGGTGCCCATGTGCTCGTATTTGGCTTCTTTCAGGTGCGTCGTGATCTCGCTGACCACCGAGCGGAAGTCCGAATTGTCATCGACACGGAAGTTGTGCAGCTTGACGACGTTACTGCCCTCGATGTCACCGCTCCAGGCCGACAGCCGCTCGGCATACTGGGTTTCCCAGGATGACATGTGGTCAAAGACGCCTTCCCGGATGCCTTCTTTTTGCCAGCATTCGGAGCTGACGTCGTCATCCTCGTCGAGCTCGCCCCACATGTTGAACGACGAGACGATATGGTAGCCCGTCCGGTCACCGTCCACCGCGTGCCAGACGCTGTAGGATTCGTCGTAGTCGTTTTCAGCCAGGCAGGCTGAGTAGGCTTCCATGCCGGCGCGGAACGCCATTCCATGGCCCATCTTCACTTTGACATGGTGAATTGCCAGTTTCAGGCTTTCATCCGAGTCGTGGTCGTCTGCCGCAAGCGGGGCAGCAGCGCTCAAAGCAATAGTTATAGCCAGAACAATAGCTGTCTTTCTCATTGCGTGGTCTCTCCTTTGCGTGTAGGGCCCCATGCGCCTGTTTTTTGGTCTTTGGGGCAGTTTTGTGCGCCGACATCCTCCAACAGATCAGGAATAAAAGCAAATAAAAACAGCTTTTTCGGGATCAGAGGGCTCCCAGTTCCGCGGCCGAATACCCGGCGATCCCGAGTGTTCCCGGTGTGCGCAAGGCCTCGCCGGCATAGTCGCGATTCATCAGCACGGAGGTGAGCTGGATCACGGCGTCCATGGAAGGCGTAGCAACATCGACCTGTTTTGCGAGCCCGGACATGAACACCAGCCCGAAGCCGACGTCCTCGTTCAGGTAACGGTGATCGAGCTGCGGTTGGGCGCCGATGCCGAGAAAGCCCGGCGCCTGGCGATAGGCGGCACCGTAGTTGTCTTCGAGCATGTAGCCCTGGCGCATTCCCATTTGCGGATCCGGAAATATGGTCAACCCCAGCTTCGCGCCAATGGCGATCCGTTCCCGGTCCAGGGCTTCGATCAGGCGACCGGTCGAGTCACTGACGCCTTCTTCGTAAAACAGGAAGTCTCCGCCGGTGCCTTCGATGCGGGCCGCATTGGCAAGCGTGACTGCGGGGTGAATGACCGGGTTGGCGTTTTGCAGGCTGGTTTGCAGAACGCTCTGCGCCGCTTCCATGCCCGGGTAGACATCGGAGATGAGTTGCAGGATGTCGGGAGTATGCTTGCCGGGCAAAGCGGCCAACAGGTTGCCTGCCTTGAGCTTCAGGAAAACCCGTATATGACCGGGCCGGGCCAGGCGAACGGCGTAGTGCAGCGTGGAGGTCTCCGCAACCCGGACCGAATCGTTCTCGAGCGCCAGGCCAGCAGCCCGTTTGAAGGCCAGCGCGCCGCCGCAGGAACTGGGGCTGACGATGACGGTCTGGCCGGGCTGCAGCTTTCCAGCGACGGCCCGGCCGAAGGGTTCCGTGCTGTAAGCAGGGCCGACCACGTAGATCAGCTCCGCCCCGTTCAGCGCCTCGTCGATCTCGTGGCCCGCGTACGCGACGTTTGCCGAACCCGAGATATCGCCTTCTGCGGTAATCAGCTGCTTCGCGCCGATGGCTTCGATGTTCTCGGGAAACTGTGGAAAGTCGAAAAGCCTGACCTCGTGCCCGTGAAATGCGCAATCGAAGGCGATGGCCGTGCCGCCCGCGCCCGCTCCCAATACCGCAATATTCATCGAATACCTCCAGAGTGATTTATCAGAACCATACTACGCCACCGGACGCGGACCGTTATTGAATCCCGGCCCGGGCCTGCGACCGGCGCCATCGGTTTTGGTCGGCGCCCGGTAATGCCGATCATTTGGCCTGCAGCTGGTCGTCCGGGCCGGCTTCGAAGCGAAAACCGTCGTTTCCGGGAATAATGGTCCCGGAACGCAGCGGAAAACGGCCGGTTGCCCGGTCGGCGAAGAAAAAGGTCAGCGTCTGTCTGACGGTGCCAAACGCGAGATCGTTCCACGGAATGTCCTGTTCGGTGAACAGCTGAACATCCTCGCTTTCGGGCCCGGGCTCGAAGTTCGGCTCGCTGAGCCGGGCCCGAAAAATGATGTACAGCTGGTTGACGTGCGGCAGGCTGAACATCGAGTAGGGCGCCAGTACCTCGACGCGCGCCCGCGCCTCTTCCCAGGTTTCCCGGATTGCGCCCTGCTCGACGGTCTCATCCAGTTCCATGAAGCCGGCGGGCACGGTCCAGAAGCCTTTTCTCGGTTCGATGGCGCGCCGGCACAGCAGGACCGAGTCTCGCCAGACGGGCAGGCAGCCGGTCACGATCCGGGGGTTCCGGTAGTGCACGGTTTCGCAGTCCGGGCAGACATGCCGCGGGCGGTCATCATCCCGCGGCACGCGCTCGACCAGGCGGCCGCCGCAGCTGCTGCAGAACTTCATGCCTCGGCCCTGTCTTTCAGCATGCTCGTCACCGCTGGCACTTGGCGCAAAGTTTTTTCGGCAAAAACGGTTTCGTGTGCATGCAAAAGGACATCGGTGCGCTTTCTTCGATTCTCAAGTCCGTACCGAATGCTGCAGGCCTCGGCTGGTCCATGTGTCCCGGCGAAAGGCAATCAGTGCGAGGCCAAGGCTGCCGCAGCATTTCATGCGTTCATTCCCAATTGGCCGTAAACTGTTGAATGAAGCGTAGTATGCTGAGACACACCAGCTTGCCAGAACAACAATTCGTTCCTGTTTGAGAATGAAAATAAGGCCCATGACACTCCGTCAGGAATTAAAGCTGCTCAAGGCGGATATCCAGGGAATCGGTATAAGGAAACTGCTGGCGCTTCCTGTCACGCTGCCCCTGGATCTGAAAAAGTTTTTCAGTGAACGCATTCCGCTGGAGCAGTCAGAAGAGAGAATAAAACAGGCCCTGGGCACCCGGGAAGAGCGTTTTCTCGCCCTGTGCAAGGCCGAGATTTACGACCGCCCGCAAAGCCCCTACTTGAAACTGATGCAGCACGCCGGATGCGGGTTTCCGGACCTCGAAAAACATACCCGGCGGCACGGGCTGGAGAGCAGCCTTAAAAAAATCGCTTCCGAGGGTGTGTACCTGACCGCCGCCGAGTTCAAGGGAAAGAAAGAGGTCGTGCGCGGCTCGCTACGGTTTCAGATGACGCCCCAGGATGTCGCCCTGCAGCATTCGGGCCCCGGCCTGGCGACCCGGAGCAGCGGAACCAGCAACGAGCCCCTCAGTTCCCTTGCTTCACTCGACTGGCTCGCACATGACGCGGCCACGGTGGGTGTTTTTCTGTCAGCGCACAAGCTGGGCCGGCACAGCCATGCCGTTTACGAGCCCATTTTGCCCGGCGTTGGCGGGATCATGTTCATGAAGATGGTCGCCAAGCTCGGCCTCTCCTGTGACCGGTGGTTCGCGCGCAGCGTCCCTTTCAATTCCTGGATGGAAAAAACCTACGCGGCCCTGATCGCCCGCGAGCTTTCCTGGACAGGCACCCGGTTCGGCCCCGGGTTTTCCCGGCCCCTGTTCATCGAACGGAACAATCTGCGCCCGATCGTCCGGTGGGTCAGCGAGATGCGGGATCGTGGCAGGCAGACGTGCATTCGAACCGTTGCCAGCAGCGCCGTGCGTATCGCACAGGCAGCGGAAGACATGGGGGAATCGCTCGAGGCCCTCACGTTCATTTCCACGGGCGAACCCATGACGAAGGCAAAGTACGGTGTCATTACACGAACCGGCGCCAAAACCACCGTTGCCTACGGTTACGACCCCGGAACGGTGCACGTGGGGTTCGGCTGCGCCAACCCGGCCCACGTGGACGAGATGCACGCGAATCTCAATACGCTGGGGATCATCGCGCATCCTCGCCCTGCCTCGCACAGGGGCGAGCCGATCAACCCGCTTCTGTTCACGACGCTTTACGATTCAGCCGCTTTTTTCCAGCTCAACGTGGAGAACGGCGACTACGCGGTGATGGAAGAGCGGGACTGCGGATGCGATTTGCAGAAGGCAGGTCTGTCTCTGCATATTCACCGTGTCCGCAGTTATGAAAAATTCACCAGTGAGGGCCTGAGCTACCCGGTCTGGGAACTGGTGGAATTTCTCGAGACAACCTTGCCCGCGGAATTCGGCGGCGGTATCGGTGATTACCAGTTACTGGAGGAGCAGTCGGACAGCGGGCAGACCTTTCTGACGCTCCTGGCGCATCCGGATATCGGCGTGCTCGATGAAGAACAGCTCCTCTTGCGCCTTCAGGACAAACTGGCAGAGGGCCAGAAAGGGCACCGGTTCATGACGCAGGTGTGGAAGGATTCAGGCACGTTCAGGCTGCGCCGCGAACCCCCGGTAGAAAGCCTTCGCGGCAAGGTTCTGCCGATCCAGCCGAGTTTCAAACAAGCCCCTGGCCAGTTGTCCGCAAAATCGGGTAAATTCCAGGGTTTTAATTAGTCCTGAATGGTAAACTAATTAACCGCGGTTCGGACCGCTGCTTCATCGCCAGATCATTCGAAAAGTCTGCGAACAACAAACGAATAACCTTCCGATCCAGTGGCGGCTTTGTTTTTCGAAGCAATCGCTGAACGACCTGCTCAGCGGTTATAGGGAGGACCAACATGAAAAGTAAAATTCTTCGAGTTCTTGCGCTCGTTGTCGTTCTGGGTGCCAGTTGCGGGTTATCCGCTGACGAGAACAACGTGAACATCTGGATTGACTGCGAATCCGATATGAACAACAACGCCATGTTCATGACGTACCTGGGTACTGAAGAGTTCTGCTACCGGGTCAAGGTGCGCTGTGATGCGGGCCTTTACGGCTTTTTTATCGTGGACGTGTACCTCGGTGATGGAGGTGTCGGCTTCGGAGGCCATGTCGATAACGGTAGGCTTACCTGGGAGGATTGGGCTTCTTGCGACTTCGGATTTGCGCATCTCCGCAATTCGGGTTTTACGCACGCATGTGACCTTGATATCGGCAAAGCCGAGCTGGACGTAAAGGCTGTTCATGGCAGGAAGTGTGCCGGCAACTGAGCACCACTTGAGATTATCAACAACATTCTCTGGATTCTTTAAGAAGTAAAGAATTCAGGTGATTGCTGTGCAACGAATTGCTCGCTCGAGCTTGTGAGGGCCGATCATGAACACACGCAGTCTCACCTGTGCTTTCGTACTTTGTACCCTGCTTTTTTCCGGGGATTCACTCGCCTTTGACTGCAGCGGTTTGCCGGAGTGGAAGCGGCAACATTACTACCTGTTGGGTGACCAGGTGCAGTATCAGGATGTCGCTTATGAAAATCTGGCCGACTCATCAAAACGTGACAAGCCTGATCCGGATTACGAATATCCATGGTACTCATTGGGTCCCTGTGACGCATCGCCCGGCGGGGGCGGTGGCGAAGATGAGCAGCCCATTTCCATCTACGGGATCTGGCATTGCGGAAACAGTTTCTGCGACTGGAGCCAGCAGCGGTCTGCAGAAGAATTTGATATTCCTAATCGTTGGATCATAGATGCCGACGGCGATGGATCTTACCGACCGGCCGTCAACCTGGTGGTCCTGAGTTTTCTCAAGCCGATGGAGTTGCTGGAACGCACGGATAACACCGCGTTTGTTGACGGCGTTCCCCGTGGGATGACTGCTGAAATCGTCGGCTATTTCACCAGTCGGAACATCCGTGTGCTGCTCTCGATGGGAGGGGTCACTTACACGGACTCCTGGAATGAGGCGTTAACAACGGATCCTGATACACTCGCTGAAAACGCTGCCGAGGTCGTCGCGGCGCTTGGAGCCGATGGCCTGGAGATTGACTGGGAAAACGGCAGCCCGAGTAATGCCGAACTGGAAGGCATTGAAGCGTTTATACAGACTTATAACGTGATGACCGATGCGGTGCTGACTCTGGATTTGGCTGTCGGCTCCCGTTACCTGCAGGAACTCAGCCGTCGTGCGGCGGCCGACTGGCTGCCGAACGGAAAAATCGACTACATAAACGCGATGGTGCCACGAGGTGAGCCTTCAACCGATCAATGGCAGGAACACGTGGACGGCAAATTGAATTACGACCCGCCGATACTGCCCAAGGCGCCCGCAAAAATTGCGGTAAGCCTGTGGCTGACCGATGGCCGTAAACCCAATCCAAACTGCGTTCGTTTTGCCGACTCCTCGCAGCTTGCGAAGGCCGGTTATGTCCAGACGGTGCAACCCAATGGGGCCGGCGAGACTCCGGGTTTTCTCGGTTACATGTTCTGGGCCGCGGAATGCCCGTCCTCGCGTAACGTCTGCACCACGCCTCCAAACGGCTGTGAAGATGGCATGGGAGTCGGGGCTGCCCACTTCGATATTCAGCCCCTGGATTTCGCAGCTCTGCGTAAACAATGAAGCATTCGACTGCTTGGGGCCCGGAGGACAGCTACTTAAATCGATTCAAATTTTCTTAGTCGATAAACTTTGCAAGCTCGCGATTGGACGCCAGTCGGCAACACAGTCGTCAATCTCTTGCCTGAAATTGCATGACTATGCCAATACAGGGCAACGGAAGGATATACAGCCTGCGTTTCTCACGGTTCCAGTAGAAACCAATCCAGAAGTCATACCACGCGAAAACGGGTTTGATACTCATCGTCCACACTCCCCAGCTGTGCGTTCAGGTCCAGACGCGTATTCATTGTATGAACTTTTACTGATGGCATTGTTTTTTGGGTGTAACGAAACACGGTTCAGTGAAGGTTCATCTTTATTCGGTACTCTGAAAACGGGGCGATACAAGCCCGTTCGAACAGGAGTCTGAACATGAACAGATTATTCAAATGTGCTGTTGCAGCCCTTGCGGTGTTTTTGCTTGGCGCTTGCAGCACGGCCCCGACCAGGCAGGACCAGGGCATCATCATCGGCGCGATCGCCGGTGGAATCCTCGGCCACCAGATCGGGTCCGGAAGCGGGCAGGTTCTGGCCACGATGATTGGCTCGGTAGCCGGCGCGGCCATCGGCGGCAGCGTTGGCCGGACCATGGATGATTACGATCGCATGAATGCCGCAGCAGCACTGGAAAACGTTCGCACCGGCGTGCCCTCCGCCTGGGTTAACCCGGATACCGGCTACGAATACGTGATTACCCCAACCGATACATACGACTCGGGTACCGGCCCATGCCGCGAGTACACGCTTGACGCCACCATCGGCGGCAACGTCGAGCAGATTTACGGCACTGCCTGCCGGCAGCCGGATGGCAGCTGGAAAGTCGTGGAATGATTTCGGGACCCTGATTGACCGGTGCGCGGCGTCTCACAGCCTGGCCGCTCTGAGGACAGGGCGGCCTTTTTGATGTGATTGCAGAATCACGCTGGCAAGCGGAACCAGGAATGCTTTCGCTGCCGAAGGTCGGGACCGACCGGAAGCGGGATTTCTTGCCCATCCGTTATCCGCAAAACCCGGTAAATACGCTACCCTCCAATTAGTCCTGAATGATAAACTATTTAATCGCGGTTCAGACTGTTACTTCATCGCCAGATTATCAACGCTTCATTAGCGAATAACCTCCCGGTCCAGTGGCGGCCGTTACCGCGACCAACCATCAGGTGCTCTTCGTAAGCTAATGCGGTTGTGCAATGAAAGCGATTGCCAAATTGTTTAACCACCTATCCTGTGCTTTGCGGTGTCAACGTTCGCGCAAACACGGACAGAAATCACTTTGCCGACAAGGACGCTGGCCAGGAGGCGAAATGACTTTTTTCAGAACATATATCTTCGGTCCGGCGATCGTGGCCATTCTTGCTGTGGTTGCAACGCCCTGCCTGGCCGACAACGAAATCACCGTCAACGGCGGCGGCATCATCAAGGAAGGCGTGGGGACGAATCTGAACAAGATTACGTTTTCCGTCAACGTCTACGCCGATGATGATATTCCCGAAGGAACCGGGCATTTTCAGGCCCGTTTCCATCGGCTGTCGCTTTATCCGGAACTTGAGATGAGTCGCTTTTTCTCGAGGGAAATTACCGGTTTTTCTGTCAGACCTTGCACCGCCAGACCATGTGTTTTCATCAAGATATGGGCCGAAGGTCGCTTGGACGGCGAGGAAGGATGGGAGGTTGTAATCCGCTTGACTGATTTCGGCAATCCTCCAGGTGTGAAGAGCCTGCCACTCGATCACGGAGACGCCATGCGTGTCCAGCTTTTTGACCCGGACGATAATCACGTGTACGACACGGCCTGGGAAGGCGAGTTCTCACGTGAACAAGGCTGGCGGCACTTACTCGACGGGGGCAACTTTTCTGTCCACGTCGATTGAAGATCGCTCGATGGCGTGATCGCCCCGATCTGAACTGCGCGCTCAGCGTGCTGTGCCTGGTGCGCTGGGAGCAGCGCGGCTATTCGCCTCTGGTTTTCCTTGGCAGTCGCTCCCTGCATTGAGCGGCTTTCTTTGGCAGCCCAGGGCCGCTTGCTGAGATTATCGCCTCAGTCAGCCTGACTTCTGGCAAGCGCCAGCTTGCGGAACCAGGCTGATTTAGTTCGGTTTTAGCGGCTACCATTCGTTGCGGTCGTTTGCATGCTGTAAGATATGTCGCTTACTTATGACGCAAGCGGGCCCTGGATATTATTGGCTGCGTCTGCGCAAAGGTGAGGCTCGTAACATTGAATTGGGATGCAATCGGTTCTATCGGTGAGATCATTGGGGCCAGTGCGGTAATCGTTACGCTCGTTTACCTGGCAAAGCAGATAAAGGACAGTGCTCGAGCTGCCAGGTCTGCTGCCGTAACCGATGCGACGAACGCGATTCAGGCCTTGTATCAAGATCTCGGATCGAATTCGTACGCCAGTGAACATTTCCTGAAAGGGCTGACCGACTATGATTCCATGTCTGACTTGGAGCAGTTCCAATGGTTGATGAAAATGCATTCCTGGTTCATCGCATTTCAGAGGAGCTTCTTCCTGTCTCAGGAAGGAACTTTGGACGTCGGTCTTCGTGATTCAATTGGCACAGCCATCATTGCGGTTAATCACATGCCCGGTCTCGAGTGCTATTGGGAAAAGCGAAGGTCCTTTTTTCAGCCAGAATTCGTTGCCTGGGTGGAAGAACTATTTGACCGCGAACCACTCACCGACATGCATCCCTACCACCGAGGCGCCAGTCAGAATCCAGATTAACCACCGCCTGACTCGACGCATCTCGTCGCGTCGTAAATTCAATCAGCGCCTCAACAACTTTGAGACCGTATTCCGCGTAGCTCTCCTCTGACGGATGGTATCCGTCGGGTGCAAACTTGCTCGGATGCGGGTCAAAGTCGAGCGGCACATACAAACCATTTGGAAGCCCCTCGACAATCTCCCTGAGCTCGTCATCAAATGATCGGCTGCGCATTCCGAACACGGCGCGCAGCGGCTGGGGCAACAATGGGAAACCGTGCAGCGGCGGCAGGCCGGCGACTGCGACTATCGCACTCGGCGAATGGGCTTGCAGCCTCGCCAGCAGCAACTTCAGGTTCTGCCGCCATTGGCGGAGTGTTGTCAGCCCGGTCACGTCGTTCACGCCGACAGACAAAATGATGATATCAACGGCAGTGTCCGGCAGTTTCGGCACCAGTTTGCTCAGGATCTTCTCGGAGTTGTAACCGCTGACGCCCAGCGCCTGCCACTGTACGCAACCACCGAGCGAGCTTGAGAGCGCAGCCGCCGTCTGGCCCACGAGTGCTTTGGAGAGGGTTGTTGCGCCCACACCGGCTATGATCGAATCTCCGATCGCGAGCAGACGGGTTCGCTTGCCGTTGCCGATGGAACCAACAGGCGGTCCGTCAGCCGGAGCAAACCTGGGGGCATTCTTTCGAACGTGCAGCGCTTGTGGCAAGAGCAACGGGAACAACGCCCAGAACAACAAATTCTTCATTTGCCTGATGCTAAAGCAAAGACCTCAATGCGTCAGCATTCAGGATGCCATGAATGTAAGGCTGTAAGTACACATTCCGAGCGCCTGCTAATGGCTGTCTACTTAGATTATCGGCGTTTCCAGCCTGACATCCTTTGTTCGCCCAAAAGCGGAACCAGCATATCGAAACCTCTGTTCACCGAACCATGTCGCCGGAACGAAAGCCGCTGTCGCAAATTTGATAACCCCCAGTGAGCCTGCTGTGCCATTCTGATGTTGCGGTAAGAATCGCTACTCCATCGCCAGATTATTCATAACTAACTGCAACAACAAGCGAATAACCTAACGATCCAGTATCCATCAAAACACCTTGTTTGGGTTTCAGTTGGAGGTTCGAGATGCGTTACTTAATTTGGTTATTGGTTGGTTTTCTAATTGTGCCGATATCAGTGACTGCCGATGTCATCAAATATAAGGCAACCGGTCCAGTGACTTGGTCCAGCGACGAGTCAATTGTCGCCGTTGATGAAACATTTGTATTTTTATTTACGCTGGATACCAACGCGACAAAGGTCCTGGAAGATGAAGAAATCAATTTTTACAAGCAAGAGTATCCATTGAATTTAAATTTCAGCGGGGGTTTTTCCGTTTACGCGAAACCCAAAACTTCTGAAGATAATTGGCAAGGTAGAGAGCAGCATCGAATTGTTAGCTATGACGATTTCGACAATCAAGTTTTTGCCGCCCACGAGTCTGGAAACAACAGCGGTGACGGCGGGCATGATTTTTTATTCAATGAAGTCCTTTCGAATGGATGGGTGGACTTCATTTTTGGTTTCTATGAAATGGGGCCGCCATTTGAAATTACGTCTCTCGACCTCGTCAAATTACCCTCGCTTGACGACTTCGATGAAGCCGGTTTCCTTTTCACCTCAGGCGATATTGATGTCAACGGTGACTTTGACTCACTCTCTGAAATACCGAGGCTGACCTGTGAAGGTTTTTTACCGCCGTTGGATAGATATCCCGTCGAGGTTAAAAAAAACCGAGTGCTGCCTCTAAGAATACATCTGAGAGACGAAGACGGTTTTGAAGTCACGAACACGGATTTACCCTTACCCATATCACCAGCTATCGTGATCACTTACGAACCCAATGTTGGGGCTGAGTCTATAGATGTAACCGACGATGCCCTCTCGGTTGGACAAGTAACAGAGGGTAATCAATTCACATTTACTGATGAGGGTTACTGGCAGTACAACTTGAAAGTAAAAAATTACTCATCAGCCGGTCTCTACACGATCAGGGTGTATTCGACTGATGAAGCCACTTACTTTATTCATCCAACTTGCGAAAGTTCGTTTGTAATCGACTGAGAGTAATTTAAAGCAATTCGTCAATTTTGGGCCGCCCGTTACGGCGGCCCTTTCCCTTCTTGGCCGCTCTTTAAATTGAGCGGCCTTTTTATCCAATCTCCGAGATGTGGCGGTTTGCGGAAACAGGCTGATTTTGGTGGACTTTAGCCGTTAACGACCCAGCGCGGCACTTGTGTAGCTACCAATTTTCGACCGACGGATCGTACTGATCAAATCCGCCCGGCAAGCCGGCGTCTATTAAGACATCAGCGTCGGGGGCCTGTAATGCGGTCCAGACCTGCGATGCCAGGTCATCTATACAGGTGGACAACTCTTGTGCGGGGGGCGTGTAGTCAGAATCCAACCAGTCTTCCAGAGGCGCCGGTTTCGTCCAACATATAAAACCACGCGAGGTTTCCCGAGGTGCTGCCCGGTCCAGTTCCCATTCCAGGATGGCCTTCACGGCTACCCCGATGGAAATGGTGTCTTCAAAACCTGACGCAGCCCGCAACCCCTGTACCTCGAGGACCAGACGGGCATCTGCTGTATCCAGTGCCGACCGCCTTTCTGTCGGAAGCCGAGCAGAAACAGAGTCGGCCAAGCTCTCGCTCAGATTGCGCTCGCTCTGCAGGTTCTCGAGATGTCCAATTAGCCTCTCGGTCTCTTCGGCAGAGAGCGCAACGCTGCCGCCCACAACGGCGCCAGCGGCCGCGCCGCCCAAGGCTGCGGCGCCGGCACCAGCAAAGCACACCGCGAAATATGGCCCACAGATCAGGCTCGTCAGAAGGCCGGTAACAAGGGCACCGGATGCACCCATGGCCGCGCCGGTGGCGATCAGTTTGCCCGTGGAATCCACGGCGGCCGTTTGATCGCCAGAGGAGGGCTGTTGCGCCTGGATAGCGAGCCGGTCGAAGTAAGGATACGGGTCCGAGTTTGTTGTGGCGCAGGCGCTCAATGTTGCCCCAAGCAACAGCGCAAGTCCGACACTGGTCTTCGAGTGCGCGGGCAAGTAATCGGGCTCGGCACGAGGCGCTCGAAACCGTAAAATTCGGTGGCCCGAACTCATTTGAGATGGCTACCTCCTGGTAACATCAAATATAGACCAATTACGGGTTTCCGCATTAAATCGGCGGTTCCTCCCCCGATCTACCTGGAAAAATTCCGGTCCCTGCCCGTCAGCAGATCTTGACATGAAGCGCTCAGTTAGTGCAGTTAGCGACCCAATTCGGAACTGACAGTTAGTGTTAACAGGCCCTAACCCTGCAGGGAATCGTCAAGGGTGTGAAAAGTCGCCCACTCCTCGATCTGGCCCTTCAGCGTGCTCCACTCCTTGTGCAGGGGACAGGGATTCTGTGAGTCGCAGTTTCCCAGGCCGAACAGGCAATGGTCGGCCGACGGTTCGAAGTCGACTGCCTGCAGAATATCGATAAACCGGACCTGTGCCGGTGACCGGGCAAGCAGGAATCCGCCGTTGTGTCCTTTTTGTGCGTTGACGATACCGCTTTCCGAGAGCCTTCGCATGATTTTCGCGAGGAACGCCGGTGGTATGTTGACGGCCTTTGCGAGATCGCGACCGGTAACTCTCGTGCTGGGATCGCAATGTGCCAGGTAAGTGGCGGCTCGCAAGGCGTATTCCGCAGGTCTGCTTAGATACATATTTCCCCGAAATCTACTGTCTTTACAACAACTCAATGGAATTGACAGTCCATTGTAATGAAACTAAGTTCATTGTGCTGCCAGTTCAGGTTATTCGCGCGCGTGAGGCGCAGCGACGAAACAACGGCACAGTGCCTGATTATCGATCAGGTTCTGAACATAAAACAAATGGGAACGACGAAAAGTGACTATTCCCCACGCTGATTACGAATACGATCGAAGAAAGCAAATTTCCGTCCTCAGCATGAACACCCTGGCCTTCACGGTGAACTTCGCCGTGTGGACCATGTTTTCCGTTATCGGGATCAAGATCAAAGGTGAACTGGGGCTGAGTGAGACCGAGTTCGGGCTGTTGATCGCGACGCCGATCCTGACCGGTTCGATCTCGCGACTGCCGCTGGGTTTCCTCACGGACCGATTCGGCGGCCGCACCATCTACTTCATTCAGATGATCCTGGTAGCGATTGCGACCTATGGCCTGCATTTCGCGGACCAACTCTGGCAGTACCTGGTCATCGGCCTGTGCATGGGCCTGGCCGGCGGTTCCTTCGCCATCGGCATCGCCTATACCTCGGCCTGGTTCGGCAAGAAGCAACAAGGCTTCGCAATGGGCATATTCGGTGCCGGCAACGCGGGTGCGGCGTTGAACATCTTCGTCGCGCCGATGATTGTGGTGGCGCTGGGTTGGCGGGCGGTGCCGGTCATCTACTCGGTGGCCATGCTGGTGATGGCTTTCATCTTCCTGTTTTTTACCTACAACGACCCGCAACTCGAAGCCCGCAGGAAAAACGCGAGTTTTCCAACCATGGGCGAGCAGTTCAGGGCGCTGACCGAAACGCGCGTTTGGCGCTATGGCCTTGCCTACTACTTCGTATTCGGCGGCTTCGTGGCGCTTTCGCTGTGGCTGCCCAAGTACTACATGACCGAATACGGTCTCGATCTCAAGCAGGCGGCGTTCATTTCGCTTATTTTTGTTCTTCCATCGGGCGTAATCCGAGCCCTGGGAGGTTGGATCTCCGACAAGTGGGGCGGTGACCGCACCACCTGGTGGGTGTTCTGGGTCAGTATCATCTGCCTTTTTTTCCTGTCCTACCCGCCGACTTCTGTCACGGTTCACCGGATCAGTGAAGACCTGACTTTCGAGATTGCGACAGGCGTGGCTCTGTTCACAATACTCGCCTTTATCGTCGGAATCGCGCAGGGCATCGGCAAGGCCAGCGTATACCGCAGCCTGGCCGACCACTACTCGGGCAACATGGGTACCGTGGGCGGCCTGGTGGGCGTGATCGGTGGCCTGGGCGGCTTCACGCTGCCCATCATGTTCGGCGCGGCCGTGGACGCGACCGGAGTGCGCAGTACCACTTTCATGCTGATGTTTGGTGTCCTGGCCATCGTGATGATCTGGACCTGGCTGGCTGAACGTGGTGAGCGCGAAGAGGTGCTGGCGCGGCGTCCTGGATTGCGTGAAGAAATGGTCAAGGAAGAACTGGCACGGCCGGTTACCACCGCGGGGCGCTGGATCAGCAACTGGCGTCCGGATGACGAGGAGTTCTGGAAGGCGGGCGGCAAGGCTGTCGCCATGCGCAACCTGGTTTTCTCGATGCCGCCGCTGTTCCTGTCGTTCGCGGTCTGGATACTCTGGTCTGTGGTGGTCGTCGAACTGCCGCGCATCGGCTTCGAATTCACTACCGGGCAACTTTTCTGGCTGGCTGCCGCTCCGGGTATCTCCGGTGCTCTGTTCCGTCTGCTCTATTCATTCGTTGTGCCGATTTTCGGTGGCCGCAATTTCACCATTTTCAGCACGCTGACCCTGCTGATCCCCACGCTCTGGATGTCGCTGGCGGTGCAGAATCCGGACACCAGTTTCACCGTGTTCGTGTTCATTGCGTTGCTTTGCGGCCTGGGCGGTGGCAACTTCTCGGCCAGCATGGCCCATATCAGCTTCTTCTTCCCGAAAAGCAAGCTGGGCGCCGCGCTGGGTTGGAACGCGGGCATCGGCAACCTCGGTGTCGGCGTCATGCAGGCGGTCGTGCCGCTGGTGATATTCAGCGGTGCGTTGGCTTTCAAGGGCGGAATGCCGCAAACCTACGAACTGGCGGGTGAGACCAGCCAGGTGTGGCTGCAGAACGCCGGTCTGATCTGGATTCCATTCATTTTTCTGGCGACCATCGCCGCCTATTTCGGTTTGAACAACCTGCGTGGCGTGCAGGAGACTTACAGCGAGAAGTCAGCGATCTTCAAAGAGAAACACGCTTGGATCCTGGGCTGGATTTACATGGGCACCTTCGGTTCCTTCATCGGCTTCGCGGCGGCGTTTCCGATCCTGCTGGCTGTGCTGTTCCCTGATTCAGGCGCGCTGAAATGGGCCTGGGCCGGCCCGCTGGTCGGTGCGCTGGTCCGGCCGTTTGGAGGCTGGCTGTCGGACCGCAGCGGAGGGGGCAGGGTTTCTCTCGCCAATTTTGTCGTCATGCTGTTTGCCGGCATCTGGGCGCTCGCCAGCCTGCCGGCGGAGCCCGGCGGGGCCGGGGTCCATTCCTTCTTCGCGGCCTTCATGCTGCTGTTCCTGGCGGCGGGCATCGGCAACGGTTCGGTGTTCCACATGGTTCCATCGGTGTTCCGTATGTTGCATGAGCGCTCGGCACACGGCATGGGCCGGGCGGAACAGGAGGCGGCCATTGACGCCGGCGACGTAGCGGCTTCCGATCACGAAGTCGACGTCCGGATCGCCGAGCTTCAGGGAGTTCAGATCCTGGTTTGTGGTTTCCTGCTGCACCACGTCCAAGGGCTCGAGGTGACGCTCGATGGCGAAACGGTTACGACCGTGGCCTGCGCCGACAACACCACGCACCGGATC
>CAZCDY010000083.1:0-3600 GCA_964497145.1 uncultured Gammaproteobacteria bacterium
CGACAGCCCGCGCCGACCAAGGTGCCTGGGCCAAGCGCGCGGCTGAGCTGGCGACACAGCTGAAGGATGTTCAGAGCCGTGTCGTCAGGGAAAAACAGGATACCGCGGACCTGGCGGAGCGATCGAACGAGCTTGAGACCTCTGCCAGCGAACTGTTGCAGGCGGAACAGGCGCTTGAGACCAGGGTGAGCCAGCTCGAACAGCTGAGCAGCGAACTGCAGCTCCGCGCGCGCTCGGATGACGCCCCTGAAGCCGGTTATCAGGTCCCGGAATTACAGAGGCAGATCACTCGGGCCGAGGAGGCTGCCGACAGCCTGAGTCGGCGCACGACAGTCCTGGAGGCCGGCCATGAGGCGCTGGCGAAAGACGATGCGCGTCTGGCAAGCCAACTGCAGGCGGTGGAGATGCGTCTGTCGGAACTGGCGCATGGGGCCGGGGAGGTCGCTGCGGAGCCGCCGGAGACCCTGCAGAATCTCGAACAGCAGATCGCCCTGCTGAGCGCCGACCGCTCGCTGCATCACACCCGCATCGAAGAGATCCTGCGTCGTGCCGAGGCGCTGGAGAAGACAGGATTCAACTACACGCGGCACACCGACGCCCTTTCCGACCGAATTACGCTTTTGAATGAGGGTCTCGAAGGGCTGATGGCCCTCGATGCGGAGCGCCGGCTTGCGGACCTGGAAGGGCGTGGAGAAGCCCTGGAGCAGTCGCTGCAGGCGGAGACAGCAGGCCTTGGTGAACTCAGGCAGACGGAAGACACGCTCGAACAGCGATTGAACATGGCCATTGCGGATGCCGAGGCGCTGGAAAGTCGCATCGACAAGCTGAACCAGGGCAGTGAGCAACTCAATGATGAGCTGGCCCGCCTCGACAGCGCGTTTGAGCGGGCGGCTAAAGAAGCGCAACAACAGCACGATCGGATGCAGGCGCACGACACCCTGCTGGGGCAACAGAAGCAGCAGCTGGAGGCGCTCGTCGAAGCCCAGGACAAGGCCGATGCAGGCCTTGGCGCCCGGTTTGCGACGCTCGATGAATCCCGGCAGGCGCTGCAGGAGGCAAGTGACGGCCTGCGGGTACAGCTGGTGCGTCAGGAACACGATACCCAGAGCCTGCAACGGAAGTTGCAGCGTCGCACCGGTCTTGGCCTGCTGATGTTGCTGCTGACTGCGGGCGCCCTGGTGTTTCTGCTGCTGCGCGGCCCGGTTGTTCCCGAGGCCCTGCAGTCGGCGATGCAGGCGGGTTCAGCTGCCGACGAAAGAGCGGCAGCCGCCATTGCAGACATCGAAAAGGACGTGGCGACAATGCGCCGCGAGCTGACTGTATTGAACGACTCCCTGGCGCAGCTGGCAGGTTCCGTGAACGAGGTCGAGGCGCAGAGCGCTCCGGAACTTCCGGCGCAGGTGACACGATTGAGCAGCACTGTGGAGACCCTCGAGCGGCAGGGCATGCAGCAGCAGCAGGAGACTGCTGAGCTGCGCACCGGGCTGACACAACAAAAGCAGGATGGCGCCGAGCTGCGCGCCGGGCAGGAACAGCTGCAGACGGCGTTGGAAAGGATTGCGGATGAGGTCAAGTCATTGGGGGAAAAGACGGATGCGGCCCCTGTGATGGGACCGGCCTCCCGGGCCGTCGAAGCCGGTCCTGCCGAGATGAGTGCATGGGTACAGGCACGTGAATCAGGCCGCTACACCTTGCAGCTGGCAGGTTTTTATCATCCGGAATCCCTGGTGCGGTTCAAGAAAATGCATGCTCTTGGTGCCGACAGCGCCGTATACCAGACCGAGTTCCAGGGGCGGGCGTGGCACGTGGTGTTTCACGGTATCTATGAAACTGTCGATCAGGCGTTGGCCGCCGCCAGGCAGCTGTCCCCGGCACTGGCCAGCCACAAGCCCTGGGTGCGACGGATCCCGTCGACGGGGAAGATCCTTCCGCTGTGATCGGGCTGTCGGTCGGGGTCGGATCGGCAAACAGACCGCTCTGAGCGACAACCCGCTGTTTGGCAATGGGCGGGTCGGACTTTGATGTCGCGCTACTTTCGGTAGAAGACATACCCCGGTATTCGCCACCGTCTTCGTGCAAGGTGGGGTTTTATGCCGCGTGGATCAATTGAACCGCTATCACGACTCGACCGGACGACACAACAGCGTTACTCTCCCGGGCCGGCGGCGGATTTTTCTGCCGGGGTCCGCCGGACCCCGGGCAGGCCGGAATGATGCGCTGCTTCTGACAACCGTTTGCCTGCCGGTCGACTAGCGCGATCAAAATAACGAGCCCGCCAATGGATGAGATAAAAGCCTTTCTGGATACGCTCGCATTCAACATCGACAATGTCGAGCTCTTTGTCCGCATCCTGTTTCAGGTGTTGTTGCTGCTCTCATCGGCCGTATTCTCCGGATCCGAAACAGCGCTGTTTTCGCTTAGTCGCATCGATCTGCAGAAGCTCAGGCAGTCGCGCCACAAAGACTCGGAGAGTATCCACGCGATGCTGGATGAGCCGCGCCGCCTGATCATCTCTATCCTGTGTGGTAACGAGCTGGTCAATATCGCCTCGGCCGTCAATATGACGGCGATTCTGCTGATCGTTTTCGGTGCTCAGGACGTGGGCTGGATCAACATACTGATCATGGTCCCGCTGCTGCTGCTGATCGGTGAGGTGACCCCGAAGACCGTTGCGGTCAGCTTCCCCATCAAGTTCAGTACCGTAGTCAGTGCCCGTATTCTGCCGCGCTGGATGGTCCTGATAACGCCGCTGCGTGAGGCCGTGCGCCTGGTGGCGGACCAGATCACCACGCTGGTGGTCGGCGATGCCGTTAACAGGGAAAACATCCTGCAGCCGGATGAATTGCGGACGCTGCTCGAAGAGGGTGAAGAGACCGGGATTATCGATGCTACCGAAAGGGTGTTGATCGACAATCTGCTCGAAGCCTCGGAGACGGATATTTCTCGGATCATGACCCCGGGGCCGCGCATCCTTTTTCTGGATGCTGCGCTGCCCGTGAACGAGTTGATCGAGCAATTCCGCAGCTTCCGTCACCCACGTGTGCCCGTATACGAAGGTCACTGGGACAACGTCATCGGTTTCATCCATTCCGAGGACATTCTGAAGCTCGTCCGTGGCGGCAGCGATCTGTCGGCGGTGACCCTGGAAATGATCCTGAAGCCTGCCCATTACGTGCCGCCCACCAAGAAGGTGGACGAGATGTTCGACTATTTCCAGGCGCACAGGACGCGGGTCGCTATCATCCTGGGTGAATACGGTGAGGTGTCCGGCATCGTCACCATGAAGGACGTGCTGACCTTCATCTTTGGCGAGATCTCCGGAAAGATGGCAGGCCAGGAGTACTACAAGGAAGACGACGAGAATAGCTACGTCGTGCCCGGCGATATGCGCCTGACGGATTTCTACAATCTCACCAATTTCGACATCGAGGATTCGGTGATGGCGACTATCGGTGGCCATGCCTTCCGGTTGTTCGACCGTTTGCCGGAGCCGGGCGATACCTTAACCCACGAGGGTTATCGCTTCGTCGTCAAGCAGCGCACTGGGCTGAGGATCAGCCAGTTGCTGGTGCAGAAGATCACCTCTTCCGATCAGTCCGA
>CAZCDY010000083.1:3700-10578 GCA_964497145.1 uncultured Gammaproteobacteria bacterium
CGAAGAAAGACAAGAAACCAGATCAACCACAGCAGCCGGGAGAGAAGTGATGGACTGGTCTGTTGAACTGCTACTTATCATTTCCTTTCTGGTGTTGAAGGCCTTTTTCTCCGGTTCCGAGATCGCCATGGTGAACTCGGACAAGCTCAAGCTGAGGCATCAGGCAAAGACCGGGGACCGCGGTGCCGCATTGGTGCTCAAGCTGTTTCGTACCCCGGATGTCATCCTGGGCACGACCCTGGTTGGCACCAACCTCGCTACCGTGACCATATCGACATTGGGCGCATTGATAGCCATCGATCTTTTCGGATCGGCCGGCGATCTGATCTCGGTGCTGATTCTTACGCCGGTGTTGCTGATTCTGGGAGAAGTGGTTCCCAAGAGCATCTTCCAGCAGAAGGCGGACACGATCTCCACGCGGCTGATCTACGGTCTGCGCTTCTTCTCGTATCTGTTCTATCCGGTGATCTTTGTCTTCAGCAGGATTGCGCGTTTAATCACCCGCATCGTCGGGGATGGTAGCGATCCGCAGAACATGTTCATCACCCGAGAGGAACTGCGGGTGCTGCTGGATGTTTCCGAATCCGCCGCCAATCCATCGACCATCGATCGCAAAAGGATCCGTCGGATCATCCGGTTCGGGGATACCACGGTGGGCGAGGCGATGATTCCGCTGGCGGACGTGGTGGGGGTCAGTGAATCGCGTCCGATGAAGGAAGCGATGAGAGTGGTCATGAAATACGGTTTCAACCGGCTGCCGGTCTATCGTGGCAACATTACCAACATAAAGAGCATCATGACCCTGAGTTCATGGGATCTGATGGACCCGGCGCTGAAGAACAAGCCCGCCAGCGACTATATGAGTTCGGTGCTGTTCCTTTCACCGAAGCAGACCATCGATCGGGCGCTTCCGCAGTTGCAGGCACGTGATGATCACATGGCCGTGGTGGTGGATGAATTCGGCTCTGCCGTGGGTATTCTCACCATGGAGGATGTGTTCGAAGAGGTCGTGGGAGAGATCGATGTCGGCTACGATTTTGACGAATACAATCCCAGGCAGCGGGTCTATATCGAGCACGAAAGCGAAGACAGTCATCTGATGAGCGGACGGATGCCGATCTCCGAGATCAACGATATTCTGTATGCAAAGTTCCCGGCGGAAGAGGCGCACACCGTTGGCGGCCTGATCATCAGTCGCCTGCGTCACATCCCGACAGTGGGTGACAACATAACCGAGCAGGGTTATCGCCTGACCGTGCTCGAGGCGGATGAGCGCTCGGTCCTCAGGGTGCGCGCCGAGCGTCTTTAGAAACCCGGGAGTATGCTCGCGTACGGTTTGGCCTCACACCATGACTACGGCTTGAACGACAGCCGAGGGGCCTCCTGAATGTCGCGAGTGCTGATCTCGCTAGCGCTCCTCGCGGTGCTGGTCGTCGCCTGGCAGACCACCCGTATCGCCTTTCAGGAACATGAGCGGGCGCTAAGGTCGCAGGTAAAGGCCACGGTCGAAGCCACCTTTCCCGAGCTGGCCGAGAAGGCAAAGGAGCGTTTCGGGCTGACCCGGCTGCATCATGCAGCCCCCGGCATGTCCGAGGTCGTGCTGGTACACGGCATGGATGACCCGGGCATGGTGTGGATGAACCTGGCGCCGGCGCTGCAGGCGCAGGGCTACGGCGTCAGTATCATGAACTACCCCAATGATCAGCCTGTCCACGATTCCGCGCGCTTGCTTGCAGAATCCCTGCAGTCGATGTCGGAAAAGGGTATCGACGAGCTGACGATCGTTGCACATAGCATGGGTGGTCTGGTGTCACGCGAGATGCTGAGCAATCCGTCGCTCGGCTGCAATCTCCGCGATTGTTCGATGCCGGCCGTGACGCGCCTGATCATGGTCGGAACGCCCAATCAGGGGTCCAACATGGCCCGATTCCGCGGGCTCGGCGAGTTGCGTGAGCAGCTCAGCCGCATGATCGACGGCGAGGCCGGTTGGCTCGATTCGATTTTCGACGGGGGCGGCGAAGCCGGTCTGGACCTGATACCGGGCAGTCCCTTTCTTGCCGATCTGAACAGCCGTACCTACCCGGAGGGAACGGCAATGCATGTCATCGCCGGGGTGATCGCGAAGGATGAAGCGGAGTCGCTGGCGCAGCTGATCGATGGTCCGGACGTCGAGTCGGAGAATGCACTGGTGGTTCCGATGGCCGAGGCGCTGGGTGACGGGCTGGTCAGCCTCGAGTCGGCAAGCCTGCCGGGAGTGCCACTCCACCGTGTGTCAGGCAACCACCTCTCGATTATCCGCAATCTCAGCACGGGCAGCACACGCGTCCCGCCGGCGGTGCCGATCATATTGCAGCTGCTCCGCGAGTAAGCAGATTCCTATCCTGATCGCCTGAATTCTCCCGCTGCCGGCGACACGCTAGTCTGCGGAGCTATCGTGGCGTCTTCCCGTGCGCCTGGGGGGAAGCTGGATGAAATGAGTGCGGCCTGGCAGGGGATCGGAACCGGGTCCCACAGTTGCTGGATCAGATTCACCTGTGGGTTGTGCGGGTTCAGAAAGGCGTGGAATCGGCCGATATCCAGCTTGATGGGGGCGCAGCAGGCGTCAGCGGCGGATGAGCAGCCAAGGGCACAGATGTTAAACCTAGACCAATCAATGCTGGCGGCAGACGAAACTGCGAAAGACGATGCGCAGACGGGCGGGCCTGCCCCGAGTTACAAACTCGGTGACGATTTCGAGCAGATGAAGAACGCCACCATCATGATGGTCGATGATGAACCGATCACCATGGAGGTGGTTCAGACCTTCCTCGAAGATGCGGGTTACCGCAATTTCATCCTGGTGGACGACGCTACCCAGGCGGTAGCGCAACTGCGGCAGCATCGGCCTGATGTCCTGCTCCTCGATCCGGTGATGCCCGACGTTTCCGGGTTCGATATCCTGAGCCTGCTGCGACAGGACTCTGATTTTTCGCACATGCCGGTGATCATCCTTACATCGTCGTCAGATGCGGTCACCAAGCTGCAGGCGCTCGACCTGGGTGCGACCGATTTTCTGTCCAAGCCCGTGGATCCCAGTGAGCTGTCACTGCGGGTGCGCAATACGCTGAAGGCCAAGGCCTACCAGGATCAGCTGGCCTATTACGATATATTGACCAACCTCCCCAATCGGCGCCTGTTCCAGGATCGCGCCAACTGGGCGATCAATACGGCGAAGCGCGAAGACGGCAAGGTCGCTGTGCTGCACGTGGCCATAGCGGATTTCAAACGCGTCACCGACACGCTGGGGCCCAAAGCCGGTGACGAGGTGCTGAAACAGCTGGCGCAGCGCATGGTCGAGAACCTCCGGGACTCTGATGCGGTGAGCCGCAATGCCCTGGATGCAGACGCATGGATGGACGTGTTCAGCCTCGGCGGTGCCGATTTTTCGATCTTGGCGCCTTCGGTTAAAAGCTTGACGAGCGCTGCGGTTATCGGTCGTCGGATCATCAAGGCGATACAGGAGCCTTTGAATGCCGATGGAACCGAGGTCTATCTGACCCCCAGTATCGGTATCGCCGGCTACCCTGATGACGGCAGGGATGCCGGGAGTCTGCTGAAGCTGGCGGTGGCCGCCAGCAGCCAAGTACGCAATGGCGAACTCCTGCAATTCTATTCGTCTGACATGAATCAGGCCTCGCTTTCGCGCCTGCGCCTCGAGGCAGACTTGCGACGCGCGGTCGAAAAAAGCGAGTTTCGGCTGCTTTATCAACCCAAGGTCCAGGTGACTACGGGCAGGATCATCGGCGCCGAGGCACTGATTCGTTGGCAGCGGGAAGGCGGAGAGATCGTCTCACCACTGGACTTCATTCCGGTGGCCGAAGAAACCGGGTTGATCCTGCCGATAGGTGAGAGGGTGCTGGTCGAGGCGTGCAGGCAGGTGGCGCGCTGGCGTGATGAGGGCATCGACCTCAATGTATCGGTTAATATCTCAGCGCGGCAGTTTTTCGAGGGCGATCTTCTGGCGCTGGTGAGTTCGGCAATGAAAGAAGCGGAGATGGAGCCCTCCAGACTGACCCTGGAGGTCACCGAGAGCGTTCTCATGGATCGCGTGGAAGTGGCGATCGATATCCTGAACAAGCTGCGCAAGCTGGGTCTGGGGATCTCCATCGACGATTTTGGGACCGGCTATTCCTCACTCAGCTATCTCAAGCGTTTCGATGTCGACGAAGTGAAGATCGACCGCTCGTTCCTGGTCGATGTTGCCAGGTCGCGCAAGGACAGGGCGCTGGTGACGGCAGTGACCTATCTCACCCACAAACTTGGCGCACGCGTATGCGCCGAGGGTGTCGAGGACAAGGCACAGCTGAAATTCCTCAACAAGGTGAAATGTGATGAGTACCAGGGGTACCTTTGCAGCCGTCCGATCAGTCCGGGTGCCTTTGCAGACCTGGTGAGAGCGACCAACGCGGCGCCGGATTGATCGGGTCGCACCTGCTCCATCAGCGTTCCTCGAAGAACCTTACCAACGCGACCATCGCCAGGGTATCCAGACTGCAGTACTCCTTTAACTGGATCATCAGTTCGTGGCGCTGTTGCGCCGATGTGTCTTTATCGATCAGCCTTTCGTACGCCGTTTGAGCAGCGATACCGTCGCGTACCTCGCCGAGCCTGTCGTAGCTTAGCGTCGGCGCCACCGTGGGCAACACCGCCTTGATCGAGTACGAGCCCTTCATTGCCGGGTGATAGTAGTGCATCTTCACCAGCGGCAGCAGATCAAACAGGCGCTCGGCCAGGCTATTCAAGCGGGTTGCCAGGTCCGGGAAGCGTGCGGCCAGTTGATGCATGACGGTCCTTTCGTAACGGCTGTAGCAAAAGATCGGACCCGCATTGCCCAGTGTGTCGATGAGGGCCTCTGCGCAGGGGCGCATGGGTGGTTCGCTGCTGCCCTGCAGGAACTCCTGGTGCCGTATCTCGCCCGCTGTGTCCTCGATATGGCAGGACCACTGAAACGGCAGTTGCTGATAGGGACGGGTCCCTGCCCAACGGGGTATGGCGAACTGGATGGATTCGAAGTCCAGGTAGTAACGCGGGTAGGGTAGAGCCAGCAGCGCCTGTCTGATCTCCCGGCCGATGTAGGCCTGCCCGCTGATCGTCGCCTGGCGCACGCGCTGCTGCAGCGGCTTGTGCAGGCGGCCATCCGGGATGTCACGAATATCCTCGATCCCTTCTGCCATCAGTTCCTTGATGATATGGCCGCCACCCGGCAGGAGGCTGAGTGGATAAGCTGTCGTGGCAGCACTGCAATGGTCGATGAAGGGGCAGGCAAATGGCCTGGTGCAATGCGGGCCGGTCGCGATATCGGGTTCCACCTGCAGGGACAGGGTGTCGAGCCCTTCTGCGACCAAATAGGGCAGCTCCGGGATCAGGTCCACGATGCGTTCGGTCACATCCACCTGACGCAGCAGTCCGTCAAAGTCGTTGTCGCCGCGGTAGGTGAAACGGGTGTCGATATGGGCCAGGATGGTTCTCTCGATCGGGTATCCGGCCTCGGAGATAACCCAGTTCTGCACTGCGCAGTCGAGCAGGTGATAGGGTTTGACCCGGGTCGAGGATTTGACCTCTGTGAGTTCGAAGCCGGTTTCGCCTGCACGGAATATATCGGCACGCACCAGCACCCGGTGTTTGCTGAAGGTCGCCTCAAAGAGTGGACGCCGGGGGCTGCGGGCAAGATGAGCGGCGGTAGACTTGAGCGCATCTGGCAGCGTCAGGTGCTCGTCGATCAGCGTGCCGTCGGGATACAATCGGTGCGCGACGGCATTGAGCTGGTGACCCTGGTCGAAGCGCCGGCGCGTATCGGCCGAAACTATACGCAATTCGGGGCGGTTGGCCTCCAGCCAAAGTCGTCGACGGCATTGCCGGACTGAGAGGATGCGGGATTTCGAGAGCATCTTGGGCAAAGGCGGTACCTGTTCCTGTCAGGGCCTGATGCGATATTGGGACCTATGGTCGGGCAGTTTGACCGGTGGCTTTGCTTGAGCTTACTCCAAAGGAGCAAGGGAGAAAGATTTGAATCCAGAAGAGCTATCCCTGTTGGTCAAGGCCACGGCTTTTGCCGCCTGTAAACACAAGGATCAGCGCCGCAAGGATGATGCCTCGTCGCCCTACATCAATCACCCTGTCTCTCTGGCCGACGTGCTGGTGCATGAGGGGGGGGTGACGGACCTGCCGACCATTGTTGCCGCTCTCCTGCACGATACCATCGAGGACACCGCGACCACGGCAGAGGAGATTGAGGCGCATTTTGGCGCCACCATCCGTTTGATCGTGGAGGAGGTCTCGGATGACAAGTCGCTCAGCAGGCTGGCCTGCAAACAGATGCAGATCGACAGGGCGCCCTCGCTGTCGACCCAGGCTCGTGCAGTCAAGCTCGCCGACAAGATCTGCAATCTGCGGGATGTGGTGGTAAACCCACCCAGCGGGTGGGCGCTGGAGCGCCGACAAGGCTATTTCGACTGGGCCAAGCAGGTCATCGATGGCCTGCGTGGCGAGCATGAGGTCCTGGAGTCCCTGTTCGACGAGGTATATGCAAAGCGTCCCGTTGACGATTGACTGGAGGATACCGGTATGAACAAGAAAATCATCATCGACGCCTTCGACAGAGTGGCCTGTCCGCATTGCGGCAAGGAGTTCGTCCTGCAGGATGCAATCACCCAGCAGTTGATCGAGCGTTATGAATCGGAATACGAGTCGATGCTCGAGAGCGAGCGCCGGCAGCTGCGTGACACCCTGGCCGCCGATGCCGAACGGGCGGCAGCGAAGCGCTTCGATCCGCAGATTGCGCAGCTTCAGGATCAGCTTGCACAGAAAGAGACTGCAACCGCGAAGATGAAGGCCCAGCT
>CAZCDY010000083.1:10588-16225 GCA_964497145.1 uncultured Gammaproteobacteria bacterium
CTGCTGTTCAAGAAGCCGGATGCCTTCCTGCGTGCGGTGGCAAGCGAATCCGGCTTCACGCTGGGCGGGCTGTATGCCGCCGGCCTGTTGTTCCTGTCTCGCGAGACGGCTCCGCAGGCGCATGCACGTTCGACGCTGAAGGCCCAGCTCGAGGCGACAGCTCAGCGTGCAGCCGAGGAGGCGCGACGTGACAGCGCGGAGCAAGCACGCACCCTTGAGGCCGAGCTCAAATTGAAGGAGCAGCGGTTGGCGGCGTATCGCGAGGCCGAACTTGTCCTGCGCAGGGAAAAATCGGAACTGGAGGAGAAACAGAAAGAGGTGGCGCTGGAGATCCAGCGAGAGGTGGATGCCCAGCGCAAGCGAATCGAGAACAGCACGGCCGAGTCTTATCGCCTGCGTGAGGCCGAGTGGCGAAAGAAGATCGACGATGCGCAAAAGGCCAACGAGGATCTCAAGCGCAAGCTGGAGCAGGGTTCACAGCAATTGCAGGGTGAGGTGCTGGAGCTCGAGATCGAAGACCTGCTGTCAGCAGCTTTTCCTTTCGACGGCATCGAGCCGGTGAAGAAGGGCGCGCGTGGTGCAGACGTGATTCAAATCGTGCGTCTGCGATCGGGAGCTGTTTGTGGCAGGGTCGTGTGGGAGACCAAGCGTGCCGAAAACTGGTCGAATGCCTGGGTGCCGAAGCTCAAAGACGATCAGCAGGCCGCGGGAGGAGAACTGGCGGTGTTGGTCAGTACCGCCTTCCCGGCTGGAATCAGCGAACCCATGGTGATGTATGAGGGGGTATGGCTGGTGCGCCCCGACCTGGTTCGTGCCCTGGCGGAGGCCCTGCGTACGGTATTGATCGAGTCGCAGCGCCAGAAGGCGATATCGGCGGGCAAGGGCGAGTCGATGGAAGCAATGTACAACTACATCACCAGTGCGCAGTTTGCGCAAAAGATACGTGCCGTGGTGGATGCCTACCAGCAGATGCGTGATGACCTGGACAGGGAAAAGAGCGCCATGCAACGCCTATGGAAAAAACGCGAGGGCCAACTCGAACGTATTACCAGCAACATGCTGGGCATCTGTGGAGAACTTCAGGGTGTTTCCGAAGAGGCCCTGCCGCAACTCGACGATATTGGCCTGCTACCTTCCTGAGCCCGTGCCATTCGCGTAGTTGACTGACTGGCCGAAAGCGACGCGGTTCTTGCCTAAGTTTTGTCGGGTGTTTTTTGATAGCGACCGGGCCTTAGAATCAATGGCCGTGTGGGGTTGTCACTAAGAAGGGCAGGTATGCCGCGCAGGTCTGCTGCAGTTGACCGGAAAGATACCTGCCGGTGGGGGATGCGCAATGGGAGCGGATGCTGGGGTAATCACCCCCAGACACTGGTGGCTTGAAGGCCTGATGGCTGTCTGTCTGTGGTTTGCGGCGGCTGCCATGTTGGCCGCGCCGGTAAATGCCGCAGTGTCGCTCACACCCAGCGAGCAGGCCTGGCTGACAGAGCACCCGGTGATACGCCTGGCCCCTGACCCCGATTTTCCGCCGATAGAATTCATCGACGCGGGCGGAAACTACCAGGGCATCGCCGCTGATTATGCGGCGCTGGTCGCGCGCAGACTCGGGATCGAATTCGAGATCGTGCGCCTGCCCAGCTGGGACGAAGTCCTCGAAAAGGCCCGGGGCAGGGACATCGATATGTTCGGTGCGGCGTCAAAATCGCCGCAACGTGACGAATACATGATATTCACCGAGCCCCATATCCAGCTGCCCGGGGTGATTATTGCCCGCAATGACCTTGCCGGGGCGCTAAAGCTCGATGATCTGAGGAATCTGCGCGTCGCGGTCGTCTCGGGCTATATCTGGCAGGACCTGCTTCTCAGCGACTTTCCGGATATGCAGTTGCATCGGGCGGAAAATCTCAAAGAGGCGCTCAAAGCGGTATCTTTCGGCTCCGTGGATGTTCTGGTGGCCAATCTGGCGACGGCGAGCTGGTATATCCAGCGTGAAGGCATCACCAATCTCCGTGTGGCCGGCGAGACTGGCTATTTCGGACGCTATGCCTTTGCGACGCGCAAGGACTGGCCCCAGCTGAACGGCATCCTCGAGAAGGCGCTGGCGACGGTGACGCCCGAGGAACACCAGGAGATCCTGCAACGCTGGGTCTCCGTGGACAGGGCATCCCCCTGGTTCAGTCGCACCAGCGTGAGCGTCATTGCCGCCATCTTCGCCCTGCTGTTGGCCATCCTGGTATGGAACCGGGCCCTGAAATCCCAGGTCAGGCAAAGGACCGCCGATCTCGAAAAGCAATTGGCGCAGCGCCGTAAAGCCGAGCGCGCGCTTGATCGGGTAAACAGTGAACTCGAACAACGGGTCAGCGAAAGGACGGCCAGACTCGAGCAGTCCAATCAGCAACTCCGGCGCGAGATAAGCCAGCGCGAACGCGCCCAGGACGACCTGCGCCGCTTCCAGATGACACTCGACGAAACCCTCGACTGTGTTTTTATGTTTGATGACAGGGAATTGAGGTTTTTTTACGTAAACCAGGGTGCAGTCGATCAGGTCGGCTACAGTCGTGAGGAACTGCTCCACATGACACCCGTTGACATCAAGCCCGATTTCAACGAACGGCAGTTCCGGGCATTCCTCAAACCGTTCCTTGAAAAACGCGAGACCGCGCTGACCTTCGAGACCGTCCATCAACACAAGAGCGGAACCTGCACTCCGGTTGAGATCCACCTGCAGTATGTGGCCCCGGTGCACGAGTCCCCGCGCTTTGTTGCGATCGTGCGGGACATCAGCGAAAGAAAACGGATCCAGGCCGAACTCAGCTGGCAAAACCACCAGGTGGACATCATCAATCAGGCGCAGTTGGCCTTCATTGCCAACACCGATCCACGTGCTGCTTTCGATGCATTGCTTGCCGGACTGCTCGACCTGGCCGACAGTGAGTACGGGTTCATCGGCGAGGTGCTGCACGCAGCGGACGGTTCACCGTACCTGCGAACCCATGCGATCAGCAATATCGCCTGGGACGAAACAACCCGGAAGTTTTACGCGGAGCATGCGCCGCAGGGGATGGAGTTCACCAACCTCGACACGCTTTTCGGCGCTGCCCTGCGGACCGGCGAACCGGTCATCGCCAATGACCCGGCCGGCGACAGTCGCAGTGGCGGCATCCCATCCGGCCATCCGCCGCTGAATGCGTTCCTGGGGATTCCTCTCTATGCCGGCAGGCATCTGGTCGGGCTGGCCGGTATCGCCAATCGGGCAGGCGGCTATGACACACAGTTGATCGAGTTGCTCAAGCCCTTCATGACCACCTGTGCCAATCTGATTGCGGAACACCGCAACGAACAGCAGCGTATCGCGGCAGAGGGTCTGGTAAAACACAAAGAGCAGCGCTTGCGGGCGGTCCTGGACAACGTGCTGGAGAGCATTATCACCATCGATCGACACGGGATCGTGCAATCGGTCAATCCGTCGAGTGTCCAGGCCTTCGGTTATGAACCCGATGAAATGGTCGGTCAGAATGTGAAGATGCTCATGCCCGAGCCGCATCGCAGTGCCCATGACCAGTATCTGCGCAATTATCAAGACACCCGCGCTGCCAAGATTATCGGGACCGGGCGTGAGGTCGAGGGACGGCGTAAGGATGGGTCCGTATTCCCATTGGAGCTCAGTGTTACCGAGGTCACAGCCGATGGTGAGGTCCTGTACATTGGTGTTTTGCGCGATATCACCGAACGCAAACAGAACGAGGCTGCGCTGCTCCGTGCGCGCATGGAGCTGCAGCGGGCCAACGAGAAACTGCTGGAACAGGCGCGGACCGATGCCCTCACGGGGATCGCCAACCGCCGCTATTTCGACGAAACCCTGGGCCTGGAGATACGTCGTGCGGCGCACGCAGCCGATGCGCCACTGTCACTGATTCTGTGTGATATCGACCACTTCAAACGCTACAACGATACCTACGGACACGTGGCGGGCGATATATGCCTTCAGCAGGTGGCAACGGTCATCAAATCCGTCTTTGGACGTGCCGGTGATCTGGCGGCACGTTATGGCGGTGAGGAGTTTGCCGTCATCATGCCGACAACGAACGGTGAAAACGCGTTCGTCGTCGCGGAACGGCTGCGCCAGGCGGTCTGGGACCGGGCCATACCACATGCATCCTCCCTCGCCGCCGACCGGCTGACGCTCAGCATTGGTGTCGCCACCCTGGCATCCGGCGGGGTGATTACGGCGCAGGGATTCACCACCCTGGCTGACGAGGCGCTCTACCTGGCCAAGGCAAACGGCCGCAACCGCGTTGAGCAACAGCTGGTCGACAGTGATTCGCTATCCAGAGCGAGTGGCGACTGAATTCAATCCGCCTGATATTGTGCGAGCGATTGCTGCAGCAGAGTACTGACTTCCGCACGCAGGGTTTCGGGACCCAGGACCTCGACATCCGGCCCATGCCGCATTACCTCCATGGCGAGTTCGCGGCTCTGTGCATAGGGCAGGTCCAGGATCAGGTGGTCATTGTCCCAGCTGATTTGCTGTAGTGGATGCCAGACCTCGTCCGCGATCCAGCGTGCGGCGGTCGGAGAGAATCGCAGGCGCGCGCGGTATCTCGCCTTGCCACCGAAGATGCCGAATCCACTGCCCATCAGCTGATCGAGCTTTCCCCCTGCCACCCGTCTGGATGCCTGCTTGCGCAGCTCCGTATGGCGGATGGCATCAACGGCAAAAAGGCGCAATTCGTTCACTTTGTGGCACCAGGCCAGCAGATACCAGTTCTCCCGATAGTGCAGAAGACGCTGCGGTGATACCAATCGTTGCGTGGTCTGGTCGCGGCTGCGCGTGTAATAGCTGATCTGAAGCCGCCGTCGCCGCACCGTGGCGTGCGCGATGATCTCGAACCAGACGCTGGCCTTGCGCCGGGTGGCCGAGTGCAGGACCCGCAGATACGACAGTACGTCGCGGGGATCGTCATCGGCGGTGCCGAGTAGGTGGGTGATTCGGGTCAACAGGGATTGCGATTGTGCTGAGATCAAGCCGGGTTCCATGCTGCTGGCGAGTTGGTGCATCGTCAGCAGGGCATGGATCTCACTCTGGTTGAACCAAAGGCCTCGGATACCGAAACCCTTGGCTGGTGCCTCTACGCCGTCGCGCAGCAGGTACCCATGCGTTCGGCCGTGACTGCCGCGTTGCCACTCGATCGGTGCGCCCAGGCGATCGCGCAGATACTCGATATCGCGCTTGAAAGTGGCGCGGGATATCTCGAGTTCGTCCAGGAAGCGCGCGATTGGTACCGGGTGCCGGCTGGTTTCCAGGAGGTGGACTATATGGTGGATTCGTTCTGTCTGGCTCATTCTGTGAGCCACTATAGCGGGCATGATGTCCCCGTCAAAGCCCGAAAGCGGCTGCATGAGCGCAGCGCCGGGCTAATGGAAATCCAATTTGGAGGTAGGCAACGATGGGCGTCTGGCAAGAGGATCTGGAGACCGTGGGAGCTGAACTTTTTCAAAGGTACCGCAAGCGCATGATGTTGCCCGGAATAGCGACCGAGATCCGCCGCGACTATCCGGGCCTTTCCATCGTGGATGTGCTGGTCAGGGTACACGCTGGACGCCGGATCATCCGGGACGGAGACGATTTCCGCGCTCTGC
>CAZCDY010000084.1:0-7623 GCA_964497145.1 uncultured Gammaproteobacteria bacterium
TGCCGCCGGGGGTCTCGTAGCAGCCGCGCGACTTCATGCCGACATAGCGGTTCTCGACGATGTCGTCACGGCCGATACCGTTCTCGCCGCCGACCTTGTTCAGGTACTCCATCACCTTGGCCGCACTCATCGCCTCGCCATTGATAGCGACGATGTCGCCGTTCCGGTAATCGAGTTCGACGTAGGTGGGCCGGTCCGGCGCCGCCTCGGGCGACACCGTCCAGCGCCACATGTCCTCATTCGGCTCGGACCAGGGGTCTTCAAGATTGTCGCCCTCGTAAGAGATATGCAGCAGGTTGGCGTCCATCGAATAAGGCGACTTCTTGCTCTGCTTGGCAAAATCGACCTCGATGCCGTGCTCCGCCGCATAGTTCATCAACTTCTCACGCGACAGCAGGTCCCATTCACGCCAGGGCGCGATGATCTTCACATCCGGCATCAGGGCGTAGGCACCGAGTTCGAAACGCACCTGGTCGTTGCCTTTGCCGGTGGCGCCGTGCGAGATCGCATCCGCACCTGTCTGTTTGGCGATCTCGACCAGGCGCTTGGCGATCAGCGGCCGCGCGATCGATGTGCCGAGCAGGTATTCGCCTTCGTAGATGGCGTTGGCACGAAACATGGGGAATACGTAGTCGCGCGCAAACTCCTCGCGCAGATCCTCGATATAGATCTCCTTGATACCGGCAGCCACGGCCTTGGCGCGTGCCGGCTCCACCTCTTCACCCTGACCGATGTCTGCAGTGAAGGTAACGATCTCGCAATCGTACTCATCCTTGAGCCATTTCAGAATGATGGAGGTGTCCAGCCCGCCGGAGTAGGCGAGAACGACTTTATTGATGCCCGAATGAGCCATGTTGCGCCCCTGTGAGAAAAGCATTGCAGAAAGCCCGGCATTATAGCGCACCAGCCGGGGAGGGGCGGCCCCCGGCCAGGCCAGGCCAGATTCCCTGTCCCATGGTCGCCCGGCCGTGGTCAAACTGCGATACTTGAGGGGTAGCCGTTCGCCATGAAAAGGCCTCTCGATCATGCCGCTGAACAACACCATGCGTCGTATCCTCCTCGTCTTGCTGGTATTCGCCCTGCTCTCCACCTGGGTCTGGTGGGTAAGCCGTGCCACGCCGATCCCGGTCACGGTCACCGCGGTCGAAAAAGGCACGGTGGAAAAGACGGTCGCCAACACGCGGGCGGGCACGGTAAAGGCTTGTCGGCGGGCCAAGCTGTCACCCAGCGCCGGCGGCCAGATCGCCGCACTGCCCGTGCACGAAGGCGACTCGGTCAAGCGCGGACAGCTGCTGCTGGAGCTCTGGAACAAGGACCTGACCGCACAGCTCGCCCTTACCCGACAGGAGGCGGCAAGTGCCGCAGCCACGGCGCGCGCACGCTGCATCGAGGCCGATCAGGCCAGGCGCGAGGCAGACCGCCTGCAGAAACTGCTGGCACGCAAACTGGTCTCCGAGGAACAGCTCGACCGCGCTGTCTCATCCGCCGATGCCGGTGACGCCGCCTGCGAGGCGGTCAGGGCCAATGCCGCGGTCAGTGAAGCGCGCGTCGGTGTGACTGAAGCCACGCTCGAGAAAACCCGGCTGATTGCCCCGTTTGACGGCGTCATCGCGGAGATCAATGGCGAGCTGAACGAGTACGTGACCCCCTCTCCGGTCGGCATACCCACCCCACCGGCCATAGACCTGATCGCAAACCACTGTTTCTACCTTACGGCACCGATCGATGAGGTGGACGTCGCCGGAATCCGTGTCGGCCAGACTGCCCGGGTGACCCTGGACGCGTTCGGCGAGCGCCGGTTCCGCGGCAAAGTGCGTCGGGTTGCAGACTATGTGCTGGATACCGAGAAGCAGGCCCGCACCGTGGACGTGGAGGTCGAGTTCGTCGACGCGACCGATATCGAACAACTGCTCGCAGGCTACTCAGCGGACGTGGAGATTATCCTCGACGTCCGTACAGACACGCTGAGGATCCCGACCGAGGCCATCATGGATGGCGACAAGGTCTATGTCTTCATCACCGGTTCGGGACTGATAGAGCAGCGCCAGGTGGAGACCGGCACGGCAAACTGGGACCAGACGGAGATCATCGATGGTCTGGATGAAGGCGAGCTGGTGGTCACCTCGGTCGACCGCGAGGGACTGGCCGACGGCGTGGACGCACGCCAGGATAGGGCAGCGGCCCCATGATCGAACTGGAGCGGGTCGAGCGCGATTTTCAGGTCGGCGATGAAATCGTGCACGCACTGTCCGAGGTCAGCTTGACCCTGCCCGATGGTGACTATGTCTCGGTAATGGGCCCATCCGGATCGGGCAAATCCACCCTGTTGAACGTACTCGGCCTGCTCGATCGACCGAATTCCGGCCGGTACAGGCTCGACGGCATCGAGACTACTGAGCAGGCAGAGGAGCAACGCGCTGCACTCCGGCGCAATCGTATCGGCTTTGTCTTCCAGGCGTTTCACCTGGTCCCTCGACTGACGGCGGCGGACAATGTCGGTCTGCCGATGCTGCTGGCCGGTATCGAACCGCGTGAACGCAAGGCACGTGTGCACGAAGTACTCGATTCACTCGACCTGACCGAGCGCGGCCACCATCGCCCCGACCAACTCTCGGGCGGCCAGCGTCAGCGCGTGGCGATCGGCCGTGCGATCGTGATGCGACCGGGTCTTTTGCTGGCCGACGAGCCGACCGGCAATCTGGACCAGCATGCGGGCAACGAGGTGGTCGCCCTGCTCGAACGGTTGAACGCATCCGGGATCACGTTGGTGGTGGTCACCCACGACCCCGCGATCGGCCGGCGCGCCCGGCGCCGGGTGCGCATGGTCGACGGGCGGATTGAAAGCGACACCCAGGCCGATGCGCCCGCTTGACGTACTGCGGTTCGCCTCCGCCTCACTGGCAGGCGCACGCAGCCGCACCCTGCTGATGCTGCTGGCCATGAGTATCGGCGTTGCCTCGGTCGTAGTCCTCACCTCACTGGGAGAAGGCGCACGCCGCTACGTGGTCGGGGAATTTGCCCAGCTCGGGACCCACCTGTTGATCATGCTGCCCGGGCGCTCGGAAACCACCGGCGGCGCCCCGCCCCTGTTTGGCGAGACCCCGCGCGATCTGACCCTGGGTGACGCCCTGGCACTTCTGCGCAACCGCAGTATCACGCGTGTCGCCCCGCTCACCGTCGGCAACGCCCCCGCCTCGCACGGCAGCCGTGAACGTGAGGTGACGGTGATCGGCGCCACCCACGACTTCTTTCCGATCCGCCATCTCAGGGTCGGCAGCGGTCGCCCCCTGCCAGTGATCGATCCGGAACGCAGCGCCAATGTCGCCGTGCTCGGCTCCGGCCTGCGCCGGGAACTGTTCGGCAGCAAGCGCGCGCTCGGCCAATGGATCCGCATCAACGACCGGCGCTTCCGCGTCATCGGCATACTCACCGACGGCGGCGAATCGCTGGGTCAGAACCTCGACGACATGGTGGTGATCCCCGTGGCCTCGGCGCAAAGCCTGTTCGATACGCCCTCGCTGTTCCGCATATTGATTCAGGCACGCAGCGAGGCAGACATCCCAAGGGCGCAGCAGGCCGCGCGTGACATCATCCGCGAACGCCATGATGGTGAGGATGACGTCACCATCATCACCCAGGACGCACTGCTCAACACCTTTGACGGCATCCTGCGCGCACTGACCTATACCGTCGGAGGCATCGCCGCCATCAGCCTGGCCGTCGCCGGCATCCTGATCATGAACGTCATGCTGGTCGCCGTCTCACAGCGGGTCGGGGAGATCGGTCTGCTGAAGGCACTCGGGGCACCGGAGAGCCAAGTGCTGCGACTTTTTCTGGTCGAGTCCATTCTGCTGGCCGGCGCCGGCGCCGCACTCGGCATACTGATTGCCACGGTCGCGATCTTCGCCCTGCGATACCTTTTCCCCATATTCCCGATCGCAGCACCGCTCTGGGCGCCCCTGGCGGCGGTGGGCGTGGCCGTGGCGACGGGCCTGCTGTTCGGTGTCCTGCCTGCGCGGCGCGCTGCCAGGCTCGACCCGGTCCGCGCAATGACGGGGAGATAGCAGGCATGCGGCTGCGCGACTTTATCCATCTGACCGGCAGCGCGATCCTGGCGCACCGCACGCGCAGCCTGCTGACCGGTCTCGGCATCGCGGTCGGTATCGCCGCGGTGGTACTGCTCACCGCCATCGGCGAGGGTGTGCAGCGCTTCGTGGTCCAGGAATTCACCCAGTTCGGTACCAACCTGATCGCGATATCGCCGGGCAAGACCCAGACCTTTGGGGTATCCGGCGCAATCTTCAGCAATGTGCGCCCGCTCAGCCTGGATGATGCGGAGAGCCTCCAGCAGTTGCCTCAGGTACGAGCAGTGGTGCCCTTCGTACAGGGTAATGCCGAGGTCGAGGCGGACGGACGCACGCGTCGCACCACGGTATTCGGCACCGGGCCGGGCGTGCCCGAGGTATGGCAGATCATGCCTGCGCTCGGACGTTTTCTGCCCGCGGATGAGGCACGGCGCGCGCGCGCCTTTGCGGTACTCGGCAGCAAACTGCGCAGCGAGCTGTTCGGCACAGAGTCGCCGCTGGGCAAACGCATCCGCGTCGGCGGCGAGACCTACCGCATCATCGGCACCATGCAGGCCAAGGGGCAGATGCTCGGTTTCGATCTCGACGACACGGTCTATATCCCGGTCGCCCGTGCGATGGCGATGTTCGACCGCGAGAGCCTGATGGAGGTGGACGTACTGTACAAACCGGGCAACGACGCCGCAGAACTGGCGAACCGGATCAAGGTACGGCTGATGGCGCGCCACGGCGGTGAGGACTTCACCATCGTCACCCAGGACCAGATGCTCGAGGTCCTGGGATCGGTGCTGGATGTTCTTACCCTGGCAGTCGGCGCACTGGGCGCCATCTCGCTGGTGGTCGGCGGCATCGGCATCCTCACCATCATGACCATCTCGGTCAATGAACGTACCCCGGAGGTCGGGCTGTTGCGCGCCCTGGGTGCCGGCAGGAATCAGGTCATGGGGCTGTTTCTGGGCGAGGCGGTGGTGCTGGCAGGATGTGGAGGGATGGTCGGCCTGTCGATCGGTGTCGGCGGCGCCTGGCTGATCGGTTTCGCCATCCCCGGCCTGCCTGCGTATGTCGCCTGGGACTATGCCCTGCTGGCACTGATTGTCGCATTGGCCATCGGCCTGATCGCAGGCGTCATGCCGGCACTGCGGGCGGCAGCACTCGACCCGGTGGCGGCACTGCGGGCGGAATAGGCACGGTTTTATTTTTGATTGCGCGATCCGAACCCATCTTTCGGCGCGCGGGCAGGGAACTCAAAGGGCGGAATACTGCCGAAGATCAGGGCGGGATATAATCCAGCGCACATTCCGCGCCTTCACGCGCAGGGGCTCTGCTTGTGACAGAGAGACTGGAGACCATGCCCCTTGTACAAAACTGACAATGGCGACTGAGCACGGAGACTCGAGTAAATCATGTTCGATGCAAAAAAGATTCTGGACCAATTCCTCGGCGGACAAGCCGACGGGGCGGCGAAAGGCAATGCAGCTGGCGGCAATCTCGGCGGTATCGCCGGCGGTGCGCTCGCCGGTGGCCTCATGGGGCTTCTGGCAGGCACTAAGACCGGGAGAAAAATCGGCAAGAATGCATTGACCTACGGTGGCACGGCACTGCTTGGAGGACTCGCCTACAAGGCCTGGAACGACTGGCAGAGCGGCAAGGCCGCCGCACCGCCAGGGCAGCCATACGGCGCAAGCACACCGTTTGAGCCGGCTCCAGCCGGGTCAGCCTTCCTGCCGCCGCCCGAGCAGGAAAACGCCTTCAATCGCAACCTTCTGCGCGCCATGATCGGGGCAGCAAAGGCGGATGGACACATCGATGCCCGGGAGCAGCAGCGCATCTTCAAACACGTACACGAACTCTCCCTCGATGCCGAGGAGAAGGCCTTTGTCATGGACGAACTGGCAAGCCCGCTGGATATAGCCGCCATCGCTGGCGCACCGACCAGCCCCGAGTCGGCCGTGGAGATATACGCGGTTTCGCTGATTGCCATCGACCCAAGTGGCAGCGCAGAGCAACGCTATCTCTCCGAGCTGGCAACCCGCCTCAATCTGGACCCTGCACTGGTTGCGCACATCCACGCGAACGTCGACCAGGCTATTGCCTGAGCAGACATGAGCGCGGATCTTCGGCGTCGCATCACCGGTGCAAGCGGTGTGTGACGCAGCCTTTCTGCCGACAGAATCATCCAGGCAGGACCGCGAGGGTGACCGCATTGAAACCCCAGCCGACCAGCACGAATGCAACCGCGAGCACGGCAACAAACAAAGCCAGGGCCTGCCACTTGATCACCTTGCGCAGGATCAGCATCTCCGGCAGTGAGAGTGCGGCGACACTCATCATCAGGGCCAACGTGGTGCCGATCGCAACCCCCTTGGCCAACATGGCCTCGGCGACCGGGATGATGCCCGTGGCGTTGGAATAGAGCGGGATACCGAGCAGCACGGCAGCCGGCACTTCATACCAATTCCCGGAAGCCAGGTTTTCCGACACCCAGGTCTCCGGCACGAAGCCGTGAAACAGCGCGCCCACACCGATCCCGACCAGGACCCACTTCCAGACCCGTCCGACGATCTCTTTGACCTCGGCGACGGCGTAACGGTGTCGCCCCTCGAGCGAGGTATCCGGCTCTGCACGTTCAACCTGCCCCATCTGGATCTTCCACACGTACGCCTCGACCCAGCGCTCCGGCCTGAAGCGCTGCATGACCAACCCGCCGAACCAGGCAACCACGAGCCCCGCGGCGACATAGAGCGCAGCCAGTTCCCAGCCGAGAATACCCACCAGGATGACAGCGGCCACCTCATTGATCATCGGCGAGGCAATCAGAAAGGAAAAGGTGACACCCAGCGGAATCCCCGCCTCGACAAAACCGATAAACAGGGGGACTGACGAGCAGGAGCAGAAAGGCGTTACCGCACCCAGTGTCACCGCCATGCCACGTGCCTGCCAGTCTGGACGATTACGTATGTAGTCGCGTACCCGTTCGGGCGACAGGAACGCCCGCAGCAGACCCATCACATAGATGATCAGCACCAGCATCACCAAGATCTTGGTCACGTCCATGACGAAGAAGTGCAGGGCCGCCGCGGCATGACTGGAGGCATCCAGTCCCATCCCCCGGTAGACGAGCAGGTCGGCGAGCGACTCAAACACCGGCAGACCCTCGTGCCTCGCGCATCTGTTTCACCACCTGCATCCCCGGTGCGGGCCTACTGACTGACCCATTGCCTGATCAGGTCCGGGGCCGGCAGGCCACCCGCATGTACGACCTTGCCGTCGACCACCACGCCGGGCGTGGACATCACCCCATACCCCATGATCTGCGCAATATCCGTGACCTTTTCCAACTCGATTTCAACGCCGGCCTGATCGGCTGCGATCCGGATGAGATTGACGGTGGTATCGCAGTTCTTGCAGCCCGTGCCCAATACCTTGATGTTTTTCACATCTGACTCCTTTTATTCGCCGGGAATTTGGCTCCAGCCTGCCCCGCCTTTCCAAAGCGATGTTAAGCCCAGATCCCTGACTGGGGAAATCCCACTCCCAC
>CAZCDY010000084.1:7633-11728 GCA_964497145.1 uncultured Gammaproteobacteria bacterium
ACCATTCTGACCGGGTTGGCGACATTTTTTCTGTCGGCAGGGATCAAAATCACCAGCCAGCCCGTTTGTACTGAAACCCTTGGATTTCCGTAGGGAGTCCGGTGGGGGCGGTGGAGGCTTAAAAGCCGAAGCCGTTCACAGTTTGTATCTTCATTCGTCTGTTTATGCCGCAAGCTACCGCATGATTGCTTGGCGATTGTCGTGGAACGAATGGGGTCGAACCAACCCTTGCCGCGATCGGGACGCCGAATCAACGCAATTGCTGTCCAGATGGTTTGCCGAGATTTGCAGGGGCGAGAAGACCCTCGATAAAACTGATTCAGTTCGCCGCGGCGAACACCAAGGAGGAATAACGAATGAGCAAGCAGGCAAATCCTGTCAGTGTCTATTCACCAGGCGATTGTGAAAGAGCCAGCCGATCCCGGGGAAACAGCAGGCCCATGCTGCGACTGACCAGGCTCGTTGGCATCATGGCCGTGCTTGCCGGCATGACGACTGCCTGGGCCGCGGACGAGATCGACATCAAGCGGGCGAATTGGAACAGCGACAAAAACAAACTGGTCGTGCGTGGCGAGCATGCCCCGGACAATGCGACCGTCACTGTCAGGTACGGTGGGAAAAGCGACGGCGGTGCCCTGATCGGCACCACCGAGGCGGACGGCGACGGCAAATGGGTATTCCGCGTCAAGCATCCGGACCCGGTGCCCTGCGAAGTAAGCGCACAGGCCGCTGGTCGCGCCGGTGATGACAAGAAAGTACGAAACCGCCCGCAGAACTGCAGCAACGAAAGCGGCAACCAACCGCCACCTCCGGTTGAACCACCGCCGGTCGACCCGCCGCCTGTCCTCAGCGGCAGCTACAGCATTCTTGCGGCCAATGACCTCGGCATGCACTGCGCCGACCTGGACTACCAGATATTCAGCATCCTGCCTCCCTTCAACGTGGTGCATGCGCAGGTAATCCAGAAGGGCTCCGGTTCCGCGGATCCGCAGATCCTCACGAATGCGGATGTCGACGTGGTGTATTCCGCCACGTCGAACCCCAACGACCCCGTCGCACCCGACTCCATCAACAGCAAGGGCACCTACTCCACCATCCTCGATCCCGGCACGACCGTCAGCAAGACCAATTTCTGGGACGAACTGGACACCGCCCAGGTGGCCGGCCACAACAACACCCTGGGTGGTCTGGCCTATGCACCACTGTTTCCCAGTGTGTTGGCAGGCGCGCTGCTGAACCCGCCTGAGGACCTCGAAGCTCTGTGTGACACCGCGGAATATCCGGTTGGCTGCCCCAGCCTGCTGAACGTCGTGGAACCACTTGCCTTTGACACCGGCCTGCCGGTGCCTGATCTGCATAAACTGTCGCAAACCCCTGCAGAACTGCTGCTCGGTCAACAGAAGATGCCCGGCCAAGACAATGTCCCGCAGCACTTTGACCGCTTCGACACCGATCTGCCGTTCTTCGCCAACCTCCCGTTTGGCTACACGATCGAAGGTGCAAACTGGTTTGCCGCGGACGGTATCCCGATCCTGCCGATCGACGATGCAGGGAACGAAAACGCCTACCCGCTGATGAAGATCGAGGCAGTGGCCAAAGGCGGAGATCCGATTACCGACCCCGATAGCGTACTGGCATCCGTGGATGTGGTCCTGCCGGTCGCCTCCGAGGCGGATTGCCAGGGCTGCCATGCCGCAATGGATGATCCTGCTTTAGGCGCCCTTGGCTACGTAAGCAATGGTGCGGCAACCGACATGGCGGGTACTGCATTCGACGTGGTCAACACCGGGACGGATGATGTACCGGGCATGACACTGCTCAACGAACTGCAGAACGCAGCCAAGATCAACATCCTGCGACTGCATGATGCAAAACACGGCAATAGCTACCAGGCCTGGAATGACCTGGGTGTTCTGGCGCCCGCCGTTTGCGACAGCAGCGACCCGAGCGACCCCGACTGTCTGGCCAACCAGACACCCGTGCAGTGCTCCCAGTGCCATTATTCACCGGCGCTCGACCTGGCCCAGGCAGGTCCGGTAGACGAGTTCGAGCAGGGACCGCGTGGCCGCCAGCAAAGGCACCACATCAGTCAGTCACGCGCCATGCATGGTCACCACGGCTCACTTGCCTTCATGGGCGAGGACCTTTTCCCGACCATGCCGCCGCCCGGCGACCGGACGGTACAGGAGACGCAGGATGTACTTCAGGATACCTGCTATGCCTGCCACCCTGGCAAACGCACCCAGTGTCTGCGCGGCGCCATGGCCAACGCCGGGATCGTGTGCCAGGACTGCCACGGAGACATGGAGCAAGTGGGTAACGACTTTACGGAGAACTTCCCCACTGATCCATTTGTGGGTGACGGAACCGGCGGTGAAGACCTGAGCAAGCGCGTTCCCTGGGCTAGCGAGCCGGGCTGTCAGTCCTGCCACGTGGGTGATGCGGTGAACCAGCCCGAGAACAGCAACGGCTTCCTGTTTGCAGACGCCGACAACATCCGCCTGCTGCAGGCCTACAGGACCAACGATCCGGACGCCACACCGATCGCCGCCCCCGAGTCGCGCTTTGCTGAAAACCAGAGCCTGTACCGCCTCAGTCAGGGCCATGGCGGAGTCAAGTGCGAAGGTTGTCATGGCAGCACCCATGCGGTGTGGCCGAACGCCAACCCCTGGGCGAACGACAACGTTGCGGCAACCCAGATTCAGGGACACACCGGCACCATCACCGAATGCAGCGTGTGTCACGAGAACAATCTCGGCCTGACCCTGGAGGGTCCGCACGGCATGCACCCGGTCGCAAGTGCGGCTTGGAACAAGGACCACAAGAAGGAGATGGAAAACGGCAACAACGCCGCCTGCAAGACCTGTCACGGAACAGATGGTCTCGGCACGGTGCTGTCGCGAACTGCAACCGAGCGTATCTGGGAATGCAAAAATGAAGACGGCACCTTGTGCGACAGCGGTGACGATGTCGTGACCGTCCCCAAGGGTACGGTCGTCACCTGCGACCAGTGCCACGAGAACGAGATCAACCACCGCTGACCCTCCAAGGCAGTCGCGGTTGAGATTCAGCCCTGCCCTCCCCGGCAGGGCTTTTTTGTTGCTGTTCAGACGTCGCCGGGTATTCAGACGGGGAGGACAGCCTCGCAAACAACGGTCGGGATCAGGAGGTAGTTCGCACAACGCCCATCAGGCGAGAAAGATAGCCATCCAGACAGGCCATGAATCCCCGGGCCTGTTCGGCATAAACCCAGTGCCCTGCCTGCGCGACCGGGCACAAGTTTGCCGCCGGAAACAGGCGCAGGATCTCAGGGTCGTGGGCCGGTTTGACGTAGTCAGACAACTCGCCATGGATGAAGCTGACAGGACGCCCGAACACCGCGCCCTGTGGTTGCGACGGCCAGCCGATGATCTCATCCTGCGCCACAGCGAGGGCATCCAGATTGACGCGCCAGGCCCAGCCATCGGGTCGCTTCACGAGGTTCTGCAGCAGAAAGGCGCGCACCCCGGCAATGTCGATATGCGCCGCCATCTGGGCATCTGCGTCAGAACGATTGCGGACAGTCGTCAGGTCGACTGCGCGAAAAGCAGCCACCACGTCATTGAAGTCATGTGAATAGCGCACCGGCGACATGTCGACCACTGCCAGACCATCGACGCGCTGCGGGTGATTCAAGGCCAGATGCATGGCGACCTTGCCCCCCATGCTGTGACCTACCAGCGTCGCCGCGCTTATCCCCTGCGCATCCAGCAGGTGCAGCACGTCGGCCACCATCGCCTCGTAGCTGCAATCGTCGTCATGCGGTGATTGGCCATGATTACGCAGATCGGGAACCAGCACGCGATGGTCCTGGCTGAGTTGACGCGCGACCGTGCCCCAGTTGGTCGAGGAACCGAACAGTCCATGCAGCAGGACGATCACGGGTCTGCCCGGTTCGCCGTAGGTTCTGGTATTGAGTTCCAGCATGATGATCAGTTTACTTCGGTGTACGAAGTCCGCTCATGTTTTGTTGGCGCTAGAAACCAATCCGCGCGAAAGCGCGAACCAACAAAAGCAGAGGTGCGCCGCAGCGCAAAAACCCAGCGTCAGCGTTTC
>CAZCDY010000084.1:11738-16003 GCA_964497145.1 uncultured Gammaproteobacteria bacterium
ATCAGATCCGTGATCGAACCCTCAGCCATCTCGGCGGCAAAGCAGATGGTCTCGTTCAGGGTCGGATGCGGATGGATGGTCAGACCGATGTCCTCGGCGTCCGCGCCCATCTCCAGGCCAAGCACCGTCTCACCAATCAGTTCGCCGGCATTGCGTCCGACGATACCGGCACCCAGCAGGCGCTTGGTCTTGGCATCGAAGATCAACTTGGTTATGCCCTCTTCACGGCCGATACCCAGTGCGCGCCCGGACGCAGCCCAGGGGAAGACACCCTTTTCGATCTCGACCCCCTGGGCCTTGGCCTCGGCCTCGGTCAGGCCCATCCAGGCCACCTCCGGGTCCGTATAGGCAACCGAGGGAATCGTCATCGGGTCAAAAAGGGCCGGCAGACCGGCGATGACCTCGGCCGCCACCTTGGCCTCGTGGGTGGCCTTATGTGCGAGCATCGGATTGCCGACCACGTCGCCGATCGCGAAGATGTGCGGCACATTGGTACGCATGTGCGCATCAGTGGGAATGAAACCGCGCTCGTCGACATGCACGCCGGCCGCCTCGGCGTTGATCTGCTTGCCGTTCGGGCTGCGCCCGACCGCGACCAGCACCCGGTCATAAATCTTGGCATCCGGTGCCTTGGCACCCTCGAACGAGACCTTCAGTCCGTTCTTCTGTGCCTTGATATCCGTGACCTTCGTCTTGAGCATAATGCTGGCGACCTGCTTTTCCAGCCGCTTCTGCAACGGCCTGACCAGATCGCGATCACAACCGGGGATCAGGCCATCCTGCAGTTCGACGATATCGATCTCGCTACCCAGTGTGGCGTACACCGTGGCCATCTCCAGACCGATGATGCCGCCGCCGAGGATCAACATCTTTTTGGGCACATCCTCGAGTGCAAGGGCACCGGTGGAATTGATCAGACGCGGATCGTCATTCGGAAATCCAGGGATCTTCACCGGGCTGGAGCCACAGGCAATGATGCAGTGCTCAAACTCAATGCGCGTGAGACCGTCTGCGGTCTGGACCTCCATATGCTTGGGATCAGCAAACCTGGCCACGCCGGTCACCACCTGCACCTTGCGCTGCTTGGCCAAGGCACCGAGTCCACCGGTCAGCTTGCCGACCACCTTGTCCTTGCCGGCGCGCATCATGTCGAGATCTATCTTGGGCTGGGTGTAACGCACGCCCATGTGTTCGAGCTCCGCGACCTCGTTGATCACCTCAGCGGTATGCAAAAGTGCCTTGGAAGGGATACAGCCGACATTGAGACAAACCCCGCCCAGGCTCGCAAAACGCTCGACCAGAACCACCTGCTTGCCCAGATCCGCTGCACGAAAAGCCGCTGTGTAACCGCCCGGGCCAGCGCCCAGTACCAGCACCTGGGTGCGGATGTCCGCAACCGCGTTCTGTTTGCTCATAAATGCTCCTCTATCCCGTACTTTTCTCGACCAAGGCACCCGCGTCTGCCAAGTAAAGCAGACCTGCCGAAGGATTTCAGTCCGCCATTAAGGCAGCAAAATGCACGCCGCGCACGGCAACGATGTCAATGTTGTGCATTGTTTGCGGCACATTAGAACCCGCTAAAGGAGAAGACGGCGGATATCACCCAGCAACTCGCCCAGGTAGCTGGTAAACCGGACGCCTTCGACCCCGTCGATCACGCGGTGGTCATAGGAAAGGCTGAACGGCATGATCAGACGCGGCACAAACGCATCGCCATCCCACTTGGGTTGCATCTCGGCGCGCGATATCCCGAGGATGGCCACTTCGGGTGCATTGACGATCGGAGCGAACTGGGTGCCACCTATACCGCCCAGACTGGAGATCGAGATACAGCCACCCTGCATCTCGGCAGGGGACAGCTTGCCTTCCCGCGCCCTGGCACTGATCTCGCCGAGTTCGCGGGCCAGGTCAAAGATCCCTTTCTGATCGACGTCGCGGATTACCGGCACAAGCAGGCCGTTTGGCGTATCGACGGCTACCCCGATATGCAGGTACTTCTTCAGGATCAATCTTTCACCTTCAGGCGACAGGGAACTGTTGAATTGAGGGAAGGTCCTCAGTGCCTTGCAAACCGCCTTCATCAGGAAGGGCATGAAGGTGAGCTTTACATCCGCTTTTGCCGCCTCATCTTTTTGTGATTTGCGGAAGGCCTCCAGTTCGGTGATGTCGGCATCGTCGAACTGGGTGACGTGCGGCACATTGAGCCAGCTGCGGTGCAGATGCGCGCCACTGAGTTTCTTGATCCGCCCGAGTTCCTGTTCCTCGACTTCTCCGAACTTCGAGAAATCGACCACCGGCATGGTCGGCAGCCCCGGACCACCACCGGCCACCGGGGCCACCGCCTGCGCACCTTCAGCCAGTGAACGCTTGACGAAGTCCTGCACGTCCTCCTTGGTGATCCGTCCCTTGGGACCGGAACCAGGCACATAAAACAGGTCCACACCAAGCTCACGTGCGAATCGCCGTACACCGGGGCTCGCATGGGCCTTGCCTCGCGGGGCATCGGAAGGACGCGCCAGTACCGGGCGACGCAAGGGCTCCTTCTCACCGGGCGCTCGCGGCGCGGGCGGCTCTTCCACGGGCGCAACCCCTGTTGCCGCGGGGGCCTCGGACGATTCCACTGTCTCTGACTCAACGGTTGTCTCGATCCGCGCGACCACATCGCCCTGGTTGATCTTGTCGCCCACGGCCACTTCGACCGATTTCACCGTCCCGGCAAAAGGGGCCGGTATCTCCATGCTCGCCTTATCGGTTTCCAGGGTCAGCAGCGACTGTTCAGCCTCTACCACATCACCGGGACTGACCAGAAGTTCGACAATCTCGACGTCCTTGAAATCACCGATGTCCGGCAAAGCCACCTCACGGATCTCCGACTCCATTGCGGTCGCCGCCGCTGGGGCCAGCTCGGGATCGGGTGCCGTCAACGCTTCGCGCGCCTCCGGCTCAGCAGGTTCGGACCCGGACTCTGCAGCGGGCGTCGCGGCAGCGCCCTCGACGGCGGTCTCCAACATCATCAGCAGGTCGCCACGGTTGATCTTGTCCCCCAGGGCCACCCTGACCTCAGCGATCACACCGGCCTGCGGCGACGGGATCTCCATGCTGGCCTTGTCACTCTCCAGCGTTATCAGGGGATACTCGGCCTCGACCCTGTCTCCCGGCTTCACCAGAATTTCGATCACCTCCACGTCGTGGAAGTCACCGATATCGGGCAGCAAAACTTCAATCATCTGTGCCACTTCTCTATCTCCGTATCACTGTCTGAGCACTGTGTTTCACCTGTCACTCAGACAGTTGCGGGGTTGGGCTTTTCGGGATCAATCTTGTAGGCCTTGATCGCCTGCGCAACCAGGCTGCTGTCGACCTCACCCAGGTCGGCAAGCGCCTTCAGCGCCGCCACCACGATGTAATGGCGATTGACCTCGAAGAACTTGCGCAACTGCTTACGCATATCCGAGCGACCGTAGCCATCCGTGCCCAATGCCACGAAGTGGCGGTCACCCAGATAGGGCAGGATCTGTTCAGGGAAGCTGCGCATGTAATCGGTTGCGACCACGGCGGGGCCTTTCTGTTTTTCCATGATCTTGCTGACGTAAGGTGCACGCGGCTTATCCATCGGATGCAGCATGTTCCAACGCTCGACGTCCATGGCCTCGCGGCGCAACTCTGTAAAGCTGGTCACGCTCCAGACGTCCGCCGCGATGTTCCACTCGTCTTCGAGCAATGCTGCCGCTGCGATCACCTCGCGCAGGATGGTTCCCGAACCCATCAGCTGCACGCGCTTCTTCTTGCGCGAGCCCTGGCGGTACAGATACATCCCCTTGATGATGCTGTCTTCCACACCCTCCGGCATGGCCGGCTGGATGTAGTTCTCGTTCATCACGGTCACGTAATAGAAGACGTTCTGCTGCTCCTCGTACATCTTCTTCATGCCGTCCTGCAGGATCACCGCGAGTTCGTAGGCGAAGGTCGGGTCATACGCCCGGCAGTTGGGAATGAATGCCGCCTGCAGATGACTGTGACCATCCTGGTGCTGCAGGCCCTCGCCCGCCAGTGTCGTGCGGCCGGCAGTACCGCCAAGCAGGAAACCACGTGCCTGCATGTCGCCCGCTGCCCAGGCCAGGTCACCGATACGCTGAAAACCGAACATCGAATAATAGATGTAGAACGGAATCATGCTGACCCCGTTGTTGCTGTACGAAGTGGCGGCCGCAATCCATGATGACATGGCGCCCGCCTCGTTGATGCCCTCCTGCAGGATCTGGCCC
>CAZCDY010000085.1:0-14581 GCA_964497145.1 uncultured Gammaproteobacteria bacterium
GGAGGTCGGAAAAATCGTCTCCGGAGTCACCGCCAGTCAGGCCCTGGTCGATGCCGCGGCAGAGTCTGGCGCCGATCTGTTGCTGGTGCATCATGGTTATTTCTGGCGCGGTGAGCCGGCGCCGTTGGTGGGCATAAAAGGAAGGCGGGTCAGGACGCTGCTTGGCGCCGATATCAGCCTGCTGGCCTACCATCTGCCGCTCGACGCCCATCCCGAGCTCGGCAACAATCGCCAGCTGGGGATCCACCTCGGGTTCGATGGCGGGGCGCCGGTCGAGGGCCTGCTTTGGGGGCTGGATCTGCCGCAGCCCCTGCCTCCCGGCGACCTGGCCGCAAGGCTCGCTTCCGTGCTGGGCCGGGAGCCATTGATGATCGAGTGCTCTGCAGTGCCGCTGCGTCGGGTTGCCTGGTGCACCGGTGCCGCTCAGGGCATGCTCGGGCAGGCCGCCGCGGCCGGTTTCGATGCTTTCATCAGCGGTGAGGTCTCGGAGCAGACGGTGCATGAGGCGCGTGAACTGGGGGTTCTCTATCTCTCGGCGGGACATCACGCCACCGAGCGCTATGGCGTGCAGGCCCTGGGTGAGCAGCTGGCCGGTCATTTTGCCCTCGAGCACATTTTCATCGACATCGACAACCCGGTCTGAAGTCCCTGACGAGGGCGACTATCCGGTCTATGAAATCCTATTCATAGATACCCTACCCTTGACCGGGAAATCGCCTTGTTGGACAATCCTCGGTCGATTAGGGAAATTCAGCATATTCTTAAAATTCGATTCGGGATCGGCGGCGGGTCCTTCCGTTTAATTCCGGATCTTTTGGGAGTCAGTCCATGAGTTCAGAAGGCGTAGACCTCAAGAAACGCCGCTTCCTGACCGCCGCCACGGCCGTCGTTGGAGCAGTGGGTGTCGGCTTTGTCGCCGTGCCCTTTATCGCGTCCTGGAATCCGTCCGAACGCGCCAAAGCGCTGGGCGCGCCGGAAGAGGCGGATATCAGCAAGCTCGAACCCGGTGCTCTGCTACGCCTCAAGTGGCGCGGCAAGGTTACCTGGGTGGTGCGGCGCACCGAGCAGAACATCGCTGATCTCAAGACGCTGGACAGCGAGCTTGCCGATCCGAATTCGGAGGTGCCCCAGCAGCCGGACTACGCCAAGAATGCGACCCGCTCGATCAAGCCGGAGTTTGCGGTTCTGGTCGGTATCTGCACCCATCTGGGTTGTTCTCCCACCTTCCGTCCCGAGGTGGCGCCTGCCGATATGGGCCCTGATTGGAAGGGTGGTTTCTTCTGTGCCTGCCACGGCTCGAGATTCGATCTCGCCGGGCGTGTCTACAAAGGTGTTCCCGCGCCGACCAACCTGGTGGTGCCGCCGCACCAGTACCTGTCCAAAGATGTCATTCTGATCGGTGTTGACGGAGGTGCAGCATGAGCTTCATGAACTGGATCGATGAGCGCTTCCCGGCCACCAAGGTCTGGAATGAGCACCTGGCTCAGTATTACGCACCGAAAAACTTCAATTTCTGGTACTTCTTTGGCTCGCTGGCGATGCTGGTGCTGGTTCTCCAGATCGTTACCGGCGTGTGGCTGGCGATGCTGTACAAACCATCGGCCGAGGAGGCTTTCGCCTCCGTCGAGTACATCATGCGCGACGTCGACTATGGCTGGCTGCTGCGCTATCTGCACTCGACCGGCGCTTCCGCGTTCTTCCTGGTCGTCTATCTGCATATGTTCCGCGGTCTGATCTACGGTTCGCACCGCAAACCGCGTGAGCTTTTGTGGATCATCGGTGTGATCATCTATGTCGCCATGATGGCAACGGCGTTCATGGGCTATCTGTTGCCCTGGGGCCAGATGTCCTACTGGGGTGCCCAGGTTATCGTCAACCTGTTCGCGGCCTTCCCGTTCGGTATCGGTGAACCGCTGTCGATCTGGATCCGCGGCGACTATGTCATCTCGGACGCCACCCTCAACCGCTTCTTTGCGCTGCACTTCCTGCTGCCGTTCGTGCTGGCGGCCCTGGTGTTCATCCACATCGTGGCATTGCACAAGGTGGGTTCGAACAATCCTGATGGTATCGAGATCAAGAAGAACAAGGACGAAAACGGTATCCCGAAAGACGGTATCCCGTTCCACCCTTACTATTCGGTCAAGGACATCGTTGGAATTGGGGTGTTCCTGATCTTCTTCAGCGCCATCGTTTTCTTCGCGCCGGATTTCTTTGGCCTGTTCATCGAGGCACCGAATTTCGAGCCTGCAAACCCCCTGAAGACGCCTGAACACATTGCGCCGGTCTGGTACTTCACGCCGTTCTACGCGATGTTGCGTGCGGTGCCTCCGATGCTCAACTCGCAGTTTCCTGGCGTGGTGGTGATGTTTGCCGCGATCATCGTTCTGTTCTTCCTGCCCTGGCTCGACCGCAGCCCGGTCAAGTCGGTCCGCTACAAGGGCCCGATATTCAAGATTGCAGTCGCGATCTTTGTGGTGACGTTCGTGATGCTCGCCTGGCTGGGTATGCAGGCGTCGACGCCGGCCAAGACCCTGTTGGCACAGATCTTCACTGCCTTGTATTTCGCGTTCTTCCTGCTGATGCCGTTCTACAGCAAGATGGACAAGACCAAGCCGGTGCCGGAGAGGGTAACCAAATGAAGAAGCTGATCGCTGTAATTACATTGGCATTGATGCCCCTCACAGGCATGGCGGCCGGCGGCGGTAATGTCCATCTGGAGATGGCGAATATCGACCTCAGCAACCACGCTGCCATCCAGCGCGGTGCCAAGCATTTCGTGAACTATTGCATGGGCTGCCATTCGGCCAAGTACGTGCGCTACAAGTTGTTCACCGAGGTTGGCCTGACCGAAGACGACATCAAGAACAACCTGATTTTCTCGGATGCCAAGGTCGGCGATCTGATGAAGATCGCCATGCCCGAGGCAGAGGCCGCCAACTGGTTTGGTGCCCCGGCCCCTGACCTGACCCTGACAGCCCGTATCCGCCACGGCGGGGCAGACTGGATCTACACCTACCTGAAAGGCTTTTATGCCGATCCGTCGCGTCCGATGGGCGTGAACAACACCGTGTTCTCCAATGTCGGTATGCCGCACGTGCTGTGGGAAATGCAGGGGATTCAGAATCCGGTCTACAGGTACGAGGTCCATCATGACGGGCATATCGTTGCCTCGTTTGATACCGAGGCCGCTGCCGATGCCTACGCCAGGGAGCAGGGCGAGGGATTCCGTCTTGAGCGTGTCGTCGACAGTCTGGAATTGGTCCAGCCGGGCAGTATGACGCCGGCCGAGTACGATCAGGTGGCACGCGACCTGGCGACTTTCCTCGCTTACATCTCGGAGCCGATGAAGCTCGAGCGTCAGCGCATGGGTGTATGGGTGATTCTGTTCCTGGTTGTTTTCACCGTGCTGGCCTACCTGATGAAAAAAGAGTGGTGGAAAGACATCCACTGATCAGCGGCCCTGTCTGCTGAAAAATTGAAGGCGCATAGTCTGGTATACTATGCGCCTTTCTTATTCCGGCTCCTTTGATTCCAAGCCGGAAGCGATCTGGAGAGATTATTGATGACCGCCGTCGCCACCCGCCGATCCGTGATGACCCTGTTTTCTGATCCACAGAGTCTGCACAGTCACCGGGTTCGCATGGTCCTGGCCGAGAAAAATGTCACTTGCGACATTATTGACGTCGATCCTCTGCACCTCCCTGAAGACGTGATGGACCTGAATCCTTACGGTACCGTACCGACTCTGGTCGATCGTGAACTGGCCCTGTACGACTCCCGCATCATCTGCGAGTACCTGGATGAGCGTTTTCCGCATCCCCCCCTGTTGCCGGTCGATCCGGTCTCGCGTGCCAGCTCGCGTCTTTACATGTACCGGGTCGAGCACGACTGGTATGGGTTGGTGGCGCAGATCCTTGGCGGCGGCAAGGCAGCCACCAAGGCGCGTAAGGAGCTGCGTGAGGGGCTGACCGCAGCGGCGCCCATCCTGGCGCACAACTCGTACTTCATGAGCGACGAGTTCACGCTGGTGGATGCGAGTATCGCCCCGCTGTTGTGGCGCCTGCCTGCGCTGGGCGTTGAGTTGACCGGCGCCGCCGCCAAGCAGGTCAATGTGTATGCCGGTAACCTGTTTACACGCAACGGCTTCGTCACCAGTCTGACCGAAGCGGAACGCGAGATGCGGCGTTAGTCTGGCGGGGTTCTCCGGCCAAATGCCAGGCTTCGCCTTATGACCTCCAATCGTCCCTACCTGATTCGTGCACTCTACGAATGGCTGGTCGACAACGATCTGACCCCTTATCTCCTGGTCGATGCAAACCGGGACTCGGTGCACGTGCCGACCCGCTATGTCGAAGAAGGGCGGATTGTTCTGAATGTCAGTCCAGGCGCGGTGCGGGACCTTTCGCTGGGTAACGATCTGGTCGCATTCGAGGCACGTTTCGGTGGTTCGGCGTTTGCTATCTCCCTGCCCCCGGACGCCGTGCTGGGAGTGTATGCGCGCGAGAACGGCAAGGGCATGCTGTTTCCGGACGAGGGCGCCCAGGATGAACCGGAGCCGCCCAAGCCGGACGATCCGGCACCGCCACCGGCCGGACGGCCCTCACTGAAGGTCGTCAAGTAGCGTCGGCCTCAGCGGTCCCTGCGTTTGAAGGGCACCACCTTGTTGTCACCATTGTTGTTTTTGTCCGTTTCGGGCGGGGGCTCGACGATCTTCTCGTCCGGGTTGGGCAGGCCGTCGTCGATGGTCTCGAGCCGGGTGCCGAGCATCAGTATGTAACCGGTTCGCCGGCCGACCCCCTCGAGACTGAAGTCGAAACGGTACATGCGGCGGACGCGCAGGCCGGCGTTGGTCCAGCGCATCCCCATCCGTACCAGGGCGACCGTCCCGTCGAGAAGCTGCAGATTGCGGTTTCTGCAGTAGCGCTTTACCAGGCTGGTGGCGAATTCGCGCGCGCGCGCACCATCAAGCCAGAACAGCACTATGGCGCCAGCCAGCAGCAGTAACACGAGGTTACTCAATAACCAGCGGCCCGTGTCTGGTTTCTGGCCTGTGTGCGCATACCTTTTTACCCTCCGTCGTTCGGCTCACTTTAACCGACCCGCAGCCGGAGGGAAGCCCCGATTTCAAGCGCCCTGGATTCGAACCCCCGCGGTCTGCCCACCAGATGCCAAAGTAACAGGTGCGTCGCGGAATAGCTCGCTGCACCTGCCAGCATGGTCAGCAAGAGGCCGCCCAGATCCTGGATGAGCCCGCTCCCTGTGGCCGGAAGCCAGGACCTGGTCAGGCTTACGCTGATGGCCATGATCAGCACTGCAAGCGGAGACCGCCAGCAGGGTGCAAGCAGTGTCCATTGGTTTATACCCGTGTGCCGCCGGATCACCTCCAGGTTGACCAGGAGCGAGATGAGGGCGATGGTCAGCCAGGCCACGAGGACGCCTTTCAGTCCAGCCAGGGTGATGCCGAGCCAGAAACCGGGTAGCACGTAGACGAGCTTCATCAGTTCGAGGTTGAACAGCGGCCGGGTCTTACCGGTCGAGACCAGCATGGTTTCGCCCATCGATGAAACCGCGGTCAATGCGCCGACCATGCCAACGAACTGCATCACGTTGATCGCACCGTGCCACTGCCCGCCGAGCAATAGGGGCACCAGCTGCTCGGCGATCAGCGAGATGCCTATTCCGATCGGCAGAGCGAGACCGATGATCACCTCCATGGCTGCGCCGAATGCCGAGTGGTGGTCCTCCGGGTTGCCTGCCTTCTGTGCCAGTGCAGGTAGCAGCACCCGCCTGATCGGCGCCAGCGTCTCGGCGGTGGCCATGTTCGCTATCTCTGATCCGACGTGCAGGAAGCCGACGGCGGACGCAGGAAGAAAGGCCCCGGCCAGAAAAAACTGGGCCCGCCCGATTGCTGCGGTCACCAGCTGGCCCCCCATCAGCCAGCCGGAAAAATTCATCAGCCGGTTCATCGATGCAAGGGTCAGCGAAGGGATGGCCGGCCGCAGCAGGTAGCTCAATACGACGCGTGCGGTCGTTGCCGTGACCATCCCGGCAAGCAGCGCCCAGTAACTTCGATAGATCAGCGCGAGTGATAGGGTGACAATGAAACCACCGGTCTTTGCAGCGATCTGTAAGGTGAACTCCTTGCGCTGGTTGAATTCTTTCTCAAAGCGGATGAAGTGTGGATTCTTGAAACCGTCGATCAGTGGCACCAGTGCCAGTGCCAGCATCAGCAGTGTCAGTCGTTCCTCGTCCATCAGCTCTGCATACGGGTAGGCGCCGATTACCATGATGGTCGCGACCAGCAGCCCGCGTGCCGCGTTCATCGTCCATGCGGTGTCGAAATCGATATCGCGGGTGTCCTGGAGTGCGAGCAGGGCCTGTTCGAAACGAAAGTCGCTCAAGGTTTCGATGACGAAATAGAACGCCGAGGCCAGCGCGACCAGTCCGAAATCGCCCGGGGTCAGCAGCCTGGCCAGTATGAGGGTGCTGATCAGGCCGATCGTCCTGACCAGCAGGCGGCTGGCCGCCAGCCATGCACTGCTGTTGGCTACTCTCTGGGTCAGGGATGCGGGACTCATCAGGGCGTTACAGCCGGCCCGCAACCGTATCGACGGCCGGCGTCATGGACGGCCCGGCATGGGCAGATTGGATAAAATGGTGTGGCCGTGGCTAAGACGATCTGCAGACATGGCAGCCAGTGTTACAAATCGTGCGGCGCGAATCCACAGCCCTGGACTCAGCCGGGCCCGGCCGGCCAGAGCGATTCGTAGGCGCTGTAGGTCGTGCCCCAGGTAAAGCTGGTTGCGACGCGGCGTTTCATCAACTTGATCTGACCCGTGGTCTCGGTTGGATTGAATAAGGCCTCATCGATCGCGCTTGCCAGGGCCGTCGGGTCGTCGGGCTCCGCCAGATAGGGATAATAGCTACCGAGCACTTCGGGAATCCCTCCGGTGCGGCTGGCGACGATCGGGGTGCCGAGATAGCCGGCCTCGAGCAACGGTATGCCGAATGCCTCCTCTCGCGAAGGCTGAACCAGCAGGCGCGCGTGGCGTATGGCGCTGAGCGTCTTGGTGTGTTCAAGGTTGGGAATGAAGAACACGTGGTCCTGCAGACCGAGCTGGCGGGCCATGCCGCGCAGATTCTGCAGGTAAGGTGTCTTGCGCCCGACCAGTACCAGCGCCGAACGCAGGCCATTGCGCAGAAGCTGCGTATAGGCCTGGAGCAGTACGTCCTGCCCCTTGTTGTGCTCGTAGCTGGCGACATTGATCAGGTAATCCTGAAAATCACCAATATCGGGCCTGTAATCATTCGTTTTGGCAAGGTCCAGCTCGGCGACATCGATCCCGTTGTGAATCGTATGCAGCCGTTGCTCGTCGATTTTCAGCCGGTCATGCGCCCGCTTCGCCAGGTCGTCTGAACAGCAGACAACTTTGTCCGCCTTCCTGAGCATCCAGCGAACCAGAGGGCGCGTGGCGACCCCGGACTGCTCGATAATATCGACATCGGTGCCGTGCAGCGAAAACAGCAGACGAATCTTTGCCTTGCGCAACGGCAGCAGCGCGAATACAAAATAGTCCAGACTGGGATAGTGGGCATTCACTACCTTGACGTTGTTTTCTTGCAGGAACTTTCGCCAGGTCTGTTTCTCATCACGCAGCTTGTGCGCAAATGCGGCCAGGTTGCGTCCTGGTTGCTCGACCGACAGTGGGCTCAGCAGGCGGCCGCTGGCCAGCTTGATGCCCTCGGTTTCTTCGTGCCGGAAGCGTTCCTGCGCGGGGTCGACGCAAAAGATGATCGGCCGCAGCCGCGCCCGTCTGGCCGCCTCACGCGCCAGATGGATCACCACCTGGTTCACGCCGCCAGCTTCGGACAGGCTCCAGGGCAGGACGAAAAGCACACTGGGCGGATGGTTCATATCGACTTCCTTGCAGATGCCTCGCACGAAGGCGTGTCGAGAACTCGACGCGTTTATTCGACGAGGCGCTCCCGACGCAATCTTGAGCGCCCGTCAAACAGTCTTTTCGATCCGAGCAGGACGGCAGACATGCTACCAAGGCCAGTCCCTGCGGCTATCAGGAACAGGATAAGCAGCTGATACTTCGCCGCCTCCATCGGCGGGCTGCCGGCCAGGATCTGACCGGTCATCATGCCCGGCAGGCTTACGATACCAGCCGTGGCCATCGAATTCACGATCGGAATCAGGCCTGCGCGCAATGCGTCACGACGAATGTCACCGATCGCCTCGGACGCGGTATGCCCCAACGCCAGGCGCGCCTCTATCTGGTGACGTTTGTCCAGGGTCTGGCGGGTCAGGTTGTCGAGTGCTACCGCAATCCCGGTCATGGTGTTGCCCAGCAACATGCCCAAGAGGGGGATGGCGTACTGGGGCGTATACCAGGGGTCAGGCTGTAGCAGTACCAGCAGGGTCAGCACTGCAATCGAAAATGAGGACAGGAACATCGACAGGGCGCCGGTGCCATATCCCCAGAGGCCCCGAAAACGGTGCTTCTGTCTGGCCATGACCTCATAACCGGCGACCGCCAGCATGACCGTGGCCAGGGCGGCGACCAGCCAGGGATTGGTGCTGTTGAACAGCGCCTTCAGCACCAGGCCAAGCAGCAGCAGCTGCACCGTACTGCGCGCCGAGGCAATCAGCATGCGGCGGCCGATGCCCAGGTGCAGGCGCCAGGATAGCCCGGCCAGCAGCAGGACCAGGCCGGCGGCAAGACCGAGGTCGAACGGACTGAGCAGGATCAGATTTTCAGCCTTCATTCGCCTGCCTCAGGACGCCGTTCTCGATCTCGTACTGAATATCAGCGACCCGTGCGCGCTGCGCCGGGTCGTGGCTGACCCATAGGATGCAGCCATTGGTCTCCTTGAGCCAGGCCTCAACCAGGCGTTCTACCCGCGCGGTGTTGCTCTGGTCCAGGTTGGCGGTCGCTTCGTCCAGCAGCAGCACTGCCGGCTGCCCGGTAAGGGCCCGGGCGATGGCAAGGCGTTGACGTTCGCCGCTGGACAGCCGTTGTACCTGCCAGTCCAACACCTCCGGCCCGAATGCGAGGGCCTCGAGATCGGATATCCGCCATTCTGACGCATGCTCACGCACCAGCCGTCCCCACCAGTGGCTCTCGGCGGCCACATAGGTCACCTGGCGTCGCCACTGCGGGCCGCTCATCCCGCTGCGTGCCCGATCGTCCAGCCAGACCTCGCCCTGGACTTCGTCGAGGTCTGCAATGGCGCGCAGCAGCAGCGTTTTGCCGCTGCCGGAGGCCCCATGCATTGCGGTGCAGCTGCCGGCGGCCAGTGTAATGTCGGCGGCATCGACGCCTGTGCCGTGGAGTTGCTCGATACGCAGGCTGCTCACGGTCGGCGGGAGAAGATCAGGTCCCAGACGCCATGACCCAGGCGCTGGCCGCGTTGCTCGAATTTGGTCAGCGGGCGTTCGGCCGGACGCGGTGTGTAGTTGCCGGGACCGGCCATGTTCTCAAAGCGTTGCTTCTCTGCGCCGAGTACGTCCATCATCTGCTCGGCGTAATCCCGCCAGTCGGTGGCGGCGTGGAAAAAACCACCTGTGCGGATGACCCGCGCCAGCATGTCCAGAAACGGGGGCTGCAGGATGCGTCGCTTGTGGTGCCGCTTTTTGTGCCAGGGATCGGGAAAGAAAAGGTAGGCGCCCTGCAGGCTGGCGCGGCCAAGCATCTGATCGAGCACCTCCACGGCATCGTGCCTGACGACCCGCACGTTGGTGCAGCCATACTCCTGCAGCCTGAGCAGCAGGTGGCCCACACCGGGACCATGTACCTCGACACCGAGGAAGTTGCGTTCGGGGTGGCGTCGCGCCATTTCGGCCAGGCTTTCACCATTGCCGAATCCGATCTCAAGGTACACCGGATTGTCGTTACCGAAGGCCTGGTGCAGATCCAGCTGATGCGGCTGGTATTCCAGCCCCCACTGTGGCCAAAGGGTGTCGAACGCGCGCTGCTGGCCGGGCGTCAGGCGGCCTTCGCGCAGGACATAGCTGCGGACCTGACGGTGCGGGCGTTCGTCGTTTCCGGTCGGTGATTCAGTCAAAGAACAACCCGTCGACCGGTGACGAGGCCGAGGCGAAGCGTTTGGCCGGCATGCGCCCGGCGAGATAGGCCTCGCGGCCTGCCTCGATCGCCTTGCGCATCGCGCTCGCCATAAGCACCGGCTTTTTGGCGGCGGCGATGGCCGTGTTCATGAGTACCCCGTCGCAGCCCAGCTCCATGGCAACCGCCGCATCAGAGGCGGTGCCCACACCGGCATCGACCAGGATCGGTACCGAGGCATTCTCGACGATGGTGCGGATGTTCAGCTTATTGCGTATGCCCAGACCGGATCCGATCGGTGCGGCCAGCGGCATGACGGCGACACAGCCCATCTCTTCGAACACACGCGCCATGATCGGGTCGTCGTTGGTGTAGACCATGATCTTGAAGCCGTCGTGGATCAATTCCTCGGCGGCCTTGATGGTCGCGATCACATCGGGGAAAAGGGTTTTCTCGTCACCCAATACCTCGAGCTTGACCAGGTCATGGCCGTCCAGCAGTTCGCGGGCCAGCTTGCAGGTGCGTACGGCGGTCTTGGCGTCATAGCAACCGGCGGTATTCGGCAACAGGGTATATCGATCGGGTGGCAACACATCCAGGATGTTGGGTTCGTCGCTATTCTGGCCGATGTTGGTTCGGCGCACCGCGATGGTAACTACCTGCGCCGCGCTGGCCTCGATGGCCGCACGCGTTTCTTCCATGTCCCTGTATTTTCCGGTGCCCACCAGGAGGCGGGAGCTGAAGGTGCGGTCGGCGATGACCAGTGGGTCGCTGTGGTTCTCAGACATGGTGAATCAGGTATCCGGTTTGGCAGTGAATGAACAGTTTCGCGGGTCAGCTGGGCGCCATCAGCCGCCGCCGATTGCCTGCACGATTTCGACCCGGTCTCCGGCCTGCAGCAAATGGCTTGCGTGCTCGCTGCGCGGGATCAGTTCTTCGTTCACTTCTGCCGCGAAACGTTTGTTTTGCAGGTCGAGCGTGGCCAGAAGATCGGACAGGGAACTGTCTTTCGGTAACTCCGCTGGCTCGCCGTTGAGCTGAATATGCATGGCAACATCTTGTCATATATACGAAACTAGGGCCGATATTATACTAAACCGGCGGCGCCTTTTTACCCCCATGGATCACTATTCCGGCCACTGAGCCGGGCCAACAACGGAGGAGACCGGGTGGGGAATTTCCACGAGAATCTGATCTCGCTTGATGAGGCCGGCACGCTTGATGGCCTGTTTGCCTGCCGCGTCAGGCGCTCGCCGGACCGCGAGGCCTACCGCTATTTCGACAAAGACAGCAACGCCTGGGACAGCTACACCTGGCGCGAGATGGCTGCCGAGGTGGCGCGTTGGCAGGTGGCGATGCGGGCTGAGGGCGCAGCCCATGGCGGGCGTGTGGCCATCCAGCTGCGCAACTGTCCGCAATGGGTGATGTTCGACCAGGCTGCCATGAGCCTCGGTCTGGTGACAGTCCCGCTCTATACCGACGACCGGCCGGACAATATCGCCTACATCCTCAGGGAGGCGGACGTCTGTGTCCTGCTGGTCCAGGATGCCGGGCGCTGGCGCAGGCTGTCCGAAGTGGTACCCCGGGAAGGGCCCTTGAAGCGAATTCTGCTGCTCGATGACAGTGCAGCGGCTCGCCAGCTGGCGACAGAAGACCATCGCGTGAGGATCGTCGATGACTGGTTACCGGAGGGGGACGGTGAACTGGTCCCGCGCCAGAATGCCGACGGCAACTTGCTGGCCTCGATTGTTTATACCTCCGGCACCACGGGCCGGCCAAAAGGCGTGATGCTCAGTCACCTGAATATGCTGTCGGTGGCGCACGGTGGTCTCACCCTGCTCGATTGTTACCAGGAAGATGTGTTCCTGTCGTTTCTACCCCTGTCGCATACGCTGGAGCGCACGGCCGGCTACTACCTCTGCATCATGACCGGATCGAGCGTGGCCTATGCCCGCTCCGTGGCGCAGCTGGGCGAGGACCTGCTCACGATCCAGCCGACCATACTGGTTGCGGTGCCACGCATCTTCGAGCGGGTATACGGGCGTATCTCCGACCAGATGGAGAAAAAAGGCGGGCTGGCAAAAAAGCTGTTCGAGATGACCGTCAGCATCGGGTGGAAGCGCTTTCAGCACCAGCAGGGACGCGGGTCCTGGCCGCTGGGCAGCCTGCTCTGGCCCTTGCTGAACCGCGTCGTGGCCAGCAAGGTGGTGTCGAAGCTGGGGGGTAGGATCCGGGTTGCAATCAGTGGTGGTGCCGCACTCAACGAAGAGATCGCCAAGGTGTTTATCGGTCTGGGCGTGACCATCGTGCAGGGATACGGCCTCACCGAGACCGCGCCCATCGTCAGCGCCAACCCGATTGAAGACAATATCCCGGGCAGCGTCGGCGTCCCGATCCGCGGGGTCAAGGTGAAGATCGGCGACAACGACGAGTTGCTGGTCAAAGGTCCGGGTGTGATGCTCGGTTACTGGAACAATCATGCCGCCACGGCGCAGGTCATCGGCCCGGACGGCTGGCTGCACACGGGCGATCAGGCGCGCATCGATGACAGTGGTCATATCTATATCACCGGCCGGCTCAAAGACATCCTGATACTCTCGAACGGCGAGAAGATTCCCCCGGCTGACATGGAGTCGGCCATCGTCCTCGATCCTCTGTTCGAACAGGTCATGGTAGTGGGCGAGGGGCGTCCGTACCTCACCGCACTGCTGGTTCTGAGCGCGGACCACTGGCCGGACTTTGCACGCGAACAGGGTCTTGACCCGATGGCGCCCGCCAGCCTGCATGACAGCAAGCTATTGCACGCAGTGACTCGGCGGGTGAGGACGGCGCTACGGGATTTTCCGGGCTACGCCAAGATTCGTCAGGTGTCCCTCTCGCTGGAACCCTGGAGTGTGGACGACGGGCTGATCACGCCGACGCTCAAAGTGAAGCGGCCGAAGGTGCTGGAACGCTACGCGAAGGAAGTGGCGGGTATGTATCACGGTGGGCCCGCGAACTGATCCCGCTGTGGATCGAGCTGAGGCACGGAGGGTTTGATCGCAATACTTGTAAGCAGCTTCCCGGATTCACTAGAATCACGGCCTTATGCGGGTGTAGTTCAATGGTAGAACAGGAGCTTCCCAAGCTTCTAATGAGGGTTCGATTCCCTTCACCCGCTCCATTTCTCTCTGCACCCATGCCGAATCCCCCGGCGAGCCCTGAGGTGGTGGCGCCGGCGGCTCAGATTGCAAGCGCCTCGCGCAATACCTTGGCAATCTCATCGGGTGTTTCACCATGATGGATCATGGAGCGGATCACGCCATCCCGGCCGACGATGTAGAAGATCGAGGAGTGATCCATGGTGTAACCCATACTGGAGTCTTCCAGCGGCACCTTCTCGAAGATGACGAAATGACTCTTGGCAACCTTGGTGACCTCTTCCAGTGAACCGGTCAGCCCGATCATGCTCGGATAGAAATAGCGCGCATATTCGCCGACCCTGGCCGGGTCGTCGCGTTCGGGATCGATGCTGATGAACAGCGGCTGGATCTGACTGCGCTCTTCCTCGGTCAATTTTTCCAGACCTGCCGCTATGCTGCTCAACGAGGTGATGCAGACATCGGGACAGTGGGTGAAGCCGAAGTAGATGGGTACGATCTTGCCGCGAAAATCTTCAAGCCTGACCGGGCCCTTGTCCGAGACCAGGGTGAAATCGCCGCCGAGGTCGGGATAGCCAGGAGGCTTCTGTCTGGACTCGCCCTGCATGCCGGCCCATAGCCCGATGCCGATGCTGATTGCGGCTAGCAGGCCGAGGATCAGGGGTTGTTTGATGTTTTTCATGAAGTGGTACTGCCTTTTTCAATACGGGACTATGCCCGATCGATTCGATCGCGCATGATGGTAGATCAGTCGAATTGTATCAAATCGCCAATGCTGAAATTCTATGAAGCGCGTGACAGCCTGGAGGCGCGCCAGTTGATCGACGCCCTCACCGCGCATCGGGTAGAAGCCACGGTGCTGGGAGAATACCTGAGTGGTGGTGCCGGCGGACTCTCGGCACTGAATTTCCCCTGGGTCTGGCTGATCAACAACGACGATCTGCCGGTTGCGCAGGGCGTGCTGGACGGTTTTCTTGCCAGCCGCGGCAGCCTGCCGAAAAAAGGCCCCTGGGTGTGCCCCGGCTGTGGTGCGCAGGTTGATGCCGGCTTCGAAATCTGCTGGCAATGCGGTGCGGCACGCAAGTGAGCGGCGACTTCGCCGGTCGCGTGTTGACCTGGTTCGATGCGCATGGCCGCAAGCACCTGCCCTGGCAGCAGGGGGTGTCGCCCTATCGGGTCTGGGTGTCCGAGATCATGTTGCAGCAGACCCAGGTCGCGACGGTCATTCCCTATTACGAGCGCTTCATGGCGCGTTTTCCAAGCGTCGAGAGTCTTGCCACTGCGCCGGTGGACGAGGTGCTCCATCATTGGTCGGGGCTCGGCTACTATGCCCGCGCGCGCAACCTGCACCGCGCCGCGCAGTTGCTGTGC
>CAZCDY010000085.1:14591-15970 GCA_964497145.1 uncultured Gammaproteobacteria bacterium
ATACGCCGATTGGCAATGGCTTGATGGCGGCGTCCACATTGCGCGACAAAGCCCGCGAATTTCACAAGGCTACGCAAGAGGGATTGCGTCGCTCGGCGCTCGAACGTTTTGTCTCTCAGGTCGAAACCGCCACCGACATTACCACGCGCAATCTGCACCGCGCCGCGCAGTTGCTGTGCGCCCGGTACGGCGGCGAATTCCCACAGGACCTGGGCGGGCTGCAGTCGTTGCCAGGCATCGGGCGGTCCACCGCCGCAGCCATCCTCTCCCTGGCCGGGGGGCAACGTCAGGCCATCCTCGACGGTAATGTCAAACGCGTCCTGGCCCGTTATTTCGCCGAGCCCGGTTGGCCGGGGCGAACCGCAGTAATGAACCGTTTGTGGAAACTGGCCGAATCACTGACGCCCGAGCAACGCGTGGCAGCTTACAACCAGGCAATGATGGATCTGGGCGCCGGCGTATGCACCCGCGGCAGCCCGGACTGCGCCAACTGCCCCCTGAACCGTGACTGCGCCGCCTTCGAACAGGGTCGGCAACAGGACTTTCCGGGCAGAAAGCCGAAAAAGTCTCTGCCGCGGCGGACGGTACGCATGTTGCTGGTACGTGACGACGCGGGAACCGTCTTGTTGGAAAGGCGTCCCCCGGCCGGTGTCTGGGGCGGGCTCTGGTGCCTGCCCGAGCTTGACCTCGAGGCTGACCCGCTCGATTGGTGCACGAATAGCCTGCAGCAGCCGGCTGTCCTCGGGAGGACCCTGGCCCCGAGGCGTCATACCTTCAGTCACTTCCATCTCGATATCGAGCCGCTCGAAATCCTGCTGAAACAGCCGGGTTGTGGTGTGCTGGAGGGCGAGCAGCGGCTTTGGTATAACCCCCGGCAGCCGGAGGCGGTTGGCCTGGCAGCGCCGGTGGCGCGCCTGCTGGAAGAGATCGCCGACCAATAATGAACAGCGGAGAATGAGATGGGTGAAATGGTGAATTGCGTGCGTCTGAAACACGAGGCGGAAGGGCTCGATCGGCAGCCCTATCCTGGTGAACTGGGCAAGCGTGTGTTCGAAAACGTATCGAAAGAGGGCTGGCAGCAGTGGTTGAAGCACCAGACCATGCTACTCAACGAATACCGTTTGAGCCCGATGGACCCCAAGTCGCGCGCCTTTCTCGAAGAGCAGATGGACAAGTTTTTCTTCGGCGAAGGTGCCGAGGCGCCGCCTGACTTCAAGCCCGAGTGACCCGGCGCTGTCCGCGGGCACTTGACTCGCCGGGCCCTGGTCGCTTTAATACCGCCCTCTTTCGCGCTCCGGCGGTGCGTTTCGAGTCTAAGCCCAGGTAGCTCAGTCGGTAGAGCAGGGGATTGAAAATCCCCGTGTCGGCAGTTCGATTCT
>CAZCDY010000086.1:0-8184 GCA_964497145.1 uncultured Gammaproteobacteria bacterium
GCCCTTCGCATTCCGCCGCTGCCCAAGTGGCAACGGCCTTGCGAAGTTACCTCCGCTATCGGACTGTACGTGGCGACTCGGTTGCCGGGCTGAACGCGGCCATTTCCTCTCCGGTGCAGTGGAAGCTTGCGTCACTGCCACGCGCTCTCAAGCCGCACGAAGTTCAACGGCTGCTGGACGCCTTCCCCAGTGGGCGCTGGCCCCATCGAGGTTATGCGATCGTCCGCTGCGCGCTGGACATGGGACTACGCGCTGGCGAGATCGCGAATCTGTCGATCGACGACATCGACTGGCGCGAAGGCACGGTCACGCTGAAGGGCACGAAGTCGCGACGGCAGGACATCCTGCCGCTGCCGATGGCGACCGGACAAGCCTTGGCTGACTATCTGCAGCATGAGCGCCCGGCAACCCCGAGCAGGGCAATCTTCGTTCAGCGCCGCGATTCTCGTGACGTTCCGATCACGACAGCTGCCGTTCAGAAGGTAATCTACCGTGCCTGCCGACGAGCAGGGCTGCCCGATACCGGGTCGCATGTATTGCGTCATACGCTGGCCTGTCGCCTGGTCGAGAGCGGTAGCTCGCTCAAGGAAGTTGCCGATGTTTTGCGGCACCGGTCTCTGGAAACCACCCGGATCTACGCCAAGCTCGACACGCCAAATCTCACGGGGGTCGCGTTACCCTGGCCGGGGAGTGAATCATGAGCCGGCGCCGAAGCCTGCAGGCCAGAATCGACGACTATCTGGCCGAGCGCCGCCGTCAGGGTTTCCGCCTGCGTTCCCGTGACGCCTTCCTCTCCGGCTTTGCCCGCTTCGTGGCGGCCAAGCACCATCACGGCCCGTTGACGGCGGAGATCATGGTCGAATGGATACGAGCCGGCAAGAATGGCCATGGCGATGCGGGCACCTGGGCGCGCAGTTGGAGACGACTGCGGCACTTCATCCGTTATCTGCAGCAATTCGAGCCGGAGACCGAGGTTCCCGAGGCGTCGCTCTTTGGTCCGGAACCCGGTCGCGTTGCGCCCCACATCTACCATGAAAACGAGATCGACGACTTGCTCGCGGCGGCACGCAGACTCGGTCCCGCCGGCAGCCTTCGACCGTTCACCTACGAAACCCTGTTCGGCCTGATGGCCTCGACCGGGGTGCGTGTCTCCGAAGCTATTCACCTGCGCGATGCGGATGTCGACCTCAGGCGCGGAATGCTGACGATACGGCAGACCAAGTTCGCCAAGTCCCGCCAACTGCCGATTCATCCCAGCACGGTCAAGGCGCTGGCGCGCTACCGGAAGCAACGCGAACGGTATCTTCCGACAACGACGGGTATGCCGTTCCTGATCGGCAGTCGCGGCCACCGATTAGGACTACCGCTTAGCGAGCGACAGGCTCACCGCGTCTTTACCGGCCTGCGGGACGGCCTCGGCTGGGTCAATCGAGGCGGACACGACGCACCCCGCCTGCATGACCTGCGCCATACCTTCGCAGTGCGGCGGCTGGTGCGCTGGTACGCCGACGGCGTCGAGATCGACCAGAAGATGCTGGCGCTGTCGACCTACATGGGCCATGCCGAGATCTTCTACACATACTGGTACCTCACCGCCGTTCCCGAGTTGATGGCGATCGCTGCCGGCCGGTTCGAGCAATTCGCCGATCTCACGGGAGATGATGATGCGTAGGCAATCCAAACCACCGCCGTCGTTTCCCGCGCTCGTGCAAGCCTTCTTCGTGGAACACCTGACGCAACAACGCGCGCTCAGTCCGCAAACGGTTGCGGCTTACCGGGATGCCTTCATGCTCTTCCTGGGCTTTGCCGAGGCGCGCCTTGGTCGCTCGCCAGCGATGATCACGCTGGCCGATATCACGCCGGACTTGATCACGGCCTTCCTCGATCATCTGGAACGGGAGCGGCACAACAGCGTGCGCAGCCGCAACGCCCGTCTCGCGGCGCTGCGCTCGTTCCTGAAGTTCGCCGCGCACCGCGACGTGTCATCGCTGTCGGTGATCGAACACGCGCTCGGCGTTCCGGCAAAGCGCTTCGAGCGACCGATGTTTGGTTATCTATCCCGGGAGGAAATGCTGGCGGTGATCGGCACGCCGGATGGCACGTGGTTCAGCCAACGGGATCATGTGTTGCTGCTGTTGCTCTACAACACCGGCGCCCGGGTTTCCGAGATTACCGGCGTGAAGGTTGGCGAGGTGGTGCTCGACGAAGGGGTCGCCTGCGTCCATTTGCATGGCAAGGGCCGCAAGCAGCGCAGCGTGCCGCTGTGGCGTTCAACCGTCAGGGCGATCCGCGCCTGGCTCCGGCGAAACCCGGAGTTTGATTCGGACTCGCCATTGCTGCCCAATCGCGATGGCCAGTCGATGTCGCGATGGAACGTGATGCAGCGACTCGATCGCGCAGTCCAGCTTGCCACGAAATCCTGCCCCGATTTGGCAACACGCCAGATATCGCCGCATGTGATTCGCCACACGACGGCGATGCACCTGCTGCAATCCGGCGTCGACATCAGCGTCATTGCGCTTTGGCTCGGCCATGAGAGTCCGGCTACGACGCACCAGTACGTCGAGGCCGATCTGGCAATGAAGGAACGGGCGCTGGCCCGGCTTCAAGAGCCAGAGGCCAAGCTCCGGCGTTATCGGGCACCCGACTCGCTGATCGACTTCCTGCGGGCCCTTTGATTATGTGGAGATCGAACTCGGCGCCTTCCGCTCCTGACGGGCGGTTGGCGCACGAAGCGGGTCGTGGCTCCACATAATCGAGACATCTACATAATCGGCCTGAGCGGTCATTGAGGACATCCGGCTTGGACGACCGCTCTACTTGGCTGTGCAGCCGTCCGAATACTTCAATTCAAAATCAGTGGCAATTAACCGGAACGGCCGCTTGCCAAAAACGGGTATTCACCGATTCGACCCGAACCGGTCGGTCGTCGTTTGCTTCGGGGATGACAGAGTTGCGGATGGCAACTCGCCGAACAGCTTGAGGTATGTCCGCGCAAACCGGCCAGGATGATTGAAGTTGAAACGGGTTGCGACGCTGGCTATGGATACATCCCGCGGTTCAGCCTCTAGCAGACACTGGCGAACAGCATTCAGACGGCGCACGGTCAGGTACTGCCGTGGGGACATGCCGTAATAGTCCTTGAAGAGATACTCCAGCGTCCGCTGGCTTGTGCCGATCTCCGCACAGAGTTCCGGGATACGGATCTCGTTCTTCAGGTTGCACTCAATGAATTCCTCGGTTTGTCGTAGCATTCGCATGTACTTATTGGGACGAGGTCTGCGCAAACGCGGTTCGGTGTCCTGCGAGGCATCAATAGCACCACGAAATGCCGCAATGAGCGAGTCCTCCAGTACCACTCCGTCTTTCGCCCCGCCCGCGTTGAGGGCAGGCTCTTGGCTCTGCGCTGGTGTAATAATTTCCTGGACGAGCTGCCCAAGCTGCAAGCTCTCGGAAGAGAATCCCGGGTGCACTGCTAAATTCCCTCGGACAGGCAGCGGTATCCCTTCGCGTTCCAGAATGTCGCGCTGTGTCTGGAAGCTAACCCACTGGGTGTCCGCGGGTAGCCGGTAGGGCTCCATCGCGCCGCCTTCTGAGATGACGATAATGTCATGCATGGCTAGGCGCTTGTCGTTGAAATAACCCGCCCGGCTTCCTTTCAATATATATCCCAGTGTTATGCGGTCCTCGGACAAGGTTCCACGCACCAGGATATCCTGTGAGTAGATGCCCGCATCCAGGACGTTGCCACCGAATTCGCTGCGCAGCAGATGTCCGCGGAACGGTCCACTGGATAATTGGACGTGCTCGAAATCACCACCCTTTACCGTCTCGCGGAGCTGCTCGATGCTAAACGCGGTCAGGGTCAGGGTATCGACTTGCGGTTTTTCAATGGCCATTTGTGACATATTCGTGTCGTTTTGCGAAAAGTGGACACCCTCTCTGGACGTGAATATAGCAAGTGGTTAGCCTCTCCACCACGTTGGCACGGGCAGGTTGTGCCTGGTTTCATATGTCAACGCTGAGTCACGTTATTGCGTTAACTTAAGGAGCAGTTTATGCGCCGTTTCCTGGGTCTTTGCCTCTTTCTCGCTTTGGTCATACCCAACGCCTACGCGGCGACCTCCAAACCCAATATCCTCGTCATCTGGGGCGATGACGTCGGGCCTCATAACATCAGTGCTTACAATCACGGCATCATGGGTTACCAGACCCCCAACATCGACCGCATTGCCAAAGAAGGCGCGCTCTTCACCGACGCCTACGCGCAACAGAGCTGTACCGCCGGTCGTGCATCGTTCATCTTGGGACAGCACCCGTTTCGAACCGGCCTGTTGACCATCGGGATGCCGGGCTCTGACCACGGTATTCCGGACTGGGCTCCGACCATCGCCGACCTGGTCAAGGACCATGGCTACATGTCCGGGCAGTTCGGCAAGAACCATCTCGGTGACCAGGACAAACACCTGCCAACCAATCACGGCTTCGATGAGTTTTTCGGCAACCTCTACCATCTCAACGCCGAAGAGGAACCCGAGACCTACTACTATCCGAAGGATCCGGAGTTCGCGAAGAAATTTGGACCGCGCGGCGTGATCAAATCGACCGCCGATGGCAAGATCGAGGATACCGGGCCGATGACGCGCGAGCGCATGGAGACCGCCGACGAGGATTTCCTTGCGTCAGGCCTGGACTTCATCGATCGCGCGCACAAGGCCGAAAAGCCGTTCTTCGTCTGGATGAACACCACACGCATGCACGTCTGGACCCGGTTGAAAAAGGAATCCGAAGGCCGCACCGGCATCGGCCTTTACCCGGATGGCATGGCCGAGCATGACGACCACGTCGGTATGTTGCTGGCCAAGCTGGACGAACTGGGTATCGCCGACAACACCATCGTCATCTACAGCACCGATAACGGGGCTGAGACGGTGTCCTGGCCGGACGGCGGTATCACCCCGTTCAAGGGCGAAAAGGGCACCACCTGGGAAGGTGGATTCCGTGTTCCGCTGGTCGTGCGCTGGCCGGGTGTAATCGAGCCGGGCACGAAAAGCAACGATATCATCTCCCACGAAGATTGGATGCCGACCTTGATGGCGGCGGTCGGCGATCCCGACATCGTCGATAAGCTGAAGCAAGGCCATACCGCGAACGGAAAGCCATGGAAGGTGCATCTCGACGGCTACAATTTCATGCCGCGCTTTAAGGGTGAGGTCGACGAGGGGCCGCGTAACCAGATTTTTTACTTTGACCCTAACGGCAACCTCAACGCGGTGCGCTGGGATGACTGGAAGATTCACTTTGCGGTCCTCGAGGGTAATATCACCAACGCCCAGCGGATCGAGACGTCATGGCCGATTGTTATCAATTTGAAGGCCGATCCCTACGAGCATGCGTGGGAGGAGTCCGCGATGTACCTGCGCTGGATGGCCGACAATATGTGGCTGTTCGTTCCAGTGCAGGTGGAGATCCAGAATTTTCTCGCCACTCTCGACGGATATCCCTTCCAGGAGGGTATGCCTCTCAATGCCGGGGGTATCAACTACCGTTCGCTGAAGGCGCTTAAGCTCCTTGATCAGATCAAGGAGAAAGGCCTGATTGAACGGCCGGGGAACTGATCCTGGCAAGACTTCTGTCTTAGTCAGCGAGAGCCGGTCGGCGTTTCACAATGTCGGCCGGCTTTTCGTTTTCTCAATGAGGTGGGATGCAGGTGTTCACTCTGGATGGATTGATCGATAGCTGAATGTCCACCGGCCGTATAGCTACCGGATTATCCCTGTTGAAGCGGAGAAGAATTATGAAACTGTTGATCACCAGTGCGTTGCTGTTGGCAGCGGCAGTCGGCACAGTGCAGGCTGCGAATGCCGAAAGTGCTCCCCGACTGATTCTGCAGATCACCGTTGATGGGCTGCGTGGCGACATGCCGACACGCTACTCCCATTTGCTGGGTGACGGTGGCTTTCATTACCTGATGAACGAAGGCGTTAACTACACAAATGCCCACTATCAACATGCCAATACCGAGACCATTGTAGGACACGTTTCACTGGCGACAGGATCGGTACCGGCGGCACACGGCATGGTGGGCAATGTCTGGTACGACCGCGAACTGGGTCGGCTCGTGTACAACATCGAGGATGCGGACCACAAGCTCCTGAGTGCCGATGCCAGTGTTGACCAGTCCACAGAGATCGATCCCACGCAGCGGGCCGCCAAGGTGGAAGGCCGGTCGCCGGCCACCATCCTTTCCTCCACTTTCAGCGATGAACTGGCGGTGCACTATGGCGGGCGTTCGAAGATCTTTGGCGTGTCGGTCAAGGACCGCGGGGCCGTGTCGATGGCCGGGAGGGCTGGCAAGGCCTTCTGGTTTTCCAAGTCCAAAGGGGAGTTCGTCACCTCCGCAGGCAAGGCGTGGGAACTAAGCCATGAACAGGACAAATACCTGTTCGGAGACAGGGACAACAAGTTCTATGAAACAGATTTTCCCGGCTATGGCAGAGTCTTCCCGCATCCTTATGGCGCTGCGGATGACAAGTATTTCACGACACGTCTGACGCTTGGCCCCGCAGGCGACGAATTGACGCTGGACTTCGCCAAGACCCTGCTGGAAAACGAGCAGCTCGGGCAGGATGACATTCCCGATTATCTGGCGGTCAGTTTCTCCTCTACTGACTATATCGGGCATTTATTCGGGGCGTCGAGCCTCGAGTCCGAGGACAATATTGCGTACCTGGATCGCACCCTTGCCGATCTTTTTGCCTTCGTTGACCAAAAAGTCGGTCTGGCGAATACGCTGATCGTTCTTTCTTCGGATCATGGTCAGCCGGAAGTGCCGGGGCATCTGCATGAGCTGGGTATCAAGGACGCACACCATTTCGATACCGGCGCGCTGGACAAGACGCCGGCCATCACTGAGTTGAAAAAACGTTTCGGCATGGGTGAAGAATTGGTCGAGTCCTTCTTCCAACCGTACATCTATCTGAATCGTGATTTGATCCGTGAAAAGGGCTTGGATCAGGCTGAGGTGGAACTGGCGGTGGCGGCCGAGCTGAAGAAATTCGACGGTATAGCGGAGGCGGTATCCAGCACCGCCCTGCGTACCAGTAATCTGCCGGATACGCTGCTGATGCGCTCTGTCCTGCGTAACTTCCATCCAAAGCGCTCGGGCGACATCTACGTGGTATTCGAGCCCAATGTCTTTATCACCGACTTCGACGGTTTGACCGTGGCCTCCACCCACGGCTCGCCGTGGCGCTATGACACGTTTGTGCCGGTGATGTTCGCGGGGGGTGGCCTCAAGCCGGCAACCATTAGCCGCAGCATCACCCCGTACGATATTGCGCCAACATTGGCGGATAGGCTGGGCGTCAAGCCACCGTCTGCTTCGACCGGCAACGTTTTGCCTGAAATCATCACGAGGCCTTGATGCCATGATTGCAAGAGAGGCGATAGAGGATCTGCAGCAGCGGATGGGCCAATCGATCATCGGCCAAGAACAGGTCGTCGAACGCCTGCTGTTGACCCTGCTATGCAACGGCAATGTGCTGGTCGAAGGTCTTCCCGGGCTTGCCAAGACACGGGCGGTAAAGGCATTGGCCAAGAATCTGGAAACGGACTTCAGCCGCATCCAATTTACCCCAGATCTGTTGCCCTCGGACATCACCGGTTCGGAGATGTATTTAGGCGAGGGTTCGGAAGAACGGTTTTCATTTCTGCCCGGCCCGATATTCGCCAATATCGTACTGGCCGACGAGGTCAACCGGGCACCGGCGAAGGTCCAGGCGGCCCTGCTCGAGGCGATGGGGGAACGCACCATCTCGGTCGCTCGGCAGACGCACAAGTTGCCGCCGTTGTTCATGGTGATGGCAACGCAGAACCCGATCGAGCAGGAGGGGACCTATCCGCTGCCCGAGGCGCAGATGGACCGCTTCCTGATGCATGTCTACATCTCCTACCCGGATGACGCCGCGGAAAAGGAAGTGATCCGACTTGTGCGTGGCGAGACCGCGGCGGCAGGCAAGCCGGGCGGGGGTGCCAGTGCGCCGATCCCGCAGAGCGCGATATTCGAGGCACGCGACGAGATTGCTGCGGTGCAGATCAGCGAGCCGATGGAGGACTACATCGTCGCCCTGGTCGCGTCGACGCGGCGACCGGCGGAGTTCAGCGAAGATCTGGCCAAGTACA
>CAZCDY010000086.1:8194-10797 GCA_964497145.1 uncultured Gammaproteobacteria bacterium
CCAGGTCGGCGTCAGCCCGCGCGGCTCGCTGGCGCTGGACAAGGTCTCGCGCGCACAGGCCTGGCTGCAGGGCAGGGACCAGGTAACACCGGACGACATCCGCGCAGTGATCAACGACTGCCTGCGTCACCGCATCATACCGAGCTTCGAGGCCCAGGCAGACGGGGTGACCACCGACGATATCATCGCGATGGTGGTCAAGCTGGTCGCCGTGGCCTGAGGCGGCGGACCTTGGACTGGAACCGCATCCGCCGGCAGGTCCCCGAGGTCGACAGGCCGCGAGGTGCCTATGCCAACCTTGGCGACCTGATACGCATCCGTTTCAAGGCGCGTGATTTCTCCTTCAAGCCGCGCCAGCCGATCCACAGCATCCTGTCCGGCCGTTATGCTTCGCGCCTGCGTGGACGCGGGCTTAACTTCGAGGAACTGCGGCGCTATATGCCGGGTGACGACATCCGCACGATGGACTGGAAGGTCACGGCGCGTACCCGCAGTCCGCATGTGCGTGTCTATACAGAGGAAAAAGATCGCGCCGTATTGCTGGTCGTCGACCAGCGGATCAACATGTTCTTCGGTACCCGCGATCGGATGAAGTCGGTGACTGCCGCCGAACTCGCAGCACTTAGTGCGTGGCGGTCGCTCGATGTCGGGGATCGGGTGGGGCTGGTGGTGTTCAACGACACTGATGTCATCGATATAAAGCCGCAACGCAGTCAGAAGACGGTGATGTCGATCCTGCGCGCCGTGCTGCGTATGAACCAGGAATTGCGCATCGGCAGTGGCGTAACACCTGGCCCGGAAAGATTGAACGAGGCACTGACCAAGGCTGCACGCCTGGCGCCGCATGATGTGCTGGTTGTGGTCATCAGTGACTTCTTTGGCGCGGATGAGCGGACCGAAAGGCTGGCGGCGCAGCTGGCCGTACACAATGATGTGCTCGGGCTACTGGTGCATGATCCGATGCGGCTCGACCCGGTTGCGCGGAGTATCAGCGTCAGCGACGGCGCGCTGCAAATGCCGCTGGACCTGGCCAACAAACGTGTACATGAGGCCATTACCAAGGACTATCGTGAGGAACAGGAACGCATCACGCACTTCCTGCACAAGCTGTCGGCACCGTTGCTGCTGGTCAGCAATGAGGGTGATGTGGTCGAGCAGGTGAGAAGGCTGCTCGGTGTGCCGGCGCGCGGCACCTGAAGGGGCAGGGCAATGGACGAACGCTATAGCCTCGACAACCTACGTGACATCGTGCTGCCGGAACCACCTCCACTGTGGCCGCCAGCACCCGAGGTCTGGTTGTTGCTCGTTATCGTGATCGCTGCAGTCTTTGTCCTGCTGTCCCAGCGGCGTCGGGTAAAGCAGCGCGACGCCTATCGTTACGCCGGTCTGCGGCTGCTGGATGAGGCGAAAACCGTGCACGATGTTTCGGTTATTCTGAAACGCGTCGCACTGGCGGCCTTTCCGCGTGAGCAGGTGGCATCGCTGTATGGCGCCGATTGGGCGGAGTTTCTGCAACGCAGTTACCGGGGCCGGGATTTTTCTACTATTGCGTTGGGCGATTCTGGGGAGCCGGCGGGGAAAAAGGTGATCCGGCTCGCCGCCGCCTGGATTCGTCACCATCGTGTCCCCCGGTCCAGAACGCAGTTACCGCGGGAGGGCTAGCATGTTCACGCTCTCTTATCCCTGGTTGTTGCTGTTGGTACTTTTACCGCCACTGTTGCGTCGCCTGCTGCCGGTGTATCGTGAACCGCGCCAGGCACTTGTCGTGCCCTGGTTCCAGCGCATGGCCGACCTGCTGGGGCAGAAACCCTCCAAGGGTGCGGTGGTTGCCCAGGTAAAGACACTGGAGCTGCTGTTTCTGTGGCTGCTGTGGGCGATCCTCGTGGTTGGCATCGCGCGGCCGCAGTATCTCGAGCCGCCGATCAGCCGTGTGGTGCCGACCAGAGACCTGATGTTGCTGGTCGACCTGTCAGGCTCGATGGAGACCAAGGATTTCACCAACACCAAGGGCGAGACGGTCGATCGGCTCAATGCAGTGAAAGAGGTACTGGACGATTTTCTGACCCGGCGCGAGGGCGACCGTGTCGGGCTGATCGTGTTCGGCAATGCCGCCTTTACCCAGGTTCCCTTTACCCAGGACCTGGAGGCCAGTCGCATCCTGTTGCAGGAGACTGCAGTGCGCATGGCCGGGCCGCGCACCGCCTTCGGTGATGCCATCGGTCTTGGCATCACGCTGTTTGAGCAGAGCGAGGTCGAGGAACGCGTGATGATCGCCCTGACTGACGGTAACGATACCGGCAGTCGGGTGCCGCCAGCCGAGGCGGCCGAGATCGCCAGGGACAATGGGATCACGATCCATGTGATCGGTGTCGGTGATCCGACTGCGATAGGCGAGGAGAAGCTCGATGAGACGGCGCTGCAAAATGTCGCGTCGACGACGGCCGGACGCTATTTCCATGCCGCCGATCGCGACCAGCTGCAGGAGATCTATACCGAGCTTGACCGGATCGATACGCGTGACGTTGAGACTGCAAGCTATCGGCCGCGCATCGATCTGTTTCACTGGCCGCTGGCCCTGTTTGTGGGGCTCGGATTGCTGTATC
>CAZCDY010000086.1:10819-12957 GCA_964497145.1 uncultured Gammaproteobacteria bacterium
GGCGGTGCATGGCTGAGTTGCACCTGTTACGCCCGTACTGGCTGCTGAGTCTGCTGCCGCTGCTGCTGGTCTGGTGGGCGTTGTGGCGTGGCCAAAATGCCTATGCACAACTCAAAAAGGTGGTTGCGCCACACCTGCTCGAGCACCTGATGGTCGGTGAGACAAAGGTGCGGCGTCTGCGCCCAATTCATCTGTTGGCGGTAGTGTGGATCGTTTCTGCGCTGGCGTTGTCTGGGCCAACCTGGGAGCGTGAGGCGGCATCCTTCGCCGATGATGATGCTGGCCTGGTGGTGTTGCTGAAGGTCAGCGGTACGATGCAGGCGACCGATGTCCAACCCTCGCGACTGGCGCGTGCCAAGCACAAGTTGCGTGACCTGTTGCAGCAGCGCAAGGGGGCCTCGACCGGGCTGATCGTGTACAGCGGCAGCGCACACCTGGTGATGCCACTGACCCGTGACGAACGTATCGTCAGCGCCATGGTCGAGGACCTGACGCCCGAGCTGATGCCGACCGACGGTGATGCACTGGGCGAGGCGTTGCAGCTGGCCGGCAAGGTTCTGGAACGCGCTGGCGTACCAGGATCGATACTGGTGATGGCCGACAGTGTCGCGCCGTCGCAGGTCGAGGCCGTATCGGCCACGAAGCCGCGGACCCCGGTGCAGTTTCTGGTCATGAGTGCTGCGGTCGCGCCCGTTGATACAGGATTGAACAGCCTGGCATCGGCCCTGGGTGCGCCCGTGCTGCGGGTCAGTGTGGACCAGGCCGATGTGCAGCAGGCCGCACAACGCGCACAATCGGATTTCAAGGCGGTCGCCGGAACCAGCGGTGGCAACCGTTGGCACGATGCCGGTTATGCATTGATGCCGCTGATCGCGCTGCTGGCCCTGATGTGGTCGCGGAGCGGGTGGCTGGTGCGATGAAGATTCGCCTCTCCAGTCCCAAGCTCCAGTTCGCTGTCCTCACGTTGTTGGTGCTTGGCTCGGGCCTGTATTGCCTGTCCGATGGCGATTGCTCGCTGTGGACACCGGACCAGCGGGGGCATCGTCTGTTTGACAAGGCGGACTATGCGTCCGCTGCGAACCGTTTTGCCGATCCGATGTGGCGGGCCACTGCGCTGTTCCGCCAGGGCGAGTTTGACGAGGCCGCATCACTGTTCGCCGGCTATGACGCGCCGGGTGCCGCGTTCAACCAGGGCAACGCGCTGGTGATGCAGGGCAGATACGCAGAAGCCGTTGAACGCTATCAGCGGGCCTTGCAGTTGGCACCCGGCTGGGAGGATGCCGCGGTTAACCTTGAGATTGCCCAGGCGCGCACCGAGTTCTTGACGAAGGAAGGGGAGGATATGACCGGCGGCAAGATTGGGGCCGATGAGATCGTGTTCAACAAAGGCAAGTCACCACCCTCCGCAGGCGGGGAGCAGGTGGAAGGCGCAACGGATTCGTCCGATGCCGAACTGCGCTCAATCTGGTTACGCCAGGTGCAGACCAAGCCGGCCGATTTCCTGCGCGCCAAGTTTGCCCATCAGTACGCCACCCGCAAGCCGGAGGGCAGGTAGCCGATGCGCCGGGTTGCGGTGCTGATCAGTTTGCTGGTGCCCTGGCACGCGGTGGCCGTGACGGCCGTGACGGCCGGTGACATCCTGCTGCGCACCACGGTCACGCCGCAAGAGGCCTGGGTTGGTCAGCGGGTGGTGCTGCAGGTCGACGTGCTTGGCGAGGACGGCTGGGCGCAGATCACCCGGTTTGGCGAGATGGATTTGTCCGGCGCCTACCTGATTCGAACCGACACCCAGGGTTCGCGCCTGCAGGAGACCATCGGTGGTGTGGCCTACACCGGTCAAAGTTACGAGTTTTCGATTTATCCCCAGCTGGCCGGTACCGTCGAGGTGCCAGCGATACCGGTCGAGGTGACGACCAAGACCTGGGGCGCGGACGCGACACAGACGGTGCAGCAGAAGCAGACGTCGGCGATCACCATCCAAGCGAAAGTGCCGCCAGGTGCGGAGGATGTCGTTGGGCTGATCAGCACCACGCATTTCAACGCGGAGCAGCAGTGGGCACCGGCGATCGATGATCCCAAGGTGGGCGATGCGTTGACGCGAACCCTGACCATGCAGGCCGAGGGGGTTTCCGCAATGG
>CAZCDY010000086.1:13029-15894 GCA_964497145.1 uncultured Gammaproteobacteria bacterium
TCTGCCAGGTGTGGGTATCTATCCGGCCGAGCCCACGGTGAAAGACAGCACGGACCGCGGCAGTTTGACCGGCATGCGTGCCGAGAACGTGACCTATGTGTTCGAGCGTGCCGGTACGGTGACGGTACCGGATGTCGTGCTGACCTGGTGGAATGTCTCTGCACAGAAGCTGGAGAGGGTCACCCTTCCGGGACTTGAACTTGATGTGGCTGCCGCTGCGACAGGTGGAACCACAGCGGGTGAGGTGTCCCGGACCGGGCGCTTCGATTGGCGTGGCCTGGTGATGCCCGGGGTGGTGTTGCTGGTGCTGGCCTATCTGCTGCTGCGTGCCCGCAAACCCCTTGCGCAGCGCTGGCGCGTATGGCGCAGGCGCAGGTCCGAATCCGAGGCGAGACACTTCCGGCGCGCGGTAAAATCGATCCGCTCGAAAGATGCCCATTTGGCACTGCGCGACCTCATGCGTTGGCTGGATCGGGTAAACGAGACGGACCGACCGGCACAGTTGCAGGATTTCCTGTGTCGGTATGCCGGTGCTGATGCGCGGGCGACGGTCGATCAGCTCTTGCTTGGCGTCGCAACGGGCGGCCGTTTGGCAGATACAGCGCCTTTGTTTGGTGTTGTGATGAAGGCGCGCAAGCGTTGGCATGAGACATGCCAGCGCAAACCGAACGCACCGTTTGAGTTGCCGGAGCTGAACGGCTGATAGGTTTTTGGGGCAACATACCGGGCATATGCTGCGAATTTATCCATGGACATGGAAACAGTGGTAGGAAAATGACATCGAATCAGTCGACCAGCAAAGTCATTCAACGAATCCTTTTGATTGTCGTGGGCGTCTCTGTCTCGGCCATAATGAAAGCACAGGCAGCGGGTTTCTACCTTCAAGAGATCGGGACACCACATAGTCTGGGTACTGCCGGGGTTGCCAATTCAACTAACACGTCGGGTGCGGACGCGTCCTGGTCCAATCCGGCGGGCATGGTCTATCTCCAGGAAGATCAGGTGTTTGCCGGGTTTCAGGCCGTCATTCCAAACATGGAGTTCGACACCAGTATCGCCACGGGTGGCGGGGGTGATGGTGGCAATGCCGGTATCCTTGCCGCGATACCCAGCTTTTTCTACGTCCACAAGTATTCCGACCGCCTGAGCTTTGGACTTTCGTTGGCTGGCACGATGGGAGGCGGCGTCGACTATGGAAATAGTTTCGCAGGCCGCTATTCGACGACACGTGCAGAACTTGGTGCATTAGGGCTGTCCCCCTCGGTTGCTTACAAGGTCAATGAATCTCTTTCAGTCGGCGCGGGTGTCTCAATCATCTATACGATGTACGAGCAACAGATCGCACTTAATCCTGCTGTGATACCGACGGTCAGCGGTGGTGATGGCCGCCTCGATATCGACGATGCAGACGATGTCGGCTATCAGCCGTTCTTCTCGCTGAACTACGCGCTGAACGACGATCTTTTGCTCGGTATCGTTTACCGTGCCGAGATGGACGTGGAGCTGTCCGGCGACGTCAAGGTGAAGAATGTGGCACTGCCGGTTGGCGCTGATTCGATCGATATCGACTGGAAGAATCCACAATGGCTGGAGGTGGGTCTCCGGTACGACTATACGGACAGAGATACCGTGTATCTTAATGCCGGTTGGCAGGACTGGTCTGTGTTCAGTAACAACCGGTTGGCCTTCAGCGGCGGGATGTTGAATCCGGTTGCCGAACTTGAGCGCGATTGGAAGGACACCTGGCACACCGGCATCGCCTATTCGCACCGTACCGGTAGAGGAAGTATCTATTCGCTCGGGTTCTCGTACGAGAGCTCACCAGTCGATGATGATGACCGCACTTTTGACCTGCCAGTCGACGAGATGTTCAAATTTTCCGCCGCATATGCATGGGAAGGTCAGAAGAATCTGGACTTTTCTGTAGGCGGTACCCTGTACCTGGTTGGTGACGCGGCGATTGATGATATGTCGCAAGGGGTTCGTACGAAGGGCGAGTTCGACAGTAATGCTATCCTTTTTCTCGGCGGGACTTTGCGTTACGTCTTCTGACGGAAACGATGTGGATCCCGCAGCGAGGGCTCGATGAATAACGGATCGCAGTCTGATGCCGAGGCTCTCAGCGGAATATTATGATGTCATTTTGTAAACCTTTGTCCCGTATCTTACACCTGGGTTTGCTCTTGTTACCGGCGGCTGCCGATGCAGATGAGCGCGCGGCCGCAGATGACGTCTCAGCTGCCGCGTTTGTCGGTGCGGGCACCTGCGTCGAGTGCCATGTAGAGCAGGGTAAGGATTGGACCGGTTCGCATCATGACCTGGCGATGCAAGAGGCTGCGGAAGATACAGTGCTGGGTGACTTTGCCGACACCAGTCTGACGCAATTCGGGGTGACATCAACTTTCTATCGAACGAACGAGAAGTTCATGGTTCGCACCGAGGGCGCGGACGGCAAGCTCGGCGACTTCGAGATCAGATACGTCTTCGGTGTGCATCCACTGCAGCAGTACCTGATTGAGTTTTCGGGGGGGCGCCTGCAGGCCCTCAGCTTTGCCTGGGATACGCGGCCGCAGGACCAGGGAGGGCAGCGCTGGTTCCATCTGTATCCGGACGAGCAGATCACGCACGACGACGAGTTGCACTGGACCAAACCCAGTCAGAACTGGAACAGCATGTGCGCGGAGTGCCATTCGACCAATCTGCAGAAAAGATACGACCCTGCGGCCAAATCCTTCTCGACCACCTGGTCTGAGATCGACGTCTCCTGCGAGGCCTGTCATGGACCGGGTGCCGACCATGTGAGCTGGGCAGAGAAGAAGCCGGGGTGGGAAAAACATCAGTCCGACAAGGGCCTCCATCTGCTAC
>CAZCDY010000087.1:0-15863 GCA_964497145.1 uncultured Gammaproteobacteria bacterium
AAAGCGCCTGGCCAGACCGGCATAAAAAGCCTCTATCAGGTGGAACTTCGAATCCTGCGCCATGCCTCCCTCGGCCTGTTCGCCACGCGGCACATTCGACACGACCTCCTGATGACCTGCAAGGGTATCCAGCGACTTTGACCTCAGGCCGTCGGCCTGCAGAACTTCCAGCAGTTCGGTCAGCACCTGTCGGATATCGCCATGAATCGCCAGGTCTGGCTTGAACACCCTGCCCAGTTGCGCCGGGTCGCGGTCCACCTGGGCGATCTTCTTGCCGCTCAACAGGCCGCTGTCCCAGAGATAACTGGTACGCTCATTGAACCCGGCACCCAGGAATATCACCAGGTCCGCATGCTCGATGATGTATCGGCGGGCATCGCCATTGGAGGTGACGCCGAGGCATCCCAGCGAAAGGGCCGACCCCTCGGCTACCACGCCCTTGCCCTTGAGGCTGGTCGCAACGGGTATGCCCATCACCTCGCTCAGCTGAGCGACGTTGCCACGCGCGCCGGCCTTGATACAGCCGTAACCTGCGATCATGACGGGATGGTCTGCCGCCTCGATCATACCGGCCAGCTCTGCCACCGGGCCGCTGAGGGCATGGTCGCGCTGCGGACTGCCGGGGAAATGAACCTGATCGAGCAGGCCATCGTCGACGGACTCCTTCTGTACGTTGTACGGGATACTCAGCAGTACCGGGCCCGGCTGGCTGGAAAACAGCGCCTGCGTGGCCTGGCTGAGCACCTGTCCAAGGTAGTCGGTGCGCTCGATCAGCTTGCGATAACGGGTAATGCCACGGAACAATTCAGCCTGATCGATCGCACCACCTTCGCCCGAACTCTCCTGCAGACCACCCTTGCCGAAGATGTAGGTCGAGGTCTCACCGGTAACGACCAGAACCGGCAGCTGTTCGGCATAAGCGTTCGCAATGCCGGTCACCAGATTGGTAGCACCCGGGCCGGCGGTGGCGATGCAGGCCGCCACCTGATGTGAGATACGGGCATAACCGCCGGCCATGAAGGAGGCGCCCTGTTCATGTTTGACCAGCACGGTCTTCACGGCTGAGCTGTACAGGCGGTCATAGATCGGAAGCACATGCGCACCAGGCATACCGAAAACACATTCGATGCCCAGGCGTTCCATGTATCTGACGATGAGGTCGCTGACTGTTGTTTTCATGTCGATTACGTCTATGCAGCCCGACCGTACACCGGCTGGGTGGACCATCGGATCGGTGCGGCGTCTCGCAGCAGCCAACAAGCCGAATACGAACATTCCATCCCGTTTCGGATATAGAGCCGCGGATTATATCGGTTTGCACCTTGGTGGGGCAGGCGGCTCGGATCTCGCTCATGGAGCCGGCCCGAAGTACGATCGCAGGAACAGCTCGGCAAAAAATGCCTAGGCCCTTGCCGTATACCAATGACAATCGCATAAGTGCATGGCACAAAAGGAGTTTTCCAATCCGCCGCCCCCCTTAAGCGGTCATGGCCTGGCATGCTGACGCTGGCCGGATCACGCGCTGAAGAGGTGAAATCTGATGAAAACCAGCCAGGAAGAACGCCGGGGCGATGGTCCCGGCATCGGAAAAAACGTCTCCCGCGATCCGGTTAACGCTGCCCTGGCAGTACACCGATATCGAAACGCAGGCCGCTGGATGCCTCGCCTCGCCCAACGCGCTTGCGTCGCCCGCACCACAGCCAGGAACGGCCGTCGGCAGTACGCGCATAGTTGAAGCGACGTTCAACATGGATGCCGGCGCGCGGTACTTCCTCTTCCTCGATCAGCAGCGAATCGGTGCCGATATCGCCGTTGGGGTCGACACGCAGCAGCAGTCCGCGCGGGTGGAAAATGAACACCTGCACGTCGGGGTCATTCGGGTCGAGCGGCACGACGCTGACGAATTCCGGCGAATTGCGCAAGCGGTCGATGAACTCGGCATAGCCATCGATGGCCGCCATCGCACCGGCATCGACGCGGTAGAAGCGCTTCATACCAGCGCGTTGAAGGCGTATGTCGACTGACAGATTGCCCGGTTGACGCACCGGGATCAGCGGCAGCCAGTGGCTCGGCACAGGGGTCATCAGCCGGTAAACGAGGCTGGCGTCCGTGCTGGGCACCGTCGGTTGCTGCCCGAGACTGTAACGCTGGTCTTCGAGCGAGCGATCGAGCGGCTCGCCGCTGGTTCCCTGAACGCGCTTCTCGATCGCCCATGCCAGGTTGGCCATCTCATCGCGCACCAGGGCGACCTCTTCGAGGGGATCGCCCTCCAGGGTGTCAGACAGGGGCGGCGGTACGAACAACACGCTGCCGTCGACATCGCCGCTACTGGCGTTGACCAGACCGTGCAGACGCCATTGGCTGTTGCCTTCGTTGATCACCGGGTTGACCTGAGTAACCCGGCCGAAGGTATCCCTTACCTGCATGCTGCGCACCCGGTAAAGGCCGCCCGCCTTGACCCGCGCAGGCACCATGAACCAGTCGTTGCCATGCACCAAAGCGAACTCGGCCACCATCATGCGCACGATATCCAGCGGCCCGGCCTGCAGACGGGCAAAGTTCACCTGGCCGTCTTCGAATTCCCAAAAGCGTGTGGCCGGCATGCCTGCATATTGAATCTGTGTCGGTATCGAGGTGCGCACGGCCTTGTCATCCAGTGACTTGGCGTCGAGGTCCGGCAGGATTCTGCGATTGCCTGGGCGCACGTCGAAATCATGCCAGTCGACGCGACCGTCTACATATTCCTGTGCATCCAGGCGCTGCCGCTTGCGTTTTTCCCCGGCTGCCAGCTCAAAGGCGTATTCGAGCCGGTTCGGCTGCCATGCCGGATTCTTGTCGGGCTCGGCAATGTAACCGGCCATCCAGTTCAGCCATCGCTCGAACACCGTTGCGGCGTCCATCTGAAGACCGACATCGACCAGCGCTGCCGGTAGCGCCGACAGGCTACCGTTTGGTTTGAGATTGGCTCGAAGATCGCCTGCGAGCGCAATCGCATCGATACCGGCACCATCCAGTAACAGGTGCCACAACATGCCCGCAACGTCGCTCATCGGATCCGGCGGCATATCGACTGAACCCGGATAGGCCTTGCGTGCCGCTTGCGCGATGTCGTTGCGACCGGCACCGGCACAATAGCGCACCAGTACCTGGCCGGCCTCGATGTTCGCTTTGGGGTGGGCATCGACGCCAAGCAAGGGTTCGGCCTCGACACGCGCCTCCAGCGGCAGCTCGCCTGCCTCGAACGCGTCGAATTCCGCGTCCTTGGGTTCGAGACCGGGCGCGTAGCCGAGTACCGGGATACCGCTCAGGCGATAATCGACAGTAACCGGCGAACCGGCGTCTTCGCCATCGAACTCACGGAACTGCCACTGCCGCGACAACATCCACAGGGGGTCGGCAACGCGCGCAGACAGGGCTTCGTCATAGCTGTCGCCGCGAGGGTCGACCTCCAGGCGAAAGTTCAGTGGAATCTCCGGCTCGACCGGCCTGAACCTGTCAAACTTGTCGATCGTTTGTACGGCTGCCTTGTCGAGTTTTACTTGTACCATTGTTGCTTTCGTCCTGTTGCCCGATACTGATCAGGTCTTGCCCACAGGCAGTATTTTCAGATCCATGCCGCTTGCCAGCTTGTAGACATCCGCTGCCATCAGCCCGATGTTCAGACCGGGTACCGTCTTTGCTTTGGAGTCCGGGATCACGTTCATCGGCAGCGCCAGATTGACCGATCCGGTCAACTGCGCCGGACAGACCGCGCGCAGTCTGGCCAGTTCGATGGTCTCGTTGATGGTTGCCAGCACATCGTCGAATTCCCAGTTGGCCATCTGCAGTCGCGGTGGTACGGCGAGCAGAATCGATTGCGGCGGACGTGCCCCCGGTGCATCGTAATGGAACGTGACTGCCGCAGTGCTGGTATGCAGCGGCACGGTCTCCGCCCAGTCATCGCAGACCAGGGCGACCAGCTTGGTGTCGGCGGCGAGTTTCGCCGGCAGACCGTTCGGGGCATGCAAGGCGACCGCCAGCTCCGGCCGCCGACGGCCACCGGACAACAAGTCGGTGTCGGCGATGTCTTTGTCGGGTGCATCCGGCCAGGCCGCTGGCAGCGCCGCCCACACCGGGTCGATGGTCGCCGGAGACTGCAGCACGCCAAAGCATTTGTCGGCAAAACTGCCCACCAGCATTTCGCGACCCAGCAACAAGGACTGCAGGTTCTCCACGCCGCTGCGCACCTTGGCGATCTTCGGCAACCAGCCAGGCACGGCGGCTGGATCTTTCTGCGTCAGCGACGCTTGTGCGCCGAGGCTCGCATTGACCGGACCGACGGCGTCGCCCAACGAGAATTCGGGGACTACGACGAAGTCTTTGCCGAAGACAGTTTTGAGCGAGTCGATGGCCGCCTGCACGATGGTGGCCGCAAGTGCCCCGGAAGCGTTTGCGGCATCACGCTGCTCGGTGATCGCGGCCAGCCGTCGGGCCAGGTCGGCCGATGCGAGGCGGCCGCGTTCGCGCACCGATTGCTCGTACGCGCCCACGTTCGAAAAGTCACGGTGACTTTCAGGTTCCACGCCGAGCACGTTGTAGATACGCAGCGGGGCGAGCGCCGCTTCTATCGCGGCAGCATTTATCGGCGCCTGCTCGTCGGCAGGCACGCTCGCCAGCAATGCATTCGCCAGTCCGCTGAAGGTATTCACGGCGGCGGCCGCACGGGCATCCAGCTCCTTGTCATCCACGCCGGGATAGTCACCTTCGGGATTGTCACTGCTGAAGTTGCCATCGATGACCGCGAGGTCGTGCCGAACCGCGGGGCGCGCGTTGGCTATCACTCGGCGGGCCAGGCCGAGAAGTGCCTCAAGATGAATGAGTCCACGCTGGGACTTGTTCGCAGGGATCTCTTCGATATGCACGAAGGCCTGCGACCCATGATCGCTCGCGGCCTTCGCCGACATCGCCTCGGCGATCAGCAGGCGCAGGCGACTGAGTTCGTTAGGCGACGCACCCGGCGGGGAATTGTCGCCCGCCGCACCGGTTCGTGCGTCTTTGCGCGCGCCGCCCGGTGCATCGAGTGCGTACATCAGCGCCAACGGCGACAGGCCGAGATTCGACGGATTAAGCGTAATCGGGTCGTTCTGTATGGTTTCTCCGACGAACACACGACCGCGCAACACAAAGCGTTTCGGATCACCGATCAGCTGCGCCAGCCAGGTGTTGAGTGCGGGCTCGGCCTTGGCCATGGCGTCTTCGACCCAACCGGCAGGTGAAGCCGCATCCGCTTTGAGCAAAAGGGCGAGGCGCTGGGTGTAGGTAACGCCATCGCGTGGCGAGTTGCCCACCTGTGCCTCTACCGGCGTGGTCTGTTTGTCCAACACCGAGAGCGCGGCGGCGGCGCGATCGACGTTGCCCTGTGCGATCTGGTAAGTGGCCTCGGCAACGCTCAGATCGGCGACGGCATCCCACAGGGCGTCGAGTTCATCGATCAGTGTCTTCACTTTGGGCCGATCGGCCAGCGGGACCATCTTGACAGCACTTTTGCCGGATTCCAGCAGCTTGACACCGTCAACGACATCGCGAGCGGCGATCGCTTCGTCAGGCTCGTCGTTGGCTTCGCCATTGGTATCGAGACCGGAAGGACGCAGTGGATACCTGAGTCGGTACCTGAGCAGATACTTGGCCAGCAGGCTGTCGCGAAGGCCGCGCTCGAAACGATACCCGAGCAACGCCGCCAGCGCCTGTCCCTGGGCGAGTCCCTCATACACGGCCTTGGCCGCACGTACCCGACGCGATGACAGGTCGAGGTCGTAGGCTGCGCGTGCGGCGGGTTCGTTGGACAGATAGCCGCTGCGCAGAATAGCCGCGGCGGCGGCATGCCGCATCGATGGCATCAGCATGTGACCCAGACTCTCGCGATTGTCCGCGGGATCGGGCTCGAGGTCTTCTACAAAGCCCCAGGCGCCGACATGTATGCCGTTAACGGTCGTGGGAGCGCCATCCGCATCGGTGCCCACGCGCAGCTCGGCAAGGCGCCGCGTGGCCTGTGAGGTGATCCAGGCATCCAGTCGCCAGTCGAACATATCGAGCGTGGTGCGCAGTGCCCAGTCCAGTTCGCCTACCGTACGGTTTTTCAACGCGTCCAGGCTGGCACGCACGCTGGCCAGGTCCTGCGTATGACGCGGGGATCGCGCGCGCCAGTTTTGAATGGCGTCGCTATACGCGAGCTCATGCCAGGCGGTGATCCCGATCGCGTTGCCCCGATAGACCGCGGCGGCCTGCTTGACCGCGTGACTGGTGACGCTGTCGTCACCGGTGACCTTGTCGATGCGGATTGCGGACAGCTCGCCGGCGTGGCTGATGCTGAAAGTCTGTTCGTCCTCGATGTGGTCTTCGATGCCGATTGCGAGCGGTGCACGGAACTTGGCGATCTTGGCAGCGGGCTTTTTCGACTTGAGTGTCTGGCGCAGAAACAGCTCGGCCGCCTTGTCGGCCTGCTGGTCTACCGAGTAGGCGAGCAGACCGGCGAGCAGTGAGGGTGCCTTGCGCAGTTGCGCCGTTGTGCCCTTGATGTTGTCACCTTCGTCGAGCGCAGCCGCGAGCTCTTCGATGTAGTTGGCGTCTTGTGGCAGGTGGGTGTCCGGTGCGGCCTCTTTGTTCTTTATCTCGGCATCAGACTGGACCCAGGGCATCGAGCGCGGCAGCTGGTTGGTGTCCGGTGTTACGGTGATATTGGCGATTGCCAGCGCCGCGAGCTGAACGGCGTTGACACTGGCGGCGCCCTGCACAGCCGCGGCCATCTGCATGAACAGGCTGCTCGGCGCCATGCGCAGATCGTTCTGGAACTGACCGACCGCGCCCTGCACGGCCGAACCGAGGGTATCGACCTGGACTTCGCGATAGCTGACCGCCTGCGCCCATGGGCCCTGGCGCAACAAGGTGTTGGTCGACGTCGCGCTGCCATCAAAGCGCGGAACGCCTGCAATCCCGCTTTGCCACGACGGCCGCAGCAGTTTGAGCAGGTCATCGAGCCCGCTTTCAAAACCGCCGTTCGGTTGATAGCGGTCGGACGCCATGACCGGCAGCAGGCCGTAGGGCTGATTGGCGACGCGCAACGGCTGCAACGGTCCGGCCGGCCGCACATAGCGGACAACATGGTCACGTATCGCGTTCAGGGTGTCTTCCGAGGCATCGTCATCATCTGCCCGGGTCCAGTAGTCCTCGATATAGTTGCCGGCCAGGCCGCGATACAAGGCGTTGACCATGTGCCCGGCCATCTCCGTTTCATCGAGTGTGGCATTGCTGATGTTCTCGCTGTCGAAGTCTTGCTCGCGGATGCCGAACGCCGTGCGCAGCGCGTCGATGGCGCGGCTGCCTGGTGTCGGGCTGGGCGCCGGCGCGGCGTTCTGCGCGGGATCACGGTCGAACGCGGGCGAATGCCCCGCCCCCTGAACGCGGGTGTTGTTGGTCGCAGTACCGAGCGGTAGAAAACCGATACCGCCATTGGCGCCATTGGCTTCGAGCAACGCGCCGATGCCGGCCGACGCGTCTGCAGGCGAAAGCGTCCAGTCGATGCCCAAGACCACCAGCCGACTCAACCCTTTCGACAGTTCATAGCCGCTCAAAGTGATGTCGGCCTTGCGAATCGTGATACCCATGCCGAGCTGCTCGGCAGTGGCGTAGTCGGCCAGCCATTTCGACTCATCGCCGAAAGGTGTCGCAGCCGCCTCTGCCGGCTTGGGGTCGCCCGGTGCTATGACCGGCGACATGGCCAGGACATCGGGCACCACCTGGCCAAACTTGCGAAACGCGATCTTGCCGTTGGGGGCATAACCGACGGCACAGAAACGATCCGGCAGCATGGCCGCGACCGGTTGCGCGGCCAGTCGCGAACCGTCTGAAATATTGGCAGGAAACGTCGGCAGCTCGACGGGCACTCCGGGCTGCTCGAGCAACCCGACATTCTCGGGACGCATACGGCGTACGACGAAAGCGGCACGTGGTGCGCGCAGTGCATGGACCATCTCGGCCCAGAGCGCTTCGGGACGTTGCTGGCGCATGCGAAACTGCTCATCGGTCTCGAAACCGGGAGCTTTGTCGTCCTCATTGCGTGGTGCGCGGGCGGCCCAGAGGGCTTCCCAATACTTGCGGGCGGCAGTCCGTTCGGCGCGCGTCAGATCGACCAGATGCGATTCGACGTTGATGGTGTCCGGGTATACCCGGATCTGCAACGTGCTCGCCGTGTACCGGGTCTCCAGGCGTACCGGGAACATGGCGATCGGCAGATCGCCTTCGAGACCTTTGAACAGCCCCATCGCCTGTTGCAGGTTCGCCGCTGCTGCTGCCGATTCTGCGGCCAGCTGGTCGACCAGACTGAGGCGCGCGGCACGCGCCTTGTCGTAGACGGTCGTCGCCTTGTCGAACGATCTCCTGGCTCTGTTGATGTCATTGCGGTTTGCGCCTTGAGCTATCAGACGATCGCGCTCCAGTTTGGCGTCCTCGACAGCAAGCGTTGCTTTCGACAGACCCTGGTCGGCCTGTTGACGCTTTGATCGCAATACCTGAATGGCGTCGAATTGATTCGGGCGGGGCATGGCTCAGGTTCTCCTCGGCACGTCCGCGTGTCGCTTGTTCATGACAGCCGGTTACCGTCGAAATAGCCGCGGAACGGGCGTTGCAGCATGGCGCGCGCGATCTGTGCGGCGTGACTGCTCTCGGCATCGACTTCGAGTGTGTCGTCAATCAGGTCGACCTGGGTCAGCTGGCTGATGTCGATGTGGCCGCCGATCGGCGTGCCGACCTCGGCCCAATCGACGTCCAGCCAGGTATCGCCGGCACCGGCCGGTTCCAGCGGAGGGAGCGACTGCAAAGCACGCTGAGCGTTGACCACTTGTGCATAAAGCTCTCCCACCGGCGCCGCAGGTCCTACCTCGACCTGTACGTTGCCGCGTCGGCGCACCCGCCTGATTTCGCGCATCAGTTCCTGGTCGTCGAAACCGAAGCGTGGCTCGGTCATCGGTTCTTCAAGCACGAACCAGTGTGTTTTGGCTTCGCTCGCCGGTATCGGGAACAGGAAGAACACGATGTCGTTACCAATGGTACCGGCGCCTTCCGGGATGACGTATTTGCTCGTCGGTGAAAAGTCCGGCTCGCTCTTGCCGGGATCTTTCTCGACCGCGTAGATGGCAGTGTTCGGGTAACGCCGCAACAGCTGTCCGCGGATCAACAGGGCAAGGCGGCTTTCACCGTTGTCGCCGGGTGTCGGCGTGCCGGCATCACCGAGCGCGTCCCAGAAATTCCATTTATGGATCGGCTGGATATCCACTCGGTTCTTGTCGAAGTACGGCCAGAAACGCTGGAACGGTGTGCCGCGCTGGTCGGTCGGGTAACCTCGCCAAAGCAGTTCGCGACCCATCTCATGGTTGCTGCCGACCATGAAACTTTCGACGAACGCAGGGTTGGTCTTGACCAGCAGGATGGTGTCGTTGGGGATATCCTCCACCCCGGGCATGAAGGCCGACTCGTCCATGGCCGCCAGCCTCTTGTACATCAGGTCGGCAATCTTCGGATAGGCCATGACACGGTCATGGAGTTTTGGAATCACGAAGCGTTCGTGGTCTTTCAACACCTCGGCGATGAATCCGGACGGTGCCTTGTCGAGGGCGAAATCGGCACTGCCGAGTTGCAGCAGGCTCTCGACCCGCTTGCTGACCAGCAGGTTCGGATCGATCGCCTTGGCTGCTGACTTGCTGGTGGCGGCGGTCTTGAACGGCACCACCTCGATGCTCACGCCCTTGGGCGGAGCTGCGGCGTCGTTGAGTGCCAGCTTGTCGCGCCAGGCCTGCTTGAAACGGTTGAGCTCTGCCGCAGTCGATAGCGGAGGGGCCACGGTGATGCTGGCCTTGCCGGGCTCGGCTGCGCCGGCATTCCAGGCGACGAAATCCGACCCGCCGGTGGAGCCGATCGACACCGGCTCGGCCCCCGGGGCTGGCGTCGCCACGCTGTTGGCGGGCAGGGAATTGAACAGCGCGTTGTTGCCGTATCGACGGATTGCGTCGACTTCGACGAAGCCGACCGTGCCGGGAAACCGCGTCGCGCCGACTCGTCCGCCACCACCGCCCATGTTGGGTGAGGTGTCGAGTAACTGACCGCCGCGCGCATCGACCTTGAGTCCCTTGGCTGCCACTGATGGTCGCGCGCCCTCGACAGCCTGCACGCTGAGCAGGATGCCCTCGGCCTTGAGCGGTTTGGCGGCGGCCAGTGCTGCGGCGATCTGGGTTGGGGCAATGCCTTCACTGGCACCACTGTCGGCCAGCACCGCATTGAGTTGTCCGATCCGTTCGTAGTGGCTGTCGACCAGTACCCCGGCCTTGAGTTTTTCGCTGACCGAGGCAGGGGCCCAGCCTTGTTGCTTGAGCAGCCTGCCTGTAACCCGCGACTGCCTGGCGATGTGGTCGAACGCTTTCCTGTCGAGGCCGCTGGAGAGCCCCGGGATTTTCAACTTTACGCCGGGTGTGCGCGGCACGCTGGCTTCGTCCAGTGCCTGGAGACTGCTGATGCCGTCCACCCGGAACCTCTCCGGCTGGGCAAAGGTGTTGGCCGCATTCTTGGTCTGAAACCCGGCGGCCAGCTCGGTGAGTTGGGCGGCGGCAGCCTCGCCGGCAGTGCGGCGCAACAGCGCGCGTGCAGGACTCAGGGTGCGGCGTAGCGCGCCATCGACGAAACCGTCCGGCAGGCTGGTAGTCTTTGCATAGCCGTAAACGGTCAGTTTCTCGTCGATACGGATACGCGTTGCGGCAGGTGCAAACAACTCAAGCCGGCGCGCCTCGGGCAGGATCGTAAAGCGCTGCATCAGCTGGCCCAGCGCTTTCTTCGCCAGGTGCGACAGGCTGAACAGGCGCTCGGCGCGCAATACGTCACCAACCTGCGTCCAGGCGGCGCGCATGAAACGTTCCTGGTTGGTCTGCACCACGCGTGTGCCTACGCCGGCTGCCATCCGTCTGGGAATCGAGACGTTCAGGTGATCCAGCCAGCGATCGCTCGGTTCGCTGTGTGTCGCATCGATCTTGTGGCGCCGTGCGTGCCATGCACCATAGATCGGCGGTCCGACGACCGGTACCCGGGTCGGCTGTTGATCGAGCCCCAGGCTGCCTTGCGCCAGGGGTTCTGCGGCATTGAGCATGATCGCCAGATCGTCGGCGATGTCGTCTTGCGCATCCGGATCCGGCGAACCGCTGGTCGTCAGTGACAACAGTGCGCCTTCGTATTGCGCGACATAGTTGTCTTTGACGAATTCCGATCCCTGCTGGCGTGCTGCATGCGGCTGCAACAGGCGATCGGCATCGACCTCGACCGGCAGACGGCCGAGTTTATCGAGCTGTGCCTGGATGCCGGCCGGGTGTTCGGCCGGGGCCTTGAGACGGCGGGCAAGTGTCTCGAAATCGCCGGCAGGGCCGGTGCTGAAGGTCCAGTGGTAGTAGCAGGCCAGCTCGAAATCCGTCTGTGCCTGGGTGCCTGTCCAGGCCGGCGTCAGGGTGGCTTCTGCAGCGAGCGGCTTGCCGAGTGCGGCATCCAGGCCCGGCTTGAATGTGGGTACGAGACAGGCGACGTAGCTCTTGTTCTAACCCGGTCAAACAGGCTGGGATGGAAGTAGAGATCTGAGACCTCGATGTCCGAGCACTGCGGATCCGGCAGCGGCGTATTGGTCGGCAGCAGCATTGAAGGCAATACGCGGCCGGGTCGCAATACCGGGTCGGCAACCTCGTCACGCGCTAAGACCACGAGCGCCAGCCAGGGCGCCAGACGTTCCTTGCTGTCGGCTTTGGCCGGGGTGAAAAGCCACGGAAAATCCGGGGTATCGAATTCGATCGCCGCAAGATAGTTGGGCTCGAAGTCATGGTTGTTCGAGCGGGGCTCTACCCGCACGATGATGCGTGGATCGATCCCGATCACGTCGCCGGGCCCGAGCAGCTTGAGATCTACCTCCGGCGTTTCCGTCATATCGCTGCCGCCGGTGCCTTTGAGTTTCAGACCCAAAGTGACCCCGGGCAGCGCCGACACACCGTCCATGTTCAGCTGCGCATGCGCATGCGCACGCGCCAAGCCACGCCGTGCCCATGGCATGAAGTCGTATTTGAGATCCGGGTTAGCGGTTGCCATCTGCCCTCTCCGTCAGACGATTTCGAACAATTCGGCGACCTGCACCTGCTCCGCAGCGCGCTGGCTGCCGGCGGCGCTGGCGAGGCCGGTCTCTGCTGCCCAGATACCGTCAAACGCTTGTTCCAGGGTTGCTTGCTGATCGGTGATGCCGGTTACCGCGGCAGGTACCGCATCACGCACGACGATCGGCGCGACGTCCTGTGGCAGCATGTCGTCGAGTTCACGCAGGCCGGCACGAGCAACGGCACCGTGGGCAACCATCCATTGCGCGGCGGCGTTGGCCTGACCGAACAGATGCGTGGCCAGAATCTTGCTGGTCAGGCTGCCGAAATTGCCGACCTTCGGCGACAGGTCGCGGGTTTCCCAGTCGACCGGGCTTGCGATCGACGGGCCGGCGACGAAGTCTTCCAGGCCGAAGTCACGACCTGCAGCCATGGCCTCGAACGACGGCTTGCCGAGACGGTCCTCGTCAGACATCTTGAAGAACTGCGAGGCGGCAAACTGCTCCTTTTTAACCTTGGGTGCAGCATGCGCATCACTGTCGACGAAGGTGATGTCGTCGATGTCCAGCGTGTGCGGACCATCGACCGCGGCATCGCCGACCTTGTCCAGCTTGACGCCCAGCGGCACGCGCGTCTGGGTGAACGCCAGTGCGGCAAGCGGGTGGGCAAGGATGTCTTTTTCGCCCTCGCGCTTGGCAAAGGTGCAGTAGCTCTCGTTGGCCGACGGCAGCTGCACGCTCCAGTTCTCGCGCTTCGATGCCTCAAGGGTGAGCAGATTGAACGCGTGCTCGCGAACCAGCGGGGTATCTGTGTCGCTGCCCCAGGATTCGTCGAAGCTGACCGACACGCTGCCGAGCAGCCAGCCAAGATCGACCCTGCCGACGCCGCGAATACGCCAGCGACCCGGTCCTTTGAGCATGCCCTCTACGCGCACACCGAACTCGATACCGAACGCCTGCGCATTGGCCCAGGCACGGAAGTCGACTTCGAAATAGAATTTGGGCTTCAGGTAGAAGATGGCGTCGAATCCTAGCCCCCCGTCGAAGCTGGCGACACCGACATCGGCCCATACCTTGAGTTCAGCACCGCCCTGCACGGTTGCCGCGGTGATCGCGAAATACACCTTGATGCTGACGCCGACGATACCGATGTCAAAGCCGGCGCCGATGCGCGCAAACGGCGAGGGTATGTCTGGAGGAATATCGGCGAAACGCGGATGGAACCCGCCGGCAGACAGCAGAAAGGTCGGTTTGTCGCCAAAGGCCGCGCGAAACGCGAACTGCCCGGTCAGGGTAATGAGCGCGACCCGCGAATCACGCAGCTTGCCATCGAAGCCGATCTTGAATGGATCGAACACGATCACGCCGACGAAATCGAGTTGCAGACGCAGAATAGCCAGCTGCTTGTCGACCAGCGGCGGCACCTGGATCACCAGTTGGCCGAGCAGCGCGATCTGGCTGGCCTCGATCAGCACCCCCGCGCGGATGATCACCAGGCTCGGCGTGCCCCAGCCGATCTCGACCATCGGGCCGATGATGAAGCCGCCGGGCTTGAACGGGAACAGGGTCTTTAGCGTTTGAAAGATCTGCGGCGCATTGCTGCTGACATCCTGCGGGAACAATACTGCATCAAGGCCGCCGTCGCCCAGCGACTGGCTCATCGCATTGGTATCTGTGGTGTGCTGCACGCCGATCAGGCCGCCGACACCGGTCAGGGTAAAACCCCAGGAAAGCTGGATCGGTGGGAAGTTGCCATAGATCAGCAGCAACAGCGACCAGTTGTTGCCGGGCGGCCGCTTGGTGTTGAGCAGGCCCAGGGCCTTGACACTGATGGTGGCGATCTTGAGTTCGAGGGCGCCCTTGTACTCGCCCAGCTCAGGATCGAGCGACAGGAAACCGCCGCCCATGACCACGCCGGCATCCAGGCTCAGGCCCAGGCCGGTGGGCGGCTTGAACTCGAGTTCGGGGGTACCGTCGGCGACCGTGATCACCAGCTTCGCACCGATGCGCTCGACCGCGGCCTTGAACGGGCCGATGTCGACGCCGGCCGAGATCGACAGTTCGGTCTCTATCTCGGCGAAGTTGTCCTTGGGTTCGACCGCAAAAGTGATCAATTGCAGCTTGAACGGGCCGGCCGGCAGGGCGGTGATCGGCAGATTAACCCGCAACCCCGTACCGTTCTTCAGGCGGATGCCGCCGGCCGCATCCGCCAGCATCTCGATATCGAAATCAACCGTGATGTCGTCGCCCATGACCTGCGAAAGCAGGCTGTCATCGACCTTGATGATGATCTTGCCACCCTTGGCGCGCAGATTCACCGAAGGCGCAAGCTGGCCCGCGCCGCTGGGTTTCTTCAGCGACAGGCCAGCGCCGAGCTCGTCTATCTGCAGACGCACCAGGGGCGCACCGGCGGGGTCCGGGATGCTGATCGCACCGTTTTCGACCGAGCTCTTCCTGATCGCAACATCCAGGCTCATACCGAGCGGCTTGGTGTTGCTCTCGGAAATCGCCGGGGCACTGCCGTCCCACAACACCTGCAGGTCACCCGAGGCACCGAGGGCGAAAGCCAGCTTGTGGTTACCCACAGCCTTTTCTTTCTGAATCAGGGCGTCCAGGCCGACAACCAGTCCCTTGGCCGGATCGAAATTCTTGAACGCGATCTTCTGCGTGCCGGGGATAAAAGGCAGCTCGATCTTGGGCGGCGGCCCCGGGGGCGGGGCAATCTGTGAGTTGACGAACTTGGCCCAGTTCGTGAGGGCCACTTCGCCACCGAAGGCCTTGTCCAGCACGCCACCGAGAATCACGGTCTGCACACCGACCAAAGCCGATGTGGTTTCGCGGTTCGCCTGACTTGTCGTACCCGCGATCGCCTCGGCCAGTTTGTTGGCTACCGGGGTTGAAGCGGGCGTCGTCTTGATGTCGTCCGACAGCGTCAGCAGCAGCTTGCCCAGCCCGAATGCACTGCTGTGGATACCGGCATTATCGATTGCGCTCTTGATCTGATCGACGACGACCTTGATGGCATCTTTCGCCTCACCGATGTTTCCGCCACCGATGGCATCAATGGCCTTCTTCAGCGGATCGATACCGACGATCACCTCGCCGACAACGATGGCCGCAACCGACAGGCTCTTGCCGGAGGTGGTGGGCTTGTTGAACGACGAGGGCGTGTTTGGAGGTGGTGCGAGCGCGGGATTCTTCGGATCCGTGAGGCTCCAAAGCACCTTTTTCAGGGCATCCCGCTCGGCTGCAGGCAGGTCTTTTACCGCACGATCGACCGCCTCAGCGAACCACGCATGAACCTGCTTAAAGGCCTTGTCTTGAGCCACGGCGTCCACCCCCCCTTCCATGCGTGCAAGCCCCGGCTCCAGATTTTTATTCGCATGACCGGTTTAAAAGGTATAGACCCAGATGCCAGAAAAGCCAATCTGGGTTGACGCGGGAGGCTGGGGTCTATTGGGTTATGCGAACGGGGTCACGTGGCGGCCGATCAGAGCGGGGCACCCGAGGAGAGTCTGCGGCACGACCACGCGTGAGCGCGCGACTGCTGGGCCCCGAAGCTGCCGAAAACGACATTCCCCAGCAGTCGGGATAGGGGCGACCAGCATAGCTGGCTTTGACCCGTTTCCAAGCCCGCTTCAGGTTCGCTCTCGTCAGGGCCGCCGCGAGCAGCCCTGACCCTGTGCCCTTGTCCTCGTGACGCGGGCCGTCGGCTTCGTCA
>CAZCDY010000088.1:0-2290 GCA_964497145.1 uncultured Gammaproteobacteria bacterium
TAGGTGACCTGGTCACCTGTAGATGGGGACTTGACCTATGCCGCTTTGTGGCCGCGAAGCCAGAGCCAACGCCCTCTGGGCCAAGCCGTTTCCCCGGACGCGGCCTCATGCCCCCGTGGTGGTTTTTTTTAAAGAACTCCGATTATGAATCGTTCGACCGGGAATGCCCACGGGGCAGGTGTCCGGGTTTCCGCGGTGAACGGTTTGAAGTCGCGGCGGTCAGGCGAGTGACGCCGGTTCGAAGCCCTGCAGCACGATTTCCAATTCACTGCGCTGCACTGCAGGCATCACCTGGTAGCACGGGTCGTTCAGCTCGGCCGAACTCTTCCGGCAGGCCAGGGCTGGCACAGGTAACCTTGCGAACCAAGCGGACAGCAACGAGCGATAGCGATTACAATTTCGCAGTCGCCTGTCAGATTGTTGGTCGAAACTTTAGTCATGAACTGCAGATCTGGATTGGGTTCAACGCACCTTTCTTTCGCCGTGCTGCTTGTCACGGTGCTTGGCATCCTGCCGGCGGATGCTGAGAGCCGGGCCATTGAAGGGTCCGCGAACGGAAAGCCGCTTTGGGAAGCCGGTGTTGGGGGATTTGCCGCTACCTTGCCTGATTATCCTGCGGCGGGACAGAATACCTTCCGGGCACTCCCGGTGCCAATCCTGATCTATCGCGGCAACATTCTGCGTGTGGGTGGGGAAGGCAACAGGGGCGCCATAAGCGGCCGCTTTGTCGACAATGATCAGTACGAATTCGACGTCAGTCTGAGTGCGGCGTTTCCGGTCGATTCAGACAGCAACAAGGCCCGTCGCGATATGCCGGACCTCGATTTTCTCTTGGGTTTCGGGCCGCAGTTGATAATCAAGCTGATCAATGAGCCTGGCGAAAGAAAACTGAATCTCAATCTGCAGGCGCGAGCAATCTATTCGACGGATTTCTCTTCGATGGACCACCGAGGCTTCGTGTTCAATCCCAAGCTCAGCTATTCCCTGGAACATGTCAGCGCCCTGGATCTCGGCGTATCCACCAGCATTGGGCCGTTGTTCGGGAGCGAGAGATTGATGGACTACTTCTACGAGGTAAAACCCAGGTACGCGACCTCGTCGCGTCCGGCTTATGACGCCGATGCCGGCTACCTTGGCACCAATGTCACATTCGGTATAACGAAGCGTTTCGACAGGAGCTTTCGACTGGTAGTGGGCACCCGCTTGGGTGTTCACAATGGTGCTACCAACGACGACAGCCCCTTGTTCAAGGACAATGTCAACGTGAGCGTTTTTACGGCGTTCGCCTGGACGTTTTTTCAGAGCGAAGAACGGGCGCGCTGAGCAACGTCTGTGCGGCCTGTGGGCCGAAATCTTGTGCGGACGTCCCCAGTGTCGATTTGGCTGTTATTGAGGTATTGTTGCCAGGGTAGCGGCTTTCTTTAGGAAATTTTATCGTCGCTGCGTGCGCGGCATGCCCATTTTTCCGGACCTGCTTCCGCGTCGACCAACGAAAAACGGAGGTTAACCCATGCCATTAACTCTCAAGGAGTTCCGCCACCTGGCCCAAAGCACCCAATCGATCGTCAACTCGGCTGCAGTCATCGCAGTCTTGGCGATGGCCTGGCAAGTGTTCAAGATATACCGCGACGCGCAGCAGGCGCCGGGGGAGATTGGGTCGGAGAAAGGGGTCGGTGACAAACGAGAAACATAATGAACCGCATTTGTCACCGCCCCCTTTGATTACTTAACTTTGGACGAAAAGATCCTTATAGGCTGCCCAGGTCGCGTATCCGAGCAATGGAAATATCACCATAAAGCCTACAAAGAAGGTCAACATGCCGAGAATGGTCAAGCCGGCGACGAGTGCGCCCCAGACCAACATGGTCAGCGGTTGTTCTATCACCGCCGTGACGCTTGCAACGATGGCCGTACCGAAATCTGTGCGCGCATCGAGGACCAGCGGTAGTGACCAGGCGGTCAATGCGAACATCGCCACCGCGAACACCGCGCCGACGCCGAACAGGACCAACAGGAAACCTATGCCGTCAGGCGAACCCATTGCCGAGATGAAGCTGGAGGTCCCGGCGACGTTGCCCACATACAGGGCGGCAATCAGGGTTGAGAAGCGTATCCAGGCGATCATCACCAGGCTGAGCAGCAGCGTGAACAAAGCCACCGGGCCCAGCCGGCTGCGCAGTACCCCCCAGCAGGCGCTGAGCCGGACGGTCTCCCCGCGATCGATCAGTTGGGCGACCCGGTAGAGGCCCATCGCGAGCAGGGGCCCGACCAGCAAAAAGCCGGTCCAGAA
>CAZCDY010000088.1:2300-9203 GCA_964497145.1 uncultured Gammaproteobacteria bacterium
CCTTCGCTCAGCCATTGCAAAGCTGCGCCCTGTGCAAGTTCGCGCCTCGGTGGCAGGCTCATGGGCTTGTACTCCAGCGGATTGGTGGCGTTGCTTCGATCCATGACGGTCACCTCGAATCTTGCAGTTGGTCGATGCGATGAAAGACTGACACAAGTGTTGCGCGAAAAACGGCCGCTGAAAGCAGGGGATTTCGCTTACGCGGCGAGACCGCATAAAAACCGGCGAATGTAGCGCTATTTTCACGTGGCATCGATCCGATCCAGCAGGCCGTAGAGAGAACGATGCTCACGTGTGAGTCTTGCACTGCGATATCGCCGGATGCTTTGTTGCAGTCCGACTATTGGTGCCTTGCCGGCAGGCGGGCGATGCTCGGCCCGAATCCATCCGCCAGCCCTGGAAATATCGAACCGGCGCCCGCATATTCCGCGCTGGAAACAATCACAAAGTCCGTTCAAACTCGACTCTCGACTCGGTTAAGGAGCTTTACGGCAATGTGGGTGAGAATTCTCGGATCACTCGTTCTGCTTGCCAGTCTGGGTCTGGTGTCCTGCCAGGCGTTTATCCATGCCTTCTAGACAAGGCAGCCAGGGTAAGGGTATGGATCCGCGCCTTGATCGCCTGATCAGGGCGGCGCGCGACGCGCATCAGAATTTCTCGTCCTGGCGGCGTTCACGACTGGGTCTGCGCGGCGGCTTGCTGTATGTCCTTGCCACACCGCTGGCCTTCGCTACGATTATCTCACTGGCCAGGGGAGCTTTTTCCGCGGCAGCCGCAGCCGCGCTGGCATTCGCGCTTGTTGCAACAGGTGCATTTACCAATCGCCGCGGTATCCTCGAGGAACTGGTGGCGCCGGAGCGGCGCTTCACGCGCTCCTGGGCCATTCCGCACAAGTATGCGGCCGCAGCGGCGGTGGCTGCCGGTACCGCAGTCGCGGCCTATGGGGCTGTCGGACAGAACGGGTTGGTCAGCGCCGCGTTTGGCTTACTCGCCTTGGCGGGGTTCCACATGGCGTACCGGCTACCCCATCCACGTGCAGTCTTTGGCACGCCGTTCAAGGCCGTACATGACAAAACCCTGCAAAAGGCGGTGGCCCAGGCCGAACTTCGGATCCTGGCAATTGAAAAGTCGGCCTTGCGAATTGGCAATCGGGAACTCGAGCAGCGCCTGAGGCGGATCGCTGAGCAGGGCAGGGCGATTCTCGACCAGATGGTTGCGCGTCCGCAGGAACGTTTCCGTGCGCGCAAGTTTCTGAATGTTTATCTCGAGGGTGCTGAACGGGTGGCAAGCCGCTATGCAAAGACCCATCGTTTGGCTCGTGGGCGAGAACTTGAGCAGAATTTTCGCAACGTCCTGGTTGAGATAGAGAATGTGTTCGGGCGACAGCTCAGTCGCCTGACAGAACATGATGTATTCGATCTCGATGTGCAGATCGAAGTCTTGCGCAAGCAACTCGAGCGCGAAGGTATAACGTAAACAATCCTTGGAGGTCCGTGGTCATGCAACCACCCAGCGAACCCAAAGCCAGCACGCCGCCACCAGACCAGCAGCCAGGCTCAGTGGCTGACCAGGCCGCGACCACCGTGATGTCGAAGCCGATTGAGCCTGCCAAGGTCAAATCCCTGCTGGCGGAACTTGACCTCAACGACAGCCATTCGGTGCTGTTTTTCGGCAGTAGCGCCCAGGAGCAACTGACAACCGTATCAGACAGCATGCTGGAACGGGTGCGGGTCAAGGAGGTGGGGCCCGCTGGAGATGCGCTCAACGATATGGTCCTGACCTTGCGCGGCTTCGATCTCAGCGGTCTCGACCCGAATCACAAGACGGGTTGGTTCGGGCGTCTGCTCGGTAAGGGGCGCGACGCCGCCAAGGTGCTGCAGCGCTACGAGCACGTCCGCGACCAGATTGAAGACATCACCGGGCGACTGGAACAGCACAAGACCGGCCTGATGGTCGATGTTGAGTCGCTCGATCGGCTATATGCGGCCAACCTCGACTATTTCCATACCCTGGAACTCTATATCGCAGCGGGTGAGGAGAAGCTGCGCGAACTGGATGAGTTGGTCATCCCTCAGCATGCCGCTGCAGTCGACGACAGTGACAACACCCTGGCGGCGCAGAAACTGCGAGACCTGCGTGCGATTCGTGACGACCTGGACAGGCGGGTACACGATCTGCGCCTGACCCGGCAGGTCACCATGCAGAGCCTGCCGAGTATTCGTCTGGTTCAGGAGAACGACAAGGCGCTGGTCGGCAAGATCAACTCGACACTGGTCAATACGGTGCCCCTGTGGCGCCAACAGCTCGCCCAGGCGCTGACCATCCATCGTTCGCGCGAGGCGGGTGAGGCGGTGGCGGCGGCCTCGGACCTGACAAACGACCTCCTGCGCGCAAATGCCGATAACTTGCGCCAGGCAAACGCCCAGACCCGCCTTCAGATCGAGCGTGGCGTGTATGACATTGAGGCGGTCAGCGAAGCCAACAGAACATTGATTGCCACGATCGAGGACAGCCTGCGAATCGCCGACGAAGGCCGCGATGCCAGGGCCAAGGCGAATGCCGAACTCGATGTGCTGGAGCAGCAGTTGCGCCAGTCGCTCGCGGCTGCGAGTGCGCGCGAGCAGGCTGGGGCGCCATCGGCTTGATCAACTCCGTCTTTTTTGACCGAATGTCCTCGAAAAAAACGAAGTGTCTGCATGGGAATTTCATGTAGTTCCAGGACTCTCAAGAAACAGACGGCGAAGCGAAACCGGCTTGCCGAGAATATCTGTTAATTGAGGAGAGCATCATGTTGCATGAACAACGGTTGATTGCTGTCAGCCATCAGCTTTGGGAAGACCTTGCCCGGCGTGCCGCCGGGGAAAACCTGTCTGCCGAAGGCTGGTTGCAGAAGCAACTCGAAGACACGAACAAAGAGGTGGTGGAGCGCCGCCCGGATGACGCCGATGAGATCCTGCTCGATATGACTTTAAGCCACTTCCGTGGCCTGAAGTTGAGTCGCGCCGAGCTGAGGAGGGTTGCCGCGGCGTTGTTGAGGACCATCGATACCGGTGAACTTGTCCAGGTCGGCCCAGTCGGCAGGCTGGCTAGGCATTATCGCTTTCATCGGCGCGCGTTGGCGGTGGAGGTACGCGCCGGCGAGGGTGCGATCAGCCTGCCGTTACCGTACGCAATCCGCCTCGCGACGCTCTTGCATGGCGCCGAGCAGTCGCATCTGCAGATGGAAGCCGCCGCATAGCCGCAAGACTCTGCCGAAGGGGCGGCGGCAGGCGGCGGTGCCGACAAAGGATTGGTTCGGACAAACGAGAGGCGGCGCGGTTCGGGCGTCATTGGGACCGGTATCAGACCAGTTGCTTCCATATCGGTTTGCGCTTTTGCATGAATGCGTCAATGCCTTCGGCTGCATCCTCATGCACCATATTGCAGGCCATCACCCCGCTGGCGTACTCGTAGGCTTGCGCAACCCCCATCTCCAGCTGGCGGTAGAACATCTCCTTACCGGTGCGGATCGCCATCGCCGACTTGGCGCAGATCGCATCGCATAGCTTTGCCACCGTCTGGTCCAGTAGTTCGGCCGGTACAGCATGGTTGATCAGGCCCTCTTCTGCCGCCTCCTCTGCACTGATAAAATCACCGGTCAGCAGCATTTCCAATGCTTTTTTTCGGCCGACGTTGCGCGCCAGCGCGACACTTGGCGTGCTGCAGAAAAGCCCCACGTTGATGCCGGAAACCGCGAAGCGGGCATCGGTCGACGCCACCGCCAGATCGCAGGAGGCAACCAGTTGACACCCTGCCGCGGTAGCAATGCCGTGCACGCGTGCAATCACCGGCTGGGGCTGCTGCATGATTGTCTGCATCAGATGGCCGCATCGCCCGAAAAGATCCTGGTAGTAGCCCTCTTCCGGGTTGGCGCGCATCTGTTTCAGATCATGACCTGCGCAATAGGCGCGCCCATTGGCGGCCAACACGATGACCCGCACCGCTGAATCCTGCGCCAGTGCTTCCAGCGCTTGCTGCAGGCTGCCCAGAAGCTCATCGGACAGTGCATTGAATTGACCGGGCCGATTCAGCGTCAGCGTCACTGTGCCCTCGATGTTATCGCTCTTCAGCAGTACGGGATCCGCTTCGCTACTCATATCTCCCCCTTCGTTCGTTGTATCTATCCGATCTTTGGCGCCAGAGTAAAAACTCCGAACCAGCGTTAGCGATCTGTTTCAGCGCCCCGATATTGAGTTCATCCGTTTCGCATCCACGCGTTTTGTTTGCAACGGCTTAACGCTTTGTGTGTCTACGATACCGAGGGCTTGCTGTTCCCGCCAATTCTCGGTCTTTTGACTGTGGCATAGTGGTCCTCGCAACCGATCCCGCTTGCCGTCGTATTTCCACCCAAGATGTGCAGTGCCAGATGGAAAACCTCTTCGAAACGCCGCAAGGCCGCTTTATTCTCCGGCGTCTCCCGCTGCGTCCACGCGAGCTGCTGCGCGCCTGGGATGCCGCCGACGAGTACCTTCTGCGGTACCTGGCAGAAGCAGCCGGGCTGATCGATGGCAGCCGCTTGTTGATCGCCAATGACGCCTTCGGGGCGCTTGCGGTGGCGCTGCAGGCTTATCACCCTCAGGTGGTGTCGGACTCCTGGCTGTCGCAGGGCTCCACGCGACTCAACCTGGCCGACAACGGCCTGCGCGGGGACAGCGTGCAGCTGTTTAGCAGCCTGGAGACGCCGCACGGGCCCTTCGACCTGGTCCTGATCAAGGTGCCCAAAACGCTGGCCCTGCTCGAAGACCAGTTGACCCGCCTGCACCCGCAGATGACCGACGCCACCCGCGTGATCGCCGCCGGCATGCTCAAGGGTCTCACGCCCAGAGTCTGGGAGTTGCTCGAGCGCCTGGTCGGGCCGACCACGACGTCGCGTGCCCGGAAGAAGGCGCGTCTGATCTTCGCCAATGTCGATCCGGAACTTGAGATTCCGCCGTCGCCCTATCCGGTGGACTACCGACTGGAAGGCACCGAGTTCCTGCTCAGCAACCACGCCAACGTGTTCTCGCGTGACAGCCTCGATATCGGGACGCGTTTCTTCCTGCAGCACCTGCCCATCCGGCCAGACGCCAGGGACATCGTCGACCTTGGCTGTGGCAACGGGGTGGTTGGCCTGGTCGCTGCCGAGAAAAACCCGGAGGCGATGGTCCACTTTGTCGACGAATCCTACATGGCTGTCGACTCCGCGCAGCAGAACTTCCGGAGGGCTTTTGGCGAAGCCCGCAAGGCCAGCTTCCGCGTCGGTGACGGTCTGTCCGACAGCCATCACCACACCTGCGACCTGGTACTGTGCAATCCGCCGTTTCATCTGCACAGCGCGGTGGGCGACCAGATTGCCCTGCGCATGTTCCGTCAGTCATATCGGGCACTGCGCAAAGGCGGCGAGCTCTGGGTGATCGGCAACCGGCACCTGGGCTACCATGTGAGCCTCAAGCACCTGTTTGCCAGCGTGGAGCTGGTGGCGTCCAACAAGAAGTTCGTGGTGTTGCGGGCGAGCAGGTAGCGGCTCATGCGTGTCCCGTATCCTTGCTGTTTCGTCAAGCGCTTGGTTTGTCCCCTGTTTTCTTGTGGCAATGCGGACAGGCTGGCGCCGAACCAGCGTGCTTCTCAACGGTCGAAAGGTCGCGGCATCAGCGTGGCGTGGTAACTTTCAGCCGTAAATCACCCATCTTGGAGACGGGGAAAAGTGAAAAAAAGAACACAGGGCATGACAGGTATCGGCCTTTGGGTCCTGCTGACGGGCCTCTTTGCCGCTACGCTGGCGCCCGCGGCGTCGCCACCGACGCCTGTGATTACCGCGGCCGTTCGCGTAGCTCCTTTCGAGGACCGTATCGAGGCCCTGGGTACGCTACGGGCCAACGAGTCGGTCACCCTGACCGCCTCCGTGACCGAGACGGTCAATGCGCTGCACTTTGACGACGGTGACCGTGTCCAGTCCGGCCAGGTATTGGTCGAGATGACCAGCGCCGAGGAACATGCATTGTTGAACGAGGCGAAAGCGTCGCTGGATGAGGCGGAACGGCAGTACCGCAGGGTGCAGTCGCTGGCCACCCAGGGAACGGCCTCCAAGTCGCTCCTCGACGAACGGCAGCGGGAATCGCAGACTGCGCTTGCACGTGTGGTCGCCATCGAGTCACGCCTGGCCGACCGACTGATCAAGGCCCCCTTTGCTGGCGTGGTCGGATTGCGCAACATCAGTGTGGGTGCCCTGGTCGAACCGGGCGACAGGATCGCGACCCTCGACGACGATGCGGTGATGAAACTGGACCTTGCAGTGCCCAGCGTTCACCTCGCCAGCCTGGTGCCGGGACTGGGCGTGGTGGCCACTGCCCGCGCCTACGGTGAGCGCAAATTCACCGGCGAGGTGCGCAGCATCGACAGCCGTGTGGATCCGGTCACCCGTTCGGTGGTGGTGCGGGTGCTGTTGAACAACACGGAGCGACTGCTCAAACCGGGCATGTTGATGCAGGTGACACTGCGCCAGAATCCGAGGCAGACGCTCGTTATCCCGGAATCGGCCCTGATGCCGACCGGTCGTGACCAGTTCCTGCTGGTTGCAAAGCCGCATGAAGGAGGGCACATGGCCGAGCGCAGGCAGATTCAGATTGGCTCGCGCAGGCCCGGCGAGGTCGAGGTGGTGAGCGGCTTGCTTGAAGGCGAACTGGTGATCACCCATGGCACCCAGCGGGTGCGTCCCGGGGAGACAGTGACGCTGCGCGCGATCGACGAAGGTGGGCAGGCCCTGACCGAGTTATTGCACGGCCGGCCCGGCACCGACGCCGCCGGAGAAAAGTAAGTGATCCTGTCAGATGTTTCGGTCAAGCGGCCGGTATTTGCCTCGGTCCTTTCACTGTTGTTGATTGCGTT
>CAZCDY010000088.1:9303-15732 GCA_964497145.1 uncultured Gammaproteobacteria bacterium
AATCCGCCCGAGATCCAGAAGGTAGACAGCAACGAAGATGTGATCATGTGGCTGAACCTGGTCAGTGACCGGATGAGCGTGCCGGAGTTGTCCGACTACGCGCGACGCTACCTGGTGGATCGTTTCTCGGTGCTTGACGGCGTGGCAAGGGTGCGCGTCGGCGGAGGTCAGACCTTCGCCATGCGCATCTGGCTCAATCGCAAGGAACTGGCAGCGCGCGGCTTGTCGGTCAGCGACGTCGAGGCGGCGCTGCGTGCTGAGAATCTGGAATTGCCGGCGGGCAGCATCGACTCGGTGGACCGCCAGTTCACCGTGCGTGTCGCGCGTACCTTCCAGGCCCCCGAAGACTTCGCGCAGCTGGTCCTGGCGCGTGGCGAGGATGGCTACCTGGTGCGTCTTGGCGATGTCGCCCGAGTGGAGAAGGGGGCGGAAGAGACGCGTACCTTCTTCCGTGGCAATGGCGTACCGATGGTCGGTATCGGCATCATCAAACAGTCGACGGCCAACACCATCGAGGTGGCCGATGCCGCCAAGATCGAAATGGAAAAGATCAATGGCACCCTGCCGGAAGGAATGGAGATCAAACAGAGTTACGACACCTCTGTGTTCGTCAAGGGTGCGATCGCCGAGGTGTACAAGACGCTGTTGATTGCCATCGCGCTGGTGGTGCTGGTTATCTTCGTGTTTCTCGGCAGTGCACGCGCCACCCTGGTACCGGCGGTGACTGTACCGGTGTCTCTGGTCGCCACCTTCCTGGTCCTGTGGATGCTCGGGTTCTCGATCAATATTCTCACGCTGCTTGCGCTGGTGCTGGCGATCGGCCTGGTGGTCGACGATGCCATCGTGGTGCTCGAGAATATCCACCGCCGTATGGAGCAGTATGGCGAGACCCGGCTCGTGGCGTCCTTTCGCGGTGCGCGCCAGGTCGCATTCGCGGTGATTGCGACCACCATCGTGCTGGTCGCTGTGTTTGTGCCGATCGCCTTTCTGCAGGGCGATGTCGGCCGGCTGTTCTCCGAGTTCGCGCTGACCATGGCGGCGGCGGTAGGCTTTTCGAGTTTCGTTGCGCTCTCTTTGTCACCGATGCTCGCTTCCCAGATATTGCCGCAGGATGCCGGAAAGGCAAGCCTTGCACACGGGGTGGACGTGGCGTTCGGCCGCATCCGCGACGGCTACCTGTGGCTGTTGAAAGCCGCGTTGCGAAACAAATGGCTGGTCGCCCTGATCTTTGTGGGCATGCTTGGTGGCACCCAGTGGCTGCTGCAGCAGATCCCCGGCGAGTATGCGCCCAAGGAGGACCGCGGAGCCTTCTTCGTGCTGGTCAACGGACCCGAAGGGGCCTCGTACGAGTACATGAAGGAATACATGGATGAGATCGAACATCGACTGATGCCGCTGGTCGAGGCCGGTGAGATCACCCGCCTGCTGGTGAGGGCGCCGCGCACCTTCAGCAATTTCTCGATCTTCAACAGCGGTATCGTGATCAATGTGCTGGACGACTGGCATTCGCGGCGGTCGGCCTGGGAGATCATGGCCGATGTGCGCAAGCGGCTTGCCGATCTCCCCGGGGTGCGGGCGTTTCCGGTGATGCGCCAGGGCTTCGGCGCACGCATCCAGAAGCCGGTGCAGTTCGTGATCGGTGGCGGCACCTATGCCGAGCTGGTCACCTGGCGGGACATATTGCTGGAACAGATCAGAGCATCGAACCCCGGACTCAAGGGGGTCGATTGGGACTACAAGGAGACCAAGCCGCAGCTGCAGGTGTCGATCGACTACGATCGGGCCGCGGACCTGGGTGTGACCGTCGGCGAGATCGGTCGGACCATGGAGACCATGCTGGGCTCGCGCCGCGTGACCACCTATACGGAACAGGGTGAAGAATACGATGTCATCATCGAGGGAGAGCGCGAGGATCAGCGAACGATCACGGATCTTTCCAATCTCTACGTGCGTTCACAGCGCAGCAATGAACTGATTCCGCTGGCCAACCTGGTACATCTGGAGGAGGTTGCGGATTCGATCAACCTGAATCGCTACAATCGCGTGCGTGCCATTACGATCGAGGCCAACCTGGCCGACGGCTACTCGCTGGGTGAGGCATTATCCTACCTCGACCGCCTGGCGCAGGATCACCTGCCTGGCAAGGCAATCATCGATTACAAAGGACAGTCGCAGGATTTCAGGGCGAGTGGTTCGTCGATCGTGTTCGTCCTGGTGTTGGGAGCGGTCATCGTCTACCTGGTGTTGGCGGCGCAGTTCGAGAGCTGGGTGCATCCCTTCGTCATCATGCTGACTGTGCCGCTGGCCATGGGCGGCGCATTGCTGGGTCTGTATCTCAGCGACATGTCGCTCAATCTTTACAGTCAGATCGGTCTGATCATGTTGGTGGGGCTTGCCGCCAAGAACGGTATCCTGATCGTAGAGTTTGCCAACCAGCTGCGTGACGACGGGCATGAGTTTCATGCGGCCTTGCTGGAGGCGACCCGGGTGCGGTTCCGGCCGATCCTGATGACCGGCATTACCACGGCGGCAGGGTCGATCCCCTTACTGCTTTCATCGGGTGCAGGTGCCGAGACGCGCGCCGTGATCGGGACGGTCATCCTCTATGGGGTCCTGGCCTCCACCCTGTTTACCTTGTTTATCGTGCCTGTGGCCTATGACTTGCTGGCACGTCATACCGGTTCGCCGCAGCAGCGCACGAGACGCCTGGAGCAGGAACTGGCGGACGCCGACGGCTAACGGTGGACGCCAAAAGGGTAGGGCAGGTCCGGTGTGCCTTCTTGAGCCCGTGGTTGGCGGACTCGCCGGTGTGGAGGGTGGCGATCGATGCTCGCTTCAATTGCCGCCTCGGCGGGTACTTTGTTGCCTCCAGGCGCGGTGGGGCGTTAAAGCAGAACGAGGCGCATGTGTCACCGACCCCTTTTAATCATTCCCATTCGAGTTCTTCGAAGACACGTTGCGCATTCCGTCCTCTGAGCGATTCGTAATTGTTCAGATAACTGAAACGCGACTGGTCGATTTTGCCTATGTCTTCCATGCCGCCACCTTCGTCCATGAATGCCTGGACGGCTTCACGGAGGAACACCAGATAGTCGTAGCTGTCGGTCGTTGCCTTAGCCAGGTCCGCCGGTGCGCCGTGTCCACCGATCACGATCTCCGGCTGCTTGGCTGCCATGGCCTCAAAGGCCGCGATCCAGGTGCGGTGGGCCGACTGGGGACCGATTCCAAGCATACGATCCATGTATACGATATCGCCGCTGAACACGATCTTTTGATCGGGCAGCCATACAAAGCTGTCGCCGGGGGTGTGGGCGTGACCGGCATGATGGATTTCGATGCGTGTGCCACCAAACTCAAAAGCCTTCGTGTCGGCGAACGTCTCGTCGGCATATACCGGCTCAGTACCTACGAGTCCGTCGGCGTCGACAAGGCTGCCGAGGCGAAAGAGCTGGTCTTGCAGTCGGGCCTTTTGGTCGGCTACGGCTTTCTCATTGGCGATGATATGGGCCCCCAGTGACTTGAAATAGCCATTGCCCAGCCAGCGGTGATCCTGGCCGCCGGTATTGATAACGAGCTTGATGGGTTGTTCGGTTATCGCACTTACCGCGTCTTGGATCATCTGCGCGCCTTTGGCGGTGGCGCCCGGATCGATCAGTACGACACCTTGCTCGGTGACGATAACGCCGAAGTTCGCGTTGTTGCCAAGGTTCTCTGGGTCCCGGTCGCTTATGGGACCGATCAGGGCGTAGATATTGTTGGCAAGTTGATGCGTCTTGAGGATGGATTCGGCATAGGGTCCAGTAGACGCAAGTAGGCTGCCGAGAAAAAGTAGAAAGGCGAATCGGGTCACTGGTCGGATTCCTTGTGTTGTGCCAAAAGTCAAGGGATCACCCGGTGTTGTGGCAGCCGGTCGTGAACCCCGCATCAGAGGCCTTTCTGCCGTTCATGCCTTCACCTGAAGCCGCAGCAGGTCTCGTATCTCCTTTAGCAGTTTTTCTTCTTTTGACGGCATGGACTCTGCCTTTGAGCTCATGTTGTCTACTATCCGCAGTATTACGACCACAGTGGCTCCGATGATCAGAAAATCGATCGAAGCCTGCAGGAAGCGGCCGTAGCCAATCACGACCGGGGGCATGCCCGCCGTGGGTTTCTTGATGACATACGAAAGGTTGGAGAGGTTGGTGCCAGTCACAACGGTGCTGACCGGGGGCAGAATCACGTCATGAATCAGAGAGGTCATCGCCGACCGGAACGCCCCGGCCAACACAATCCCTGCGGCCAGATCTACCCGTCGCCTTCGTATCATGAGGGTCTTCAGTTCCTTGGCAATATTGATCATCTCTTCACTCCCTTTGGATCGAGGATCTGCACGGACCGCTTATCGCTTCATAGCCTGGTAACGTAGTCGCCCTGCACCATTACACTAGCGAAAATGAGCTCATGTGGATACGAAAATTGCAGCCCCATCCCCTGGCAGGATCAACCGACTCGGGAACCAGAACCGGTCGACGATGCAGGACGCGGGCGGACGTGGGGTTATGGTGCAATCTCGCCGATGGTGTTTGACTAAGACGCAACATGACTGCTGGCCTGCAATATCCATAACCAGGCGCTGACGCTCAGTATCGAGGTCGCGGTTCCCAGCAGTACCGTGGTGGTGGCCGTGCCCTGCCCCCGGTTGTACATGCTGGCGAACAGATAGCTGTTGACACCTGGCGCCATCGCCGCCATCAGTACCGCCGCGCGGGTCAAATCATCCGGGACAGCGAGCAGATGGCAAAGGGCAAAGGTCACGCCCGGGTGGAGCACCAGCGATAGCGCCGAGATGCTGCTTGCCTCCCAAACAGACTCCTTCAACGAATATCGCGTGAGCACACCGCCGAGGCCGAACAAGGCGACCGGCAGTGCAGCGCGGGCAACGATATCCACCGATGAAATCAGCACCTCGGGCAGTGACAGGCCACTGAGGTTGACGATGAAACCCAGGCCGATACCGATCATCAGGCTGTTGCGAAACATCGCGCGTGCGACCACCTTGGCGGTTTCCGGTAGCGATCGCCCATCGGCCCGCAGCAATTCCATGCTGGTGATGCCGAGCAGATAACAAAACGGCGCATGGACCGAGACGATGGCATAAGCTGATGCCATCGCATCCGTATCGGCACCCCATGCGCGCTCAGAGATGGGCAGGCCCAGCAGGACCAGGTTCGAGAACAGGGCGCCGAAGCCCACCGCGACGGCCTCACCCGGTTTGCGGCCGAACAGCCTCCAGGCCAGCAGGGTTGCCACCGTAAAGCTGATCGTTGAGCCGATGTAGAATGAACTCATGAGCCGCCAGTCATAGGCGGCCCCGAGATCCATCGTCGAGGTGGCACGAAACAACAGGCAGGGTACGGCGAACTGAATGGCGAATTTCATCAGCCCATCGACCATGCCGTCGGCAAACAGCCCTCCCCGCACTGCCAGATAACCCGCGGCTATGACCAGGAAAACGGGGGCGACGATATTGAATATGTCCAGCAACATCGAAGCAGGGTATCAGCTGTTGCCTATCATGGCGTTTTGCAATCGATCTGGATGCGGCTTCTGGGTGCGGGACGCGCAGTTATCAGCCGCCGCCGTATCCTGACAAGGTCTTCGGGGACCGGATGGTCACGCCATAGCTGCCTGCATGCTTTCGGGGAGAGCAGGTCGGGACACCCCGGTGCGCTGTCGCGTTTCTGGACTGTTCAGCCGAGCCCGTATCTCCGGGCCCACCCGAGGGAATCTTTGCTTGTCCCCGGCTGCGTGCCATGGGGACGGTACTCGCAGCCTACCCAGCCCTGGTAGCCGAGGTCGTCGATCAGTTGGAAGAGATAGGGATAGTTCATCTCTCCTTCATCCGGTGGTGTTCGGCCCGGCACGCCGGCAATCTGCATGTGCCGGATGAGGCCGATGTTTTCGGTCAGTGTTGCCGTGAGTGAACCTTCCATCAGTTGCGCATTGTGGAAGTCGTACTGAATGGCGAGATTGTCATGCCGGACGCGCGCGAGCGTTTCGCGTGCCTCAAGTGTCAGTGTCGTCAGATAACCCGGCCGCTCATAGGTGTTGATGGGTTCAATCAGTATGCCGATACCGGATTGTGCACATCTGTCCGCGGCCCAGGCCAGGTTCTCGCAGTACAGGTCGCGGCAGCGCTCGATACTTTCACCGGCCGGTACGATGCCGGCCAGTACATGGATGAAACGGCTGTTCAGGGTGGTCGCGTAGTCCAGCGCCAGGCCGATGCTGTCACGGAACTCGGACTCGCGTCCCGCCAGCCCGGCGATACCGTATTCACCCTGCTTCATGTCACCTGGCGGTGCGTTCAACATGATGAACTCGAGCCCCGCGGCCTGACAGGCATCGGCCAGATCCTGCGGGGCGAAATCGTAGGGGAGGGGACATTCG
>CAZCDY010000089.1:0-1993 GCA_964497145.1 uncultured Gammaproteobacteria bacterium
TCAACTGAAACCGCACGCCGCCGCCGGCCCGAAGCCGGCAGCAAACGAGACAACCTTGCAAGCCTGCAGTGGGCATGCTTCCGCGGAGAATCGACAGGAGGCAGCCCGCAGCCAAGTGTTGCTTGGCCGGGAATCTAACCGTTCAAAGTGACACGAATAAGCCAGGACGCGCCAAGTGGCTGGCAGGTGCTGTCTGCGGGGGAAATTGGGGAGTGACCAGGCGGATAGGCTCAACGAAACGCCACGCCCGAGGGGGCGGGCGGGGCCCCGTCGGACGATCCATCACTTCTTGTCGTAGTATTCCGCGTACTTTCGCAGGTTCTTGGACAGCGCCTCGACGTCATCTGCGGCCCTTTCCAGCTGCTCCAGCGCCGCCGTGCTGATCGCCGCTTCTACGAGCATGGTGAGCTCGCTCAGATCAGATTCGCTGATGCACGACTTCGCCTGCTCGTCGAGCAGGCCCAGGAAACCATCGACGACCTGCTGGGCGTGCGCCTCGTAATGTTTGCTCATTAAGTTTTCCTTGCCTGTTACTTACTTAGCTGTTCCAACCAGGATCAACCGAGCTGGGTGTGCTCACCATCTTCGTAGATATCGGCGGCAGAGCCCACGATCAGCGGATCCGGTGGACAGGCGATTTTCGTATCCTTGTTGTCGTACGGGATGGCATCCAGCAGATAACGAATCGCGTTGATGCGCGCACGCTTCTTGTCGTCGGATTTGACCACGGCCCAAGGTGCATCCGCGGTGTCCGTGTGAAAGAACATCGCCTCCTTGGCCTTGGTGTAATCGTCCCACTTGTCGAGCGAGGCCAGGTCGACCGGGCTCAGTTTCCATTGCTTGAGCGGATCGTGTTCGCGCGACTTGAAGCGGCGCAATTGCTCACCGCGACTGACCGAAAACCACATCTTGAACAGCCGGATACCGCTGCGCGCCAGCATGCGCTCGAGCTCCGGGGTCTGGCGCATGAATTCGAGATAGTCAGAAGACGAACAGAATCCCATTACACGCTCGACGCCGGCCCGGTTGTACCAGGAACGGTCGAACAGCACGATCTCGCCGGCACTCGGCAGGTGTTGGATATAGCGTTGGAAGTACCATTGCCCCTGCTCCTGCGTAGTCGGTTTTTCCAGGGCCACGACGCGCGCACCACGGGGGTTGAGGTGCTCCATGATCCGCTTGATGGTACCGCCCTTGCCGGCCGCATCCCTGCCTTCGTTCAGAATCAGGATGCGCTCCCCGCTCTCCCGCACCCAGTTCTGCATCTTCAGCAGTTCGATCTGCAGTTCGAACTTGAGGGCCTCGTAGTCATTGCGGTTCAGCTTCTTGGTGTAGGGATAGATGTTTTTACGAAAAAGTTCGAGGCGCGCCGTCTTGTCCAGTTTGCTAAGGTCGCCCTTGTAGACCTCGCCCCCCTTCATCTTTTTGTCCACAACGATTTTCTTTTCCGCGTCGCCCTTCTTGTCGGCACCGGCCTTCTTTTTGGTGTCGGCGTCATTGGCACTCTTCGCAGTTGCTGATTCGCCCATGTTTCCCCCCCTGAGGGTCGCGCTTAAACAAACATTGTGTACACAAGTTGACTACGTTTCAGTTGACGGGAATCAAGCAACCACAGATTCCCCAATGCGGACCGATCCCGCAAACCCGCATTTGGTGACCAATTTCGGTTGGTTTTGAGCACCAAGTCCGCTCACGGACCCAGCCTGCAGCCCAAAAGCAACAAAACTGTAACAAATCACAAGGCCAACTGCACGGAGGGAGTCGGCATGAGTAAGGGCGCTTCCGACGAACAGGGCTACCGAAAAGCGTTGCCGAAGGCGGGAGTGGGTTCAGCGACCGGGCCGGAACAGGCCGCCGAGGCCCATATCGTCCAGTGCGCCCTCCATAAACCGCCGGACCTGCTGCGCATCCTCCATGCGCTGAGCGAGCGCAGCGGCAAGCGGCTGGTTGCGATCAACTGCGCCGCCATCCCGGAAAACCTGCTCGAGAGCGA
>CAZCDY010000089.1:2003-10956 GCA_964497145.1 uncultured Gammaproteobacteria bacterium
CAGCGCGGCATGCAACAATTGGCGCGCACGCGACACGCTGAAGCTGCGCACCACCCATTTCACCTTCATCAGGCTGCCCGCACTCATACTCAGGCTATCGACGCCGAGGCCCATCAGTAAAATCGTGGCCAGCGGATTGCCTGCCAGTTCACCGCAGACACCCACGGGCCGGTTGAACACCCTCGCACCACGCACGATCTGGTCAAGTGCGCGCAAAACCGCCGGGTGAAGGTCGTCATAGATTTCCGCCACCCGTGCATTGTTCCGGTCCACAGCCAGCAGGTACTGGGTCAGATCATTGGTGCCCACCGAGACGAAATCGACCCGGCGCGCAAGTTCCTCGACCATGTAGACCGCGGACGGGACCTCGACCATGACGCCGATACGCGGCATGGATACCGCATAACCCTCTTCGAGCAATTCGTCATGCGCCCGGGTAATCAGCATCTTCAGCTCATCGATCTCGTTGACCCCACTGATCATCGGCAACATGATCTGCAGATTGTCGAGATCGATCGCAGCACGCAGCATGGCACGCACCTGAGTCAGAAATATCTCGGGGTGAGACAGCGATATGCGCACGCCACGCCAGCCAAGAAATGGGTTCTGTTCGTGGAAAGGAAAATACGGCAGCGCCTTGTCGCCACCGATGTCCAGGGTACGCAGGGTGACCGGGCGTGGCGCGAAACCCTGAAGCACGTGACGATAGTTCATCACCTGCACCGACTCGCCCGGAAAGCGGTCACGCACCATGAAAGGCAGCTCGGTGCGATACAGGCCGATACCGGCAAACTCGCCGTTGCCCGGATTGTCCGTTTCGTTGACCAGGCCGGTGTTCAGATGAAGCGGAAAAGCGACACCGTCGGTCGATTCGGCGGGCAGGCCACGCAGGGTCTCTGCCTCGGCGGTGAGCGCGCGCTCCTCCTCGGCCAGGCGTTCGTACTCGGTGCGCACCGAAAGCGGCGGCGCAATATAGACGCGGCCACGGTAGCCATCAGCAATCAGCTCGCGGCTTTCCATCCGGCTGACCGGCAGATCGGTCACCCCCATCACCGCCGGGACGCCCATGGCACGCGCCAGAATGGCGACATGGGACGAACTGGAACCGGTGGCCGAGACGATACCGACCAGACACTCAGGTGGGACCTCGGCCAATTGAACCGCGCTGACCTCCTCGCCAACCAGGATCGTATCCGGCGGATAGGTCTGATCAAGCGGACTGTCACTCTGCAGATGCATCAGGATGCGCCGACCCAGGTCGCGGATGTCAGAAGCGCGCTCGCGCAGGTAGACATCTTCCATGCCCTCGAAAACCTGGGCGTGTGAGTGGATACTCTGGCGCAGCGCGCCCGCAGCCCACCGCCCCTGCTCGATGCGTTCCACGGTCTCGGTCACCAGAGAATCACCGCCGAGCATCAGCAGCAGGGCATCGAACAGGGCGTGATCTTCGGCGGGTATCTCGGAGCTCAGACGGGCCTTCAGTTTGCCCAGGTCGTGTTCGACGGCCTTCACGGCAGCCCGGAAACGGGCGCATTCGCCCTCGATATCGTCCGTGGTTCGGTCCGGGATCGCATCCAGGTCCGCCATACGGTATGCCACCACGCCATGACCGATAGAGACGCCGGTGCTGCCCGGCCGCCCTTCGAGGTAACGGGCTGCGCGTCTGGACGTGCGCGGGGTCACGGAGTCGAGTTCGCCGCTGGCCTGGGCGTGGGTGATCGCACCCGCCAGCTGCGCGGCCAGGGTGAAAACGAAGGTCACTTCATCATCCGTGAACTCCCGCTGCACTTCCTGGCGCACGATCAACACCCCGAGGACCTTTCTGTTCTGGATGATCGGTACGCCGAGATAACCGCGATACTGCGTCTCACCGGTCTCAGTAATGCGCATATAGCGCGGATGCGAGAGCGCGTCGCTGAGGTTGAGGGGCTCTGAACGCTCCGCGACCAGGCCCACCAGGCCACGTCCCAGTGGCAGCGCGACCTTGCCAACTGCCTCCTGGCGCAGACCATCGGTGGCCGCCAGGACATGTGCACGCGCATCGGCGTCGGTGAGATAGACCGAGCACACGTCACAGGCGATGGACTGTTTGACCATGGTCACGATCATGCTTAGCGCCTTCTCCAGATCCGGCGCGGCATTCACCTCCTTGACGATTCGATGCAGTGTCTCAAGCATGGTTTGTCAATGGTCCTTCAGGCACAAGGCATCGGCCCGGCAGGCATCACCCGCCCGGACCCCGTTTTTGCATTCATGAAACGCTCAGCGGCGTTGCTGGCGCAGATAATTGGTCTGCGGCCGCGAGGGCACCCCGTCCGGAAACAGCAGTGGTGCCAGTTCCTCCAGCGCACGCTCATACACCCGGCGCTTGAAATAGATCACATCGCGCACGGGTTGCCAGTACTTCACCCAACGCCAGCTGTCGAATTCCGGTTTATTGCAGGAATCCAGACAGAAGTCGCTCTCGCTGCAATGCACCCGCAACAGAAACCAGCGCTGTTTCTGTCCAATACAGACAGGATGCGAATGGCGACGGATAAAACGCTTGGGCAGACGATAACGCAGCCAGCGGTTGGTCGATCCGAGCAGATCGACGTGCTCTGGCAACAAACCCACCTCTTCCTGCAATTCGCGATACATCGCCTGCTCTGGTGTTTCATCGGACTGGATTCCGCCCTGCGGAAACTGCCAGGCATTCTGGCCCACCCGACGCCCCCAGAAGAGGCGATTCTGGTCATTGCAGAGGATGATCCCCACGTTCGGACGAAAGCCGTCGGTATCTATCACATCTGGAACCAAGTTTTAATTTTTAACTGGATCGATTTTTCCACAGCGTGACGCCCAGCCGCAAGCTCCGGCAAAGCATAAGCTATTGCTTATAAAAGAATTCCTGTATAGTGCATGGGCTTCCAAAACCCCGCGATAAATCCCGAAACCGCATGCCTCTAGCCATCTTCGATCTCGACAACACCCTGCTTGCAGGCGACTCCGATTACCTCTGGGGACAGTTCCTGGGCGAGCTGGGCATCGTCGATCGCGCCAGCTACGAACGCGAAAATGAGCGCTTCTACCAGGAATACCGCGAGGGCCGACTGGATATCATGGCGTTTCTGGCTTTCTCGCTGAAACCGTTGTCCGAACATCCCGTCGAGGAGCTCGACGCCTGGCATGCCCAGTTCATGCGCGACAAGATCGAGCCCCTTATCACCGCCGCGTCCGAGCGCCTGGTGGCACAGCATCGCGCCGCCGGAGACACCCTGATGATCATCACCGCCACCAACGCCTTCGTGACCGCACCAATCGCGCAGCGGCTCGGCATTGCAAATCTGATCGCCACCGACCCCGAAAAGGCAGACGGGCGCTATACCGGCCGCGTCGCGGGGATTCCAAGCTTCCGCGAAGGCAAGGTGAACCGCCTCAGGGACTGGCTGTCGCAAGAAAACGAAAGCCTTGATGGCGCCTGGTTCTACAGTGACTCGCACAACGACCTGCCACTGCTTGAACTGGTGAGCCACCCTGTCGCGGTTGACCCGGACCCGGCCCTCGCTGCACATGCACGGCAACGCGGATGGCCGGTTATCAGCCTGCTGGACGACCAGCCTGCGGCCGACCACCGTCACCCCTGAGCCGGACAAGACCCTGGCGCTGCCGATGGACCCTCAACGCCGGAACCTCCTGCTGCCGCTCAATCTCCTGCTGGCCGGTTTCAGCCTCGCACTCGCACTGATGGTCGGTAGCGTCGATATCCCACCCGCCGAGGTCTGGTCCCACGTCGTCGGCAACGATGGCAGCATCAACGACCGCATTATCGACCAGCTGCGCCTGCCGCGGGCTCTGAGCGCATTCGCGGTGGGAGGACTGCTGGCGCTGGCCGGCGCCCTGATGCAGGTGCTTCTGCGCAATCCACTTGGCGACCCCTATGTTCTCGGTATCTCCGGCGGCGCCGCGGCCGCGGTTCTCACAGCCATGCTGCTCGCACTGCCAGGCCTCTGGTACACCCCTGCGGCAGCTGCCGGTGCACTGCTGAGCACCCTGCTGGTATTCGGCCTCGCACGCGGTGGCGACGACTGGCGCAGTGACCGTCTGCTCCTGACCGGGATCGTGGTCGCAGCCGGCTGGTCGGCCCTGATCGGTTTCGTCCTCAGCATCAGCCCCGCCAGACAGTTACCCGGCATGCTGTTCTGGCTGATGGGGGATCTCGCCGATGCGGATGAACCCGGCATCCCCCTGACCCTGCTCGCCGGCGGCCTGGGCCTTGCTTTTCTGCGCGCACGCGACCTCAATATCGCGACCCAGGGTCTGCTGCAGGCCGCAGCCCTGGGCATCAACACCCGCAGACTGCGCCTCGAGCTGTATTTTCTCGCCGCCCTGCTGACCGCTGCCGCGGTCACCGCCGCCGGTGCCATCGGCTTTGTTGGCCTGATCACGCCACATCTGATCCGCCGACTCGGTGGCCGCGACCACCGTGTCCTCCTGCCGGCAGCGGTCCTCCTGGGAGGCAGCCTGCTGCTGCTGGCCGACAGCGCGGCACGCACCCTGATCAGTCCCATGCAACTGCCGGTTGGGGTCCTCACGGCCATGATCGGCGTACCGGTGTTCCTGTTCCTGCTGCATCGAGGGACACGCCGATGAGCAGCCTGCTCGAAACCAGGCAGCTTTCGGTAGACATCGCGCGGCAGCGCGTATGCACCCGGCTCGACCTGAGAATCGAGGCCGGCGAATGCTGGGCGCTGTTGGGACGCAACGGCACTGGCAAGACCACCCTGCTGCACCACCTGGCAGGCCTGCGTCAGGACCACCGAGGCAGCATCATGCTCAGCGGCAAAACGCTATCCAAACTCACTGCACGGGGTCGCGCGCAACATACAGGAATCCTGCTACAGCACAGCAGCCCTGGTTTCGGCGCCAGTGTGCTCGACACGGTGCTGACCGGACGACACCCGCATCTCGCAACGCTCGCCTGGGAAGGCGCATCGGATCTGGCCATCGCCAGGCAATGTATGCGCGCACTCGGCCTGAGCGAACTCGCCGGACGCTCGCTGGAAACCCTGTCCGGCGGCGAATTGCGGCGGGTGGAGATCGCGCGCCTGTTAGCACAGCAGACTCGGCTGTCACTGCTCGATGAACCGACAAACCACCTGGACCTGGCGCATCAGGCCAGGTGCCTGCACGCCCTGCAGGGACAGTGTGTGAACGATGAAAGAGCGATGCTGATGGTCGTTCACGATCTCAATCTGGCCTACCGAGCCTGCGACCATTGGTTGATTCTTAACGGTGATGGCAGCTGGCGTGCCGGTCAACGCGACCGGCTCAGCGATCCGCAACTGCTCAGCCTTGCCTACGGCCACCCGATCTCACGCATCGAAAGCAACGACGGGCCGCTTTTCCTGGCTCAGCTGTGAACCGCCGGCACCCCGCCTGCGCCAGCAACCCCGTGACCGCGGCCAAGCCAGACTGTTAACATCAAAACCATGCCAAGACAACGCGACCGCACCAATGTCTACATCCTGCTGCTGGCGATCCTGGTCGCCGTGATCGCGGGTTATTATCTGCCGACCAAAAGACCGGAAACCGGTGCCTCGATGACGCCCAAGGAATACATTCAGCTGGTCGAGAAAAAGAAGGCGCAGCGAATCAAGTATGCGGCGGAGGAAAAGGCCGCTCAGGATACCGCCAGGTCTGACGGGAAATAGGTTTCAGCCCGCCTCGTCCGGAGCGTGACACAGTGGCCGCACATCGGGATTCTCAACCGCATCGACGATGGCGTTGACCAGTTCGCCAAGTTCTTCCGGCGTGATGACTTCCATGATCCGACCGAGCAACCCCGGGTCCACCCTTGCGTACACGGTCTCGCCCGAGGTCAGGTTCACCACTACGCCGGCGGCTCGCCCGCCCTCTGTGTCGGTCTCTGTCTCGAACAACGCCTTATTGAACGCCATCATTTCCTCGTGACAGGCCTCGATTTCGTCCATCAGCTCATCGTCTGTGTCCTCGGGAATCCCGACAACATAGCTTTCATCGTCGTCCAGTTCATCGACCCGGATCTCGCGTGCATGCAGGAACTCGACAAAGTGCTGACGTGGACGTGGATCGAAAAAAACAAACTCAAGCATGCAAAGCACCCGCCGGCTCAAAAACTGGGAGCAGCAAAAATATCTCCCCACATCCGGAGACATGGGCGGTTTTGCTGACCGGGATCAATTGTTTACCAGTTTGCGTCCAGAAGCCCATACAGTTTTGTTAATACTGGTCCCGTGGAAACTTTCAGCGCGTTTCTTGCGCCAGGAAGAAAGGAAAATGGACACATCCGAAATTGCCAAACTGCGCAACGCGGTACGGCAGCATGTAAGCGCCTCGCGCGAACAGCGCTTTTGTTACAGAGCATTGTGCGTACTTCTTATTGCCGAAGGCCACCGACCCCACCAGGTCGCGGAATGGCTGGGCGAACACACCCGGACCCTCGAGCGCTGGCGCAAGCGCTTTGTCGACAGCGGCCTGGACGGCCTGATCGACGAGACCAGCCCCGGGCGCCCGCCCAAACTCTCCAACGACGAGTGGAAACGCCTGCGGACTGAGCTTGGCCAGCCTCCAGCCACCTACGGACTGGAGGGCAAGAAATGGCAAGGGAAGGTACTGCAGGATCACCTCGCCGGTCACTACGGGATCAGCTTCAGCCTCAGACAGTGTCAACGACTGCTGAAACAATATCGTCAACGCCCCACCGAGGTCGCCTACAAAGCAAACGCTGGGCGCAACTATATTTCTACTGCCGGACACGTTGGTACGGAGTAGAATATCTGCATATACTTAATCTTCTTGAATGCGATTGGCTCGGGATGGAGTACGCCAAAACCTCGACGGAATAGGCGGCGGGCATGGTTGCAGACACGACGTAGTGCAAACCAGGATAAAACCTGATCCTTAAACCGGAGGGACTATCGATGAAGAATACTCGCAAAATGCTGTTGGCCGGACTGATCGGCGCAGCCACCATCCTCGCCACGTCCAGCGCCAGCGCCTTCTGGGGCGGCAACTGGGGCGGCGGCCCGTGGAACTGGGGCAATGGTGGTTGGGGCAACAGCTGGGGTAACAACTGGGGCGGCGGTCCCTGGGGCGGCGGCCCATGGGGCGGCGGCTACCCAGGCTACGGCGGCTGGGGCGGCGGCTATCCGGGCTATGGCGGCTATGGCGGCGGCTATCCGGGTTATGGCGGCTATGGCGGCTATCCTTATTCCGGTGGTGGTTACGGCGGCTATGCCCCGTACTCTGGTGGCTACACCTACCCCAGCACCACGACCAAAGCCAAGCCGGCTCCGGCCAAAAAGGCCGAAAACAAGTAAACCACTTCATGCCGATGAAAAGCGCGACCGAGGGCGCGCTTTTTTGTTTGCGGCATAATAAACGCCGAGATGCAGATAAAGATGCCGACATGAAAGGTGCCGTAGCCGCCGGGCACCCACAGACCGCCGAGGCGGCAATACGCATGTACGAACTCGGCGGCAATGCCTTTGACGCGGTACTGGCCGCAATGGCGGCTGCCTGTGTGGTCGAACCCGTCCTTACCTCCCTGGGTGGTGGCGGTTTCCTGCTGGCACGAAAAAATGACGACGAGCCGGTGCTGTACGATTTCTTCGTGCAGACTCCCCGCCGAAGGCGCCCCCAGACCGAGTGCGAGTTCTATCCGGTGATCGCCGATTTCGGCACCGCCCAGCAGGAGTTTCATATCGGCGCCGGCTCTATCGCCACACCGGGCACCGTCCGGGGGCTGGTGGTAACACACCAGATGCTCGGCAGCCTGCCATTGCGCGAAATTCTCGCACCGGCAATCGAGTTCGCCAGACAAGGGGTGGGCGTCAATGCTCTGCAGGCCTATATTTTCAGCATCGTCGCACCCATCTACCGCGCCACTCCAGACGCCGAGGCCCTGTATCTTGGCGAGGCTTTGCAGGGTGAAGGCGCCATATTCCATCAGCCGGCGCTGGCAGAGACGCTGGCCTGGATCGCCGCCGAGGGGGACGCCCCCTTCTATCAGGGCGAACTGGCCCACAGACTGGCGGACCACTGCAGACAGCATGGCGGGCACCTCGATCAGGCCGACCTCGAACAGTATCGGGTTATCCGGCGTCGCCCGCTGCGGCACAGCTACCGCGGCTACCGGGTAGCCACCAATCCCGGGCCATCTTCCGGCGGCACCCTGATCAACTTCGCCCTGACTGCTCTGGACAACCAGGATATCGCCGGCGCCGGATTCGGCAGTACCGATCACATGAAGACACTGGCCCATGTGATGGCCCACACCAATCTGGCAAGGCAGGACGGCCTGCTGACGCGTTCGGAACACCACAAGCAACTGCTGGACGCCTATAGCGCTACTGTCGCCGGGCACCCGGTCAACAACCGTGGCACCACGCACATCAGCACCATCGACGGTAGCGGCAACAGCGCCTCACTGACGCTGTCCAACGGCGAAGGCAGCGGCCAACTGCTGCCGGACACCGGTATCATGTTGAACAATATGCTCGGCGAAGAGGACCTGAACCCGGAAGGCTTCAACCGCTGGCCTTGCGACGTACGCGTCAGCTCGATGATGGCACCCACACTCGCGGAGGATCATCGACACCTGATCGCAATCGGCTCCGGCGGTTCCAACCGACTGCGCACGGCCATCCTACAGACCCTCAGCAACATGATCGATTTCGGCATGCCGCCCGTACAGGCCGTCAATGCGCCACGCATCCACTTTGAACGCGATGGTCTCGATATCGAGCCCGGCCTCGCGGCGACGACCGTCGACGCCTTGCGTGTCCAGTACCCGAAGCTCCGAACCTGGTCGTCACAGAACCTGTTCTTCGGCGGCACCCATACCGTGTGCTGGGACGGCCACAACTTCACCGGCGCCGGCGACCCACGTCGCGGTGGCGTATTCGTGAGTACCGGGGGCTGATCACACCGA
>CAZCDY010000089.1:11056-15566 GCA_964497145.1 uncultured Gammaproteobacteria bacterium
ATGATCTGGAGCGGCATCTCGAAGGCTTCCGGCAAGCATTACAACTTGCATCGCGTGCTCACTTAGATCGACAACGACACGCCATCAGAAATAACGGGCGCAACCAATGGCTACCGCCCCAACCTCTTCCAATTCCAGTGGTGATCTCATTGCCGCGGGCTATACCAGTTGCCCGTTGAAGATCGAGCAACAGTTCGCCATACACAGGTTTTTCTATCGTCACTGCGGACTCCGCGGCGCTCTCACATTTTAGTCGGACCCAAGGCTTTTAGCTCACTGATATCGGTGAAGGAAATCCGAAACGCAATGGAACCGTCCTCGCCAGGTATCGCAATGCAGTCCACGCGCGCAGGGAAACGAGTTTCGCTTTTACGCTTCATGATGATTTCGCAGCTTAGGACGCCGGCTTTTTTCTCGCTGACGCGACGTAGCACGAAGAAGGAGTCTTGATATTCACGCACGATATAGGTCTCTACCGAGGAACCTACCAGCTCCCTCTTGCTCTCCTCCAGAATCTTGCTGGCGGTGACATTGGCACTGATAATGATCCCGTAGTTCTGAACGATCAGATAGCCCACCGGCGCATACTCGTAAAGGTCAGTGTACTTATCGAGCGCTTCTTCCAACTCGTCCTGTGTCTTGCGCAACTCCTCATTCTGCATCTCAAGCTCGACGCGGTAAACGTCCAGCTCGTGAAACAGCCTCCGCATCTCCTCGGTGGAGAGTTCGGTTAATTCGCTTGGCCCTTCTGATCGACCCTCCATTGCGGCCTCGGCCCGTCGACGCAACATCTGCAGGGGTTTATCGTCTGGAGCGCTTGTACTCATTGTTCTTGGATCTCATCTGTAGTGGAGATTGCGCCGTCGGTGAAATACCACAACAAGTGCATGCTCAAGGCTCGCAGCAGATCGCGTTCCATGTCATTGAATGCGGTAGGTTCCAGTGCATGCACACCCAAGAGCCCGAGGCTCTTGTTCCCGTCCCGTAGTGGAATACCGATCAGCGACTCAAACTCCAAAGCCTCTGCAAACTCTCGCAGCACCTCGTGTCTACGGTCGGTCATGATCTCGCGAATGACTATTGCCTTGTCCCCCTGCAATCTATCAACCAGCAAGGATTCGGCATGAGGATGGCTTCTCTTGGGGAACCCAAATTGGGCGACAGTAGCAGAGACTTTTTTCCCTTTGCCAGCCATAGCGCCCACCCAGCATTGTGTGTAGCCGCCTTCCTTTACCAGTATTTTGCAAACTTGTCGTATATTCCTGGCACCGTTGGTCGAGGCCTTGGATCGTGCATGGTCCAAATACTCAATACACTTATGAATGCTGCGAATGCGACGCAAAAGTTGTTCCGCCTCTGTCTGTGCGGATACATCTCTGATCGCAGTGTAGATCAGCGTACCTGACTCCGACTCGATGGGACTCAGCGATATCTGTCCGAAGAATTCGCTGCCATCCTTTCGCTGGCACGCCAGAGTACGGCCAGGCGCCATCGAGCGAACACCCAGCTCCTGCAGGTACGCATCCCGATGCTTACGATGTCTGCTCTTCAATCGCTGCGGCACCAGGATTTCCACGGGGCGCCCTACCACTTCGCTACGCGCCCATCCGAACAACTCCTCTGTCTGGTTATTGATCATTACTATCTCGCCTGCCGCATCGGCGATAACTATCGCGTCCGGTGACGACTCCAGCAGCAACCGGAACAGTTCCAGTTGTCTGGCGCGCTTTCTCTCGCTGATGTCGAACAGACTGACGACTGTCCCCGCAATGGCATGGTTCTCTGTGCGGTAGAGCGTGATTCTCAGATCATACCAAGCGCCTTTGTCGTCGCAGACTTCCCGGTCAGTCGGTTGCAATGTCTCAAGCACCTCCTCTACCAGGGCTGAAAGGGCGATATCTTTCAGGCGGTGGGAAACATGCGCGATGGGGCGTCCTATATCACTCTCGATAAGATATACAATGTTGGCAACGGCGGGCGAAAACCACTTCACTCGCTGCTCCAGATCCAGAAAAATAGTTCCTACTTCAGTGCTGGTGAGCAGATTCTCCTTATCAGCGTTTGCTTCCGCCAGCTGCTCGAGTTTCCCTTCCAGTTCGGCATTGACGGTGAGCAACTCTTCGTTGACCGAGCGCAGTTCCTCCTGAGAAGTCAGCAGTTCCTCGTTGGTGGATTGCAGCTCTTCGACGGTAGAACTCAGCTCCTCGTTGCTTGTCTGCAGTTCTTCGTTGGATGTCTGCAGCACTTCGCGGGTGGAGGCCAGCTCCTGTTCCAGCATAGTGGCGCGCTCGATCAATACCTCGTCTGCTTCAGGGTCGCCGGTTGCGCCCGCCGCTCGGCTTTCGGCGGCCTTTTCAAACGAAACCATGAAGGCGGTTTTCTGTGAAACCATACCCGGCAGGGGTCGGACCTTGATATCCACTGGCCTTGAATCTTCGCATCCTTCTATGCGCAGGCTCCGGCAACTGATCTCTGTCATGCTGGCGTTTGCCTTGCGCAGCGCAGCACTCAGGGGTATGCACAGCCCATCACGTGCCAGGCGGGCGATATTCAGGTTGGCTTCGCCGGTCGTGGCCTCCAGGTAAGCTCCCGTCTGCCCGTGCACGTACAGCATGTTGCCCAGTTCGTCGACCACCACACAGGTAGGCGAGTAGAGGTCGATCAAGGCTGCTTCAGTCAGCTCGCGCAGGGTCGGCGTTTTCTTGCCTGGTTTGCTTCCTTTGACGACTCCACCAAGCCCCATGGAATGGAAGAAGCCCGCGTAAGGCAGCCGCCTTTGCCCGGCCGATGCCCTCGCTCGCTGTCGATACAGACGCATTTTTCGGTCGTATTCACTGAACAACCCCTGCGCCGCACTGGTGGTCTCAGAGTTGCCGAGCATGAGGAAACCTGTTTCCTGTAGCGCATAGTGAAACAGGCCAAGGACGCGCGCCTGCAACTCAGGTTTCATATAGATCAGGAGATTGCGACAGGAAACCAGATCCATGCGTGAAAATGGCGGATCCTTGATCACATCGTGACTGGAAAATACCAGCATGCGACGCAACTCTTTGCCGACCACGTAGGTGTTCTTGGTTTTGTTAAAAAATCGGGACAGTCGTTCCTTGGAGACGTCGCTGACAATGCTCTCTGGGTAGATACCCGCGCGCGCCATTTCCAACGCTGTCTGATCGATATCAGTAGCAAAGATCTGAACATCACGATTCCCATCCATCCTGTCCAGGTTTTCACACATCAGCATTGCGATGGAGTAAGCCTCCTCACCCGTGGAACAGGCAGGCACCCAGATACGGAATTCCTCATCCCGTCCCTTGCTGTTCATCAGGGCTGGAATAACGGTTTTTTCCAGTGTCTCGAATACTTCCGGGTCTCTGAAAAACTGCGTAACGCGAATAAGAAACTCTTTCCAGAGCGCATCGACCTCCGTGGGTGACTGTTGCAGAGTTCGGATAAAATCCGCCTCGTTGTCGATGCCGTTGATGGTCATTCGCCGCATGATGCGTCGAGTTATTGTGGCATCTTTATAAAGCGAAAAATCATGTCCTGTCTGGTCACGCAGCATTACAAACAGCCGTTCTCTTTCGTCCTTGGATTCCGGCGGAATCGTCGCCGGAACCGTATGTGGAAACGTTGCGTTGTGCGCATAGGCCAACAGTTGCCGTGCCATTTCGGCGGGTTTCAGGATAGCGTCAGCAAGCCCAGTAGCTATCGCGCTGCGTGGCATGCCGTCATAAGCAGCGGAAGTCGGGTCCTGAACCAGAACCAGCCCTCCCTCACCCTTGATTGCGCGTATCCCCAATGTACCGTCGGTCCCAGTGCCCGAGAGCACGATGCCCACGGCGAAATCGCGCACTTCCCGCGCCAAAGAACGGAAAAAGTAATCGATGGACAATCTCAAGTGACGTGGGCCGGAAGGATCCAGCAACTGTAGCCGGCCATTGAGTATGGCCAAGTCGCGTCCTGGGGGGATGACGTAGACGTGATTTGGCTCGACCTGTACCGATTGGGTGACTTCCTGCACCGATATGCTGGAGAAGCGTGCCACCAACTCACTCAGAATACTTTTGTGTGTTGGGTCGAGATGCTGCACCAGCACGAACGCCATGCCACTTTTCGGGTCCATGTGTTGGAAGAATGCCTCGATGGCCTCCAACCCACCGGCAGATGCACCTATGCCGACAATCGTGAATTGTTCTTTGCCTGGTGCCGTGGGTGTCTCGAATTTCTTGGCGCGTTCTCGTTTGCCGTTTGCCGCTGAAGAGACGCCGCTACGGGAAGCTGCTTTTTCCTGGGCATGCGACGCTGGCAGGGTCTTTTTTTTGCCGTTGGCTTTCTTCTTCGCCATAGTTGGGGTGTGTCCTGGTTACCATCGAGAATCAGCAACTTGTCCAGAGGCTGGGACGTTCCGTGTGCTGCCAACAAGTGGATGTGCGACCAATCATGAAGTGCGTGTGAAGAGCAAATAAACCAACTGTTTTAGTATGATATTATCTTCAAGGTGGCGTCAACC
>CAZCDY010000090.1:0-15250 GCA_964497145.1 uncultured Gammaproteobacteria bacterium
ATTGGTGGTGACCCCACACGAAAGCATCAAGCGTGTCTTCGATCTCGTCATGCGAACAGGATGTCCAAATCCCTGTTTCGCCCTCGATCTTCGAAAGCCATTAATGCCCCCGCTTGTCCCGCGGTCGTCGTGCTCGGAAGCGAGCTTTGTTTCCCCTTTGGCGCGCAAGCGGAGGTGGGAGACTACGGATGTGATTGAGCGCCGGCTCTCCCTATGTGCAGAGATGTGTTCGATCACCACAGCAGTTTTTCTCGGCGTCTATCGCTGGGAATTCAGAATTCCGCTGCAGCCGTGAATTTGATGGCTTGAGACAACTCAGGTAAATCGAGTTGTAGCAAGGCTTTCTTGAAGGTGTCGACCACCTCAGGATCTTTGTGCGGAAAGGCGAACAACAGGTTCGTCGAATGCAGGTCCGGATTCGTTGCCAGCATCTCGTTGACCTCCCAAGCGGCCTCATCGTACCTACCCAACAACACAAGCGAGGCAGCGAGCCACAGGCGGGCCCGCGCATGCGTGGGGTTGCGTTCCAAAGCCGCCTCGAATGACCCGACCGCTTCGTTGTAACGGTGGGTCGCAAACTGGATCTCACCGGCGATCTGATTGTAAGACGCGTTCGAGGCAGGGTTTCGGTTCAGCGCGTTCTGCAAGGCCTTCTCGGCCAGCAGGGGTCTGCCGCCATAGTGCAGAATCCAGGCTAACAGGCCGTAGGCATCAGCGTAGTTCGGGTTGATCCGGGTCGCCTTCATTGCCGCCGAGATGGCCGCCGCATGGTTACCGAAGAACAATGCAATCTGGCCGCGTACGAAGTGCACCTGTGGCAGATTGGGATCGATCTCGGCCGCTTGGCTGGCCAGTTTCCCTGCCTCGACAAGTGCCTGCTCGGGCTCCTCGGTCCAGCCATCGATAGCTTGCCGCGTCCAGGTCAGGGCCAGCGCGGCATAGGCGCGGGCAAATTGCGGGTCGAGTGTGATCGCCTGATTGAAATGGTGCATCGCTGCCGCGTTGTCCTCCGGCGTAAGACGGCCGTAATACCGTCTGCCGCGTAGGAATTCGTCATAGGCACTGAGGCTGTCCGTAGCCTTGTTTACATCGAATTGAGTCAGGCCGGTGTTGGAATGCTGCTTTAGCGCGGCAAGGATGCTAGCGATGACCTGCTCTTTGATGTCAAGTATCTGTACACTGCTGCCGGAAAACTGCCGTGCCCATAACTCGCGTCCGCTGCTTGTGTCGATCATGCGCAGGTTCAACACCATCTCTCCGCCGCCACGGCTGATATCGCCTCGGACCAGGAAGCGGGTACCGAGTTCTCTCCCCAAGCTGCGGTCGTCGATCAGCACATCTCGATAACCGAAAACCGTGGACGGTGCGACGACCGAAACCTGCCTTTGTCGCCCCAACTCTTCGATGATGTCCTGGGTCAGCCCATCAATGAAGTAACCATCATCTTGCCCACTCTCGTCGGTCAGCGGCAGCACTGCGATGGATACCGCGGGTGTAGTGGGTGGCAGCTGCTCCTCGCTTGGCAGGAGCCAGGCATACAGCCCGAGTCCAACTACCAGGACCGAGGCTGCAGCCGACACCAACCAACGCGCCAGGACGAAAGGGGCTCGTTCCCCAAACCATGAAGCGACCGGTCGGACAGGTTTGGGAATCAGGCGGTAGCCCCGCTTGGGTATCGTCTCGATGAAATGCGGACGGCGCCGGTCGTCGCCAAGCGCGCGCCGAAGTTTGGCAATCGTATTGGTGACAGCGTCATCAGAAACGACACGCCCCCCCCATACTTCGCGTTCGAGTGCCTCCCGGGTTACGACCTGACCTGCCTGCCCGGCAAGCATTAGCAGTACCTGCATCATCCTGGGTTCGATCCGCTCTACCTGTTCATCACGGCGAATTCGCTGCGTCGTGGGATCGACCTCGACCCCTGCAAGGACGAACTTGTCTTCTTCCAGTGAAAAACCGCCCATCAATGGGCCCTCCGTGAATAACTCCTTATTTTTCTCGATTGCGCAATCAAGGACGGTCGGAAAACCGTTAGGGCCGAAATTCCGCACCGTAGGGTAGATATATAGCAGGGTTCACCGTCACTTACCCATAAGCCGAATGCTGCGAACACAGCAGCAAGTCTTCCCAAGTTGTTGTTTTTTATGGTCGTAGGTTTTCCGGTGTAAAAGCGTTGGCTAAGCACTGGGAAAAATGGCCGGGTTCTGGTCAATCCTTAAGACTCAGGTTCAAGACAGGGAGAAGTTTGCTATGGCTAAGTTGCTATCGTGGGTCATAGCCGGAGGCTCGAAGGACGTCAGAACAGTTCGGACAGTCTGGTTCTTGTTGGCATGTTTAAGCGCAGTGCTGGCCACAGTGGCGGTGGCCGCCGGTGACTCACAGTGGGCGAGTCCGGACTCTGACGACGAGTCAGCCGAGCAAACAGGTCGGCTTTCGTCGCTGCTCCGCTATTCCGAGGGGCAGAACGAATCCCCGCCACGCGTGGCGGATAGCGCCTACGAGTCCGACGAGGACTGCGAATGAACGGCGGGCTCCGAACCCTATTGCAGCCGAGACGCCAGCAACGTCAACCTGCGCGACCACGTCTGTCACAGCACGGCTTGCGGAGGCCGTGTGCAATTACCCCCGCGGCGGTTTGCCTGATTCTGATGATTGTGTGCCCCGTCTGGGCTGTCGCGGCTGCGGCAGACTCACATGAACTCGACGAATCTCGGACCGATACGACACGGAGCGAATTCGAACGCCTGATGGCGGTCGCGCGCAAGACCCAGCAGGGTGCGGGCTCGACGCAACACTACATGGATATCGACGGTCGTCCCACGCTCGGGGCCGAGGATGCGCAGTTGGTCATTGTCGAGATAGCGAGCTTCGAATGCCCATACTGCCGCCGACATTGGCTCAATACGATGCCTACACTGCGGCAACGCTACATAGAGACCGGCAAGCTGCGCTACGTCTTCGTTGACGTCGTCATTGACCCCAGGCACCAGCACGCCCAAGCAGTGGCCGAGGCGGCGCACTGTGCCAACGAACAGGGGCGGTACGCGGCGTTCCGAGACCGTATCTACAGACAACAAAAGGCTATCGCTGCGGAGTTTCTCGAAACCCATGCGCAGGCCGTCGGGTTGGACTTGCCCAGATTTCGACTCTGCATGACAAGCGGCCGCCACAAGAAGCAGGTTGAGGGGGACACCGCGATGAGTCGCAGGCTGCGCGTTCGTGGCACGCCGAGCTTCTTCTGGGCGAGGACTGAGCCGAACCGCACCGATGTTCGCCTGGTTCGCCGGGTCAGCGGCGCACGGCCGATCGAGCATTTCACCCGGCAGTTCGATGCCCTATACGAGCACAATCCGGCAGCGACCGGGACCATGGCCGTGCGTTGATGCGACTTGTGGTCCGGTGCCGGTACGTGGCCGGCGCCGAGAGAAGGAAGCCATAAAACACCGGAGCGGAGCTGCGTCGGTTCATGGCCTATGAAAACTCGAAGATGTGATGTCAACAACAAGAGGAGTGAGACTCATGAAGATGAAATCATCGATTGCACTGATTGCGGGGATTATGGTCACGGGCAGTGGCTATGCCGGCCAGAGCGGCAAAGAACTGTTCGAATATCACGGTTGCATCAATTGCCATGGCGCAGAGGCAAAGGCGCCGATCAGCAAAGTAATACCCATACTCGCCGGCAAACCCCAGGACGAGCTATTTACGAAGGCCAAGAAGATCCTCTCCGGTGAGGGAGATACAAAGGAATCAGAAATCATGCATGCGGCCTTCTATTCGCCGGCACAATGTGACATGCCTCCGGATGACGCGGAACTTACTGCAATCACCACCTATCTAGCCTCTGTGAAATAACGGGCAGACTGTAAGAAAGCAATCCGGCAGGACACTCCTGCCGGCTTTCGTCAATAGCGGCGGAAAGTACACAGGTCCTCAAGGGCCAAGCGAATCGAAGCCACAATTGCGCTTGGGCTGCTCAGATGTGTCCGGTGGCTAGTGAGGCAGTTTTGTGTCCCGCTCACCGCCAATCCATAAGGGGTGCATTGTATGGAAAACCTGGCACGCAGACTCGGCGCAGTGGTGTTCCTGCTGTGTGCGTTCCTAACTGTCCGGGCAACAGATTTATCACAGACCGCGCCGCTATCTGATCTGCAGTGGGATGGAGTTCATGCTCAGGTTAGTTTGCTCGATAAAGTGGCCTATCTTCCGAGCATACTTCCAGTAATCATGAAACACCGGGACGCAATAGGGCTTACTGACGAACAGACCAATGCATTTCGTCTCTGGAGAAAGGAAAACTATCAGCAGATGGTTGACCTGATGAATGAAATCATTCAGCACCGCATTGACCTATCCAGAGCGTCGCTTAACGCTCGAGCGACCAACGAGCAGATTCTTGGAATACAGTGGGAAATCTTCGACCTTCAGGCACGGCTGCTGCGGATCCGGCTTTCCTGCCGTCAAATAGTTACAACGACATTCTCGGCAGAGCAATGGAATAACCTCGGATTCATCTTAGCAGAGTATCCGAAATTTTCAGGCCTGTTGGATCTCTGATGGGAGGTAACGGCGTGTGGTCATGAACCGCTTGCAGATCGACCATGACACAGCTCCACGAATGAGTCTGCACTGGCTTTTTCTCTCGATCACTTCGCTGGTCCTGCTGCATTCGCCCTTGGTTTCTTTTGCCGGGGAACGATCCGCTGAAACGCTTAGTCTTCCGTGTAATGGCTGTCACGGGACGGAAGGCGTTAGCCTGGGCAACAACATACCGAGTATCGCCGGCATGAATGCTGAGTACATGTCAGAGGCCATGATGCAGTTTAAAGAAGGTCGGCGAAGCGCCACGATAATGAATCGAATCAGCAAAGGCTATAAGGGCTATGAGCTGCGTAAGATAGCGCGGTATTTTTCCAGGAAGGACTGGCGCACGGTTCCGACGATGCCGGAACGGGGATTGGTCGAGCGTGGGCGTAAGCTGCATCAGAAACATTGTGCGGAGTGTCACGAGGACATGGGACGCTATCAAGACAAAGATGTTCCTCGTATAGCCGGGCAACGCCCAGGCTACCTGCAAACGCAGCTCACACTGTATTACCGGGGTAAAGAAAAACTACCGCAACCGACGGAGATGGCTGACCGTTTAGCTGAGATCGCCGAGGAGGATCTTCCAGCCCTGAGCGCATTCTACGGCGCGGTGCAATAATTTCGTGGGTAACGGTATTTTTTATGCATAGCGTATGAACAGAGCAACGTCTGTTCCTGCTACCTGGCGGTCGCCCGCCTGAGGTGGCCCAGCAGACAGTTCGGTGTTGAGCCTGGGCGAAAGCGTTCTGTAATCCAATGTCTGCTTGGGGAATTGCCTGCCGGGCGGGTGAGCTGCTGACACCGGTGTCCAATAGTCACTGTTGGCTCCAGTTTTTCCGGAAACTTCGGCAAAAGATTGACAGTACCGGCTTAGCGCAGTTCATTCGAGAGGGCCTGAGCTCCAGTGCTTGGTCACTAATGCACTTCCTCATAAATACTCGACCAAGCTTCGGTTAGTGTCGGACTTTTACGATTCCCAAAAAGCTCTCGAATGCGACATGCATTTTCCGGGCATATTACGGCGCGTTTCTGTTGACGCCGGTCAATTGAGCCTAGCGATTAAAATCGGTATTTGAATCAAATCGGACCCATGTTTGCGTTAGGAGAGCCTCATAGCGATATGGGGAAAGGTGTCTGCTGTCAGTTGTTGGCGTTGTAGGAGAGCCGTAACGACCTGGATGAGGAGACCAGAAAGCCGGACCGAGTAATCCTGTTGATCTAGCAATGCGTGATGTGACTGACGCAGGGAGTCAGCCAAAGTACTCAGAAAGTCTTTGGTTCACGATAGCAACAGGGAGGACGATTATGAAAACGCGTATGCTTGTTTTCGCATTGGCAACAGCCTTGATGGGCCTGATTGCTTTTAGCGCTGGCGCACTGGCGGCGAAACCGCCGGGTGCTGGAAACGGGGGCGATGGTACTGCCGACCCCCCGGATCTGGGAGACCTGATCATTCTCTATCGGGATGAGTACGGGGTCCCGGTTCTCACCGTTGACGGCTGCCAGCAGCCTATCGCAGCCGGGACTTTCGACGGTTGTGAGACCACGCCTGATGGAAAATGCCTGGTTCCCGTGGACCCGGTTACTTGTGCCGTAGGGGCCGGCTTCGATAGCTACACACAAGAGGTCGACTTCGGCCGCATCAACGAGGCGCGTTCGCCAGATGATGTATTTGAGGCCCAATTGGAAGATGTTGTCGTCAAATTGGCAACGGCTGACTGCATTTCCCTCGACCCTGCCGGGAGGCTGGTCGCCAGCACCGTTTTAACCGGAGAGGAAGAGGACCAGGTCCTGACATCCGCAATCGACTCGCCGCTGCAGAACCTGGCGATCTATAGGCAACTCCTGATGACCGGTTACTTGGGCAGCGAATCGGCTCCACTTGTCTTGCCGGGCATAACTCTCGACATGGCTGCCCGTGCGTTGGGTGCCGCTGCCGACAAGACCGGTGAGGCCAACGTGGACCTGGTGGCCTACCTGAACCAGATCATGGGCCTGACCGAGACGGGTGTAACCACTGTTCTTGGCCCGCCGATCTGCATAGACGTCAAGGAAGAGGTGATGGGCGTAGTACAGATGGTCGAGAAATGCTTCCTGGACTATGGAAGCTATGGTTATGACCGCATGGCGAACTTTGCATCACTTCCTGATCCAGCCTACATTCCTACCGAAGATCCAGAACCCGGTGTATTTGAGTACTTGACTGAGGTGCTGCCGTTAACGGATCCGGTGACGTTCTATATCGACCAGGATCTCATCACGACGGCCGCATTCGCCGATGAGCCGGGATACCTGGAAGGCAACATCGGTGGTTTTGCTCAAGCGGTCGACGATACCCGTGCGGTGATCGAGTTCATGCACAGTCATCCGATTCCACTCGACTATGCGACCGAGTTGGTCTGCGAGGCCTCCGGCGAGACCGGTTACGACCTTTCGATCAGTGATGTGTCTGGCCTTCAGGTGCCAGCGCGAATGGTTGCAGGCACTGAAGGCAGGGAATTCACCGTAGCGATCACGAACCTCGGGCCTGATACCGCTGAGGGTACGGTCACGGTGACCGCTGTAACGCCGGATAATGTATCCATTCCAGGCTTCCCAAGGGAATATCTATTCTCCGATCTTGCCGGTGGCGAGAATGAGTCCTGGACCGAGAGCTTCGTTATTGATCTTGGCTACGCGACCACCGTCACATGGACGGCAACTATTGTGGCCGAGTTTGACGTGAATCCCGGGAACAACAGCGTAAGCGCAAGCACGGTAGTCAAGGTGACAAGCGGAGGTGGCCATCCATAGATGGCCCGCTTGAGCTGATAACGACAGGCGAAGAAAGCCCGGGCCGCAATGGCCCGGGCAGCGGCAGGGCGGATGCAAGTTCACGGTGTTGCTCTGACAAAGAAATGCCCCGCTTGGGGACGGGGCAAACTTGGGGGTTGTGCGGAACCTGCGAAGGAGTAGGCAGGTGCACGGGGGTAGTCTCCTACGACTGGCTCTCGGCAGTCATTGATAATTCGCAAGACCAGTTAGACAAAAAAGAAAAAAGAGGCGAATTGCAGAAACTTTCTGTTCGGGCCACCCTGCCAGTGTAACGGGCATGCTTTACGGCTAGCGCGTCACCGTCAGACTAAAGCTGATGCCGACGGGCCGCATGCTGCCAGCGATTTGCGGGGGTGTTTTGCCTTTGCCCAGTGTGGTCCGGCGAAAAGTGTCGTAGTCGATATCGACGCTGTCCACACCCCTATGCTCCTGCGCCAGGGCCAGGTTCTACATCATCGGCTTGGCCCGAAAAGGAAGCTGCCTTGTAATGTGGGTTGTCAATGATCGCTGCGCAACTGCCGCGGCGCGCTGGGAGAGCGCACTTTCTACTCTCGCAGGTCTCCTGAGCTTGCCCCTGGAAGTGCGTTTTGGTCCAAAGGAGTTGTTGCTTGGGCTCAATACGTCCGCGGAAAAAAACGGCCCGCACCAGCGGGCCGCCATTTCTCTGCCTGGCAATTGCCAGGTGATCATCGGAGATGATCACCTGCCCATATCGTCGAATACGAGGTCGGCGTGCGGCGAATCTGCCACGTTCTCGTCGATCATTTCATAGATTTCCGGATCAACGATATCTGCTGCCGGGTGGTGGGCAAAAGCCGTTACCGAGGCGAACAGGGAGGCGATAGCGGCAACTTTCAGGGTGTTCTTCATAAATTAGATCCTCATATGGTTATGGTTTGCCGCACCTTGTGCGGCGCTTCTGCCGGCCTGCTCGCAAACTATGCGCAGGACCATGCGTCATCAGCGAGGACAAGGTTACGGGGGATATGTCTGCGAGGAATTTCACCCGGGTAACCGAATGTAACCGAGTGTTACCGGCCTTGCGAAACAGCTCGCATTTCGGGGTGGATGCTGACTCAATTTGAAACACTTGAGTGGTGAACGCCAACCGATGTATGGCGGTAAAATGCCTCATGAACAGCACGAACTACAGGATACTTTTCGCTGGAGTCCTCATTGCAACGCTGGTTGGCATCGGTCTTTGGCTGAGCTCGTCCACCGACGCCGACACGCAGCCGGCCTACTCCCAGATCAAGGTGGTACGCGGTGATATCGCTGCAGTGGTAACGGCGACCGGCACGCTTAATCCGGTTAATACGGTGCAGGTTGGCAGTCAGGTTTCGGGCACCATCCAACACTTGTATGCCGACTTCAACGATCATGTTAAGAAAGGCCAGGTGGTGGCACAGATCGAACCGGCAGTGTTCCGCGCCAAGCTGTCCGAAGCAGAGGCCAATGTAAAAAGTGCCCAGTCCGGTGTCGACAAGGCCTGGGTTAGCGTACTCGATGCCCAGCGTGAACTAGAGCGCCAGAGCGACCTCTTCGACAAGAAACTGGTAGCCGAAAGTGTACTCGACGCAGCTCGCTTCGCTCACGACTCTGCACAGGTCGAGCACCAGGTAAGAAAGGCCGCGGTTGCTCAGGCCGAGGCTGCGCGGGAACTGGAACAGGTCAATCTCGCCTACACGACCATCTATGCGCCGATCGATGGCGTGGTGATATCTCGAGACGTCGATGTGGGCCAGACGGTCGCTGCCAGTCTGCAGGCCCCCACGCTGTTTACGATCGCCAAGGATCTGACCCGCATGCAGGTGGACGCCGACGTCGACGAGTCATTTATCGGTCAGGTGCACGAAGGCCAGTCTGTGCGTTTTACCGTATTCGCCTACCCAGGCAGAGAATTCGAAGGACGCGTCGCCCAGGTGCGATTGCAGCCCAAGGTCGAGTCTGGCGTCGTGAAGTACAACAGCATCATCCATGTCGACAACGCCGATATGGCCCTGAAACCGGGCATGACGGCAACCGTGTCGATACAGGTCGCTGACCAGAAAGATGTACTGCAGCTACCCGGCTCGGCAATGCGTTTCGTCCCGGACTGGCCACAGGAGGAGCTGGCTGCGCTGCGCGAGGGGCTGGCGTCGGATCAGCGTATCGTATGGGCACTGGAAGCCGACGGCCTGAGGCCGATAAAGGTCAGTACCGGCATCCAGGGCGAACTCCTGGTCGAGGTGCGCAGCGACGAACTGCGTGAGGGCATGGTGATCGCGATTCCGGAGAAAAGGAAGACAGAACGCAAGCGCCGCTTTGGCCTGAGCCTGTTCTGAGCCGGCGATGGACGAACCGGTCATCCAGGTCAGGGAACTGCGCAAGACCTATGCGCTGGACGGTGTCGATGTGCACGCACTGCGCGGCATCGACCTGACCGTAGGTGCCGGCGAGTTTGTCGCCATCATGGGGCCGTCCGGTTCGGGCAAATCGACCTTGATGAATGTCCTCGGTTGTCTGGACGTACCGGACAGCGGTAGTTACCACCTGCAGGGTCAGGATGTCACGCACCTCGGCCTCGACCAGCTGGCCGAACTGCGTAACCGTGAAATAGGTTTCGTATTTCAAAACTTTAACCTGTTAACGCGCACCAGTGCGCTCGAGAACGTCGAAACCCCGTTGATCTACGCAGGAATCGACCGCGAACAAAGACACCTGCGCGCCACCGCGGCACTGCAGCGCATCGGACTGGGCGAGCGGCTGGCGAGTCAGCCAAGCCAGCTTTCGGGCGGCCAGCAACAGCGCGTGGCCATCGCCCGCGCACTGGTCACAAACCCCACGCTGCTGCTCGCGGATGAGCCAACCGGCAACCTGGACACGGCGACCAGTGCCGACATCATGGCCGTGTTGAATACGCTCAACCGTGACCAGGGCGTAACCGTTATATTGATCACGCATGAGCATGAGATCGCCCGGCACGCACAGCGTACCCTGGTGCTTCGCGACGGCCGCTTGCTCGAGGAGCGCATATGAGTTGGGGAGCAGCCCTGCAGCTCGCGCTGCGCGCCTTGTGGCGCAACAAGACGCGCGCTGCGCTGACCGCGCTTGGTGTCATCATCGGCGTCGCGTCAGTGATCGCGATGGTCTCGATCGGAGCCGGTGCCAAGCAGCGCATCGTCGAGACACTGGAAAGCCTGGGCACCAATACCCTGGTTATCCGTCCCGGAACCGTGACCCGTGGCGGCGTGCGCACCGGGGCTGGCAGTGGAACCAGCCTGACCTATGAAGATGCCGTTGCGATCGCCGATCTGCCCGATGTGATTGCCGTTGCGCCGAGTATTCGAGGGGGAGGCCAGGTACGTTACCGCGGCGCAAACTGGGGTACCGCGATCGAAGGCGTCACGCCCGCATACGCTGATGTGCGCAACTGGTCACTGGCGGATGGTGCGTTCATCAATGATCAGCAGGTGCGCGGCGCGTCCCATGTGTGCGTGCTTGGGCAGACCGTCGCACGTGAACTGTTCGGCCTAGCCAGCCCACTGGGCGAGGCCCTGATCATCAAGGGCACCTCCTGCAAGATCATAGGCGTACTCGAAGCCAAGGGCGCGACTGCGTGGGGCACCGACCAGGATGATGCCGTGTTCATGCCTGTCACCGCGGTACAACGCAAACTGCTGGGTGTCACCCATATCCATCGTATCGATATTGCGACCAGTGGACGCGATGCGTCATTCCGTGTGCTCGAGGACGTCAAACGTCTGCTGCGTACCCGCCACAGACTGACAGGGAATCGACCAGATGATTTTCGCGCTCACAACCGCGCGGAACTGGCCCAGTCGTCCGAGGAAAGCGCGCGCGTGTTCAGCTGGCTGCTGGGCAGCATTGCCTCGGTGTCGCTGCTGGTTGGCGGTATCGGGATTATGAATATCATGCTGGTGTCGGTGACCGAACGGACCCGCGAGATCGGCATCCGCATGGCGCTGGGCGCGCGCCAACGCGATATTCTGTGGCAGTTCCTGCTTGAAGCGCTGCTGCTCAGTGCTGCCGGTGGCCTGTTGGGCATCTTTGTTGGTGTCGGCGGGGCAATGGCGGTTGCACGCTTCTCGGCACTGCCGGTCAGCATCACGCTCGGCTCGATTCTTATCGCCGTGCTGTTTTCCGCTCTGGTAGGCGTGTTCTTCGGCCTGCACCCGGCCCGCAAGGCGGCACGGTTGAGGCCGATCGAGGCGTTACGTTACGAATAAGGCATGCGCGTCTCCCTGTTTTCGTGGCTCACCATCCTGAGCTCATCACCAATGAGCCAATATGTACCGCCAGTTAAAAAGGATTCCGCACTGTGATGTTACCAACGCAGTGCGGAATCTTATTGGATATGGATTAAGTATATGCTTATAATCTGATGATAGATCATGGAGTCGGAATCGCAGTGGAGTTGGGAATGATGGCGCGGATGTTCTGGATTTTCGGAGTGGGGTTGTTCGTACTCGCGATGCTGCTCATGGCGTCTGGCGGACCAGAGGGTGGTGGCATCATCGATTATCGGGCGTGGTTGCTTCTGGCGTTTGGCATCTTGGCCGTTGTGATCGGCAACTTCAGCCGGACCTCTGGGCGTGGTCTTTGAGGTGGTCACGATCGGCCTGGAAGGCCCGCTTCGTAACCGTCGTTATCTGGTGTGATCTGACCGGGGATCCGAGGCATGAGCTGTCCGTTCATGGCCGAAGTTTTGCCGATCAGAAATAAAATGCTAGCGGCCGGATGTTCACACAGCAATTGGGCGAAGGGCTGTTGACCGAGGGGTACCGGACCCTGGCGCAGGTATTCGATCTGCAGGCGGCGCACCATGCGGTCTTGCGGCTCGTCGTCCCCTTTCATGGCTGCTTCGAGCAGCGCCACCTGACGCTGCATCCGGTCCGTTTGACATTCGGGTGGTGATGCCTGTTTACGCAGTATCTCCAGATCCAGGCAGATCTCGTTGCGCATGGCGGCGTTGCCGGCCAAAGTTTGCTGTTCCGGCGCCGGTCCGTTGCCGACTACCGTTGCCCTGGCTTTCGCAAAACGCTTCTCGAGCGCGTGCAGCAGATCTTTGTGGGTACTGGGTTTCGCGCTGCCCTGCCACGCCGCATCAAGCGTTGCGGTCCTCCCGATATCCGGCTGTGCATTCTGGGCCAGAGCCTCGGCCTGTTCACATATCCCGTGCAGGACCTGATAGTCGACCAGGGCCTGCCGCGCCCGGGCAAGCTCGGCGGCCGCGATGCGCTCTTTCAGCTTTTGGCTTGCTTGCCCGAAGCGGTTTTCCAGGCCCTGGCGCGCATTCCTGGGCAGGGAGCCTAGCTGGGCGAAGGCCGCCGACAGGCGCGAAAGTTCGGCGCGCGCCGAGTGGCCCTCCAGATCCTCTGCCCGGGTCAGCCCTTCCATCTCAACACAGAATGCTTCGGCCTGCTGGCGTTGTTCTTCCAGGCCTGCCTTGAACTCATCGCGGGCCGCCCGGTCACGATTGAATACGTCGTCGAGCGCGGTATTGAAGGCCTTCCAAAGGGCCTGTTCCTGCTTACGCGCCGAAGGGGCCGAGACCTGCCAAGTTTTGCGCAGCCGGCGGGCTTCGGCCAAGGCTTGACGCATATCCTTTTGATCAGCCAGCGCCTGGGCTTCCTGCACCAACGCCTCGCGCTGTAGAAAATTGTGCCGGCGCTCTTTGCGCAGATGCTGTTCGACGCCGTCGATCGCCTGGTCGAAGCGTTTCCGGATCGCGTCCCACTTCTTGTGCGGCACCCCGCCGGCGGCGCGCCATAGCCGCTTCGCCTGCGACAGTTCGCGGTCCACCTCGCGCCAGTTGGGCGCGGTCCAGTCGGTGGTCGCCGCCAATCGTTCCAGCTTGGCGCAAACCTCGGTGCGGACCTCCAGATTCTGCCTGCGCTGCTGTGCCTGGTCCTCGCGGTCCTGCTTGACCGGTTCGTGAGCGGCCGTACACGCGGCGTCGAAGGTTTCCCAAAGTCGACGCGTTTTCGGCCCGCCGCTGCCTAACGCCTTCCAGCGCGCGCGCAGGCTTTTCAGCGCCTGCGCGCGCGCCTCGATGCCGATGTCCGCGTCGACCAACTGGCGTGCCTCGTCGACCAGCTCCTCGCGCGCCTTGTCGCTACCCCAGTCGCGCCAGGACTGCAGCTCGCGCAAAATCGGTTCACACTTGGCCAGGCGGAGTCGCAGCGACTTTAATTCAGGGTACTCTCGGCCCTGGGGTAGCAGCCTGCTGGCCTTTTCATGAGCTGCGGTGGCGGGATCGAGCTGCTTTTTTTCGAGCGCGGTTTCCAGTGCGTCGACTGCGTCCTGCAGTTGGCCGCGTAACGTCTTGAGTTCGTCATGTTCCTGCGCTATCGCCACCGCCATGCGATCCACCAGGTTGTCCAACCGCTGCAACGGTTTTTCGAACGCAGGGTTTTGCGCGTGGCTGCGCGACAGTTCCGACCGGCGCTGCCGCGCAGCCTCTATCTGGCCAGCATGGAGCCCACCATGTTCGAGGATCGCCTCGAATTCACTGATGGCCGATGCGATCATCTGTTCCTGGCCGGCGACCTTTTCGCGGTTGCGCAGGTCCGACTCGAGCCGATCTGCCGCTTCCTGCCATTCTTCCTGCAGCCTGCGCTCGGTCCAACGGTCCAGCAGCGGTGTTGCCTGCTCCCAGCCGGCGCGCATGATCTTCAGGGCGGCCCTGGCTTCCAGCGGGTCGGCGGTGGGCAGGTACGCGGCCAGCTGGTGCAGTTGCGCGATCAATCTCTCGCGCTCCAGCTTGTGCGACAGATCTTCCTGCTGGGCTTTGTGCAGAGCCGACAGACGGGCATCAAGCCGTGGCACCAGGGATGCATAGCGTTCAAGTTGCGCCGCTTCGGCCTCGCCTTGAAGACTCTTCCAGCGGGTGCGGACGCGGTGCAGGGCATCGGTATCCAGATCGGAGGCCTCTGCGAGGCGGTGGAGTTCGTCAAGCAACTGCGCGAGTTCGGCAGTGAGCTCGCGCCGTGCGCGCAGGTCGGACAGGCGCTGAGCGGCGAGACGGGCGACCGTTTTGTCACGAGCCTTGGCGTTACGTTCGATTTCCCGAAGGGCCTCTTCGTCATCGATGCGTCCTACGGCATGCACGCGTACTTCAACTGCTTTGTCTTCGAGGGCACAGTGCCGCAGGGTCAAGGGGTCCGATACGAGTGCGACAGCCGCGACGCGGATTTCGGGGTCGGACGCCTGGCTTGCCAGTCGGCCAAGGCTCGTTGACGCGCCGATGATGGCCAGGACCCGTGACAGATGTGGCTCGATCGCGGCTTCCGGCGCGTGCAACAGTAGGGTTGTCAGGCGCGCGGCAATGGCCTCTTGTCCCGCAGGTTGGACACGCATCACATCCAGCAGCTGTTCGATTGATTCGAGTCTGTTGATCGCCTGTTCGCGAACAGCAGGGTCGGGGTCGCTGACAGCCAACTCGTGGCAGGTGGCCACGTCGATCGCATCACCGGCGATTGCCTTCAGGCGTATGCCGGCATCCGGGTGTTGCCATTTGGGTCGCAGCCATTTTTCGATAATTTTCATTTTTGGACTTCATGGGTAAAGTGGCTATGGGTCGGGGTGTTGATGTGGCGCTTGCCGGCTTCCCTGTCGGCTCGTCGGCTTCTGCGGCGACCCTTGGTTCCCAACGCTTCGACTACCCCGGATCACGAATCCAGTATAGTGGCGATCGGCACCGCGGCTCAGGCTTGAGTATAAAGAGGCTTGCGTCTCATTACAGACATGGCTGCGCCCACCCGGCGTGTAGCAACAGACCTAAAGGCGGGCGTGCTAGTCTTTCCTCACGAAATCGGGGCCGTAGCTCAGCTGGGAGAGCGTCGCG
>CAZCDY010000091.1:0-4238 GCA_964497145.1 uncultured Gammaproteobacteria bacterium
GCCGGCCTCGAGCAGATCGGGCTCCCGCACGTCGCCGGACCGCGACAGCAGGCCGGCCTTCAGATCGTCCCGCAGCCGGTTGGCCAGACCCAGCTTGGGCCCGACCTCGGTGCAGCGCAGACAGCGTTCAGCGGCCAGGTGCAGATTCGATGACATGGGCGCATCTTAACAGTCAGACTCAGGCGTGCCAGGCAATCACCAGGTCGGTCACATTGGTCCCGGTGGGCCCGGTGGAAATGAGGTCCCCGGTTTCCTCCAGATAGCTTCCGGCATCAGCCCGACGCAGATGTTCCTCCAGCACCCATCCCTCGGTTCGACCACGCTCGGCGGTCAGATTGTCCACCAGCCCGCCGGCGTCGGCCGTCGGTCCGTCGGTGCCGTCGGTGCCGGCACACAGGGCCACCGCCTCGCCATCGCCGCTGATCACCCGGGCCAGATGGAGAGCCAGTTGCTGATTGCGACCACCACGACCTGGATCTGGCGGCAGCACCACCGTCGCCTCTCCACCCCACAGATGCACCGTCCCGCGCTCCGTCCTCAGCGCCTCAGCAACCAGCTCGACCACCTCCAGAATATCGCCGTCCAGATGCGGCGCATGCCGACGCACCCGCAGGCCACGCGATACGAGTTCGGCCTCGGCCGCCGCAAGGGCGTCGTCCAGCGTGGCCACCAGGACCACCCGCACCTCCGAAGCCGGGGGCGCAGCTTCGTCCTTCCCCGGCGGGAGCATCTGCTGTAGCCAGCCCGGCAGACCCTCGGGCAGTCGCGTGCCGGCGGGCACATTGAGCGGGCCGGAGCCGATCACCGCGGGATCGTCCCCCTCTACATCCGATATCAGCAGGCCGGTGACCGGACGTGTGCCCAGCATTGCGGCCAGTCCGCCGCCCTTCAGCCTCGACAGCCGGCGGCGCACCGCGTTGATCTCGGCGATCGGCAGCCCGTTCGCCAGCAGCCAGTCATTGGCGCGCGCCAGATCCTCCAGCGCCACCCCCGGGCGGAGCACCTCGACCAGGGCAGAGGCGCCCCCGGAGATCAACACCAGCACAGGCAGGCCCGCCGGCAGATCTCCGATGAAATCGAGCAGGGCCTGACCGGCTGCCAGACTGGTCTCGTCAGGCAGTGGATGTGCGCCCTCACAAATCCGGATTCGACCCAGATCCAGCGCCTGGCTGTCGGCATGTCCCGGCTTGCTTACCACCAGTCCCCGCAACAGCCTTTGTCCAAGCGCCTTTTGCGCCCCCAGGGCCATGGCGCCCGCGGCCTTGCCCAGGGCGATTACTGCCACCGGACCCTCGGCAGGGTGCTGCCGCAACCAGTTTTCGGTAACCCGCTCACCCTCCACGGCGCGCACTGCGGCGGCGAAGGACGCCAACAGGGCCTGTCGGTACCGGTCCAGCTCATTTGATGTCATCGGGCCTCCACTGCATCATTAGCAGCCACTTATGTTAATATCCGTCGGATTTTAGGCAGTCTCAATCGAACTTGCCCCGGGCTGCAACAGCTGGGCCCCTGAGAGGTTACCGAGTTGGAAAGCATCAACCTGCGGCGGAACTACAGCCGTAACACCCTGTTCCGAATGATCGTGCTTGCCGCGCTTGCCGGCGGCATCGGTGTCTGGAAGTACGACCTGATCAATGCGGTCTACTTCAAGGATCAGCTTACCCCCATGGGGCTGGTTATCAACGGCAGCATCCTGGTGCTGTTTCTCGTCGGACTGCTTCGAACCGTCGGCATCCTGTTCGGCTACATGCGTGAAGAGGCCGCGCTTACGCGCTTCGTGCGCAACCTGGAAAAACGTCAGGACGCTGACCCGATCAAGGGTGTCAGCACCGGCAGCATGATAGCCCGGCGCTACGCCACCCTGCGACGACTGCACGAGGCACGCACGCCGATCAACCAGAATGCGCTCGCCGCGACCCTGGTGGCAAGCGAGAGCACCCGCAACGGCCTGCCACGCTTTATCAACAACATCCTGATCCTGTCCGGCGTATTCGGCACCATCGTATCATTGTCGATGGCCCTGATCGGCGCCTCCGATGTACTCGAGAATGCCATCAGTGCGACCGGGATGGGCCTGGTGATCCATGGCATGTCGACTGCCCTGTCTACAACCATCACCGCCATCATCTGTTATGTCTTCTTTGGTTATTTCTTCCAACGCCTGACCGACGCACAGACCAACCTGATCAGTGGTATCGAGCAGGTCACGACCACCTACCTGATGCCGAAGTTCCAGGTGCAGACCGACAATGTACTGTATGAGTTCACCGGTCTGATCCGATCGTTGCAGGGTCTGGTCGACCAGATGCAAAAATCGCAGCTCGGCTTCGAGGCCACCCAGGATCAACTCGCAGACACGCTGGCGATGTACCACGACAAGGTCGATGGCCTGGATGAACGTCTCGATGACGTGGTCCATCTTCTGCGCATCGGTTTCCGCCTGCGGGACGACGAATGAACCAGGGCGGCTTCACCGATCTGCGCCTTAACGGCGGAGGCAGCGACGAGACCCAGGAGGGTTTCTGGCCCTCGTTCACCGACATCATGACCGTGGTGGTGATGATCTTCCTGATCTCCATGGTCGTGCTGCTGGTGCGCAACATGGAGCTGGTCAACCAGCTGCGGTCCACCATGGAGGCCGAACGCATCGCCGCCGAACTGGCGCGTGCGACCGGAGAGGAAAAAGACAGCCTGTCGAGTGCGCTGCATCGTGCCGAGGACCGCGTTCAGCAGATGCAGCTGGAGATCATGCGCCTGCAGGAAAAAGGACTGCGCAGCGAAACCCTGATCGCGGAGCAGCTGCGCGCCATCTCCGGGTTGAGCAACGAGCGTAACGACCTGGCCCAGCAGGCGGCGCAGTTGACCCTGTTGCGCGAACGCCTTGAGGCCGACGTCGCAAAGCGGCAGTTGCAGATCGACGCCGCCATGAAGGAACTCGATGAAAAGCAGCTGCAGCTCAACGCCGCACAGCGCAGCATCACCACGCTCGAGGAAACGACCGAGTCGTTACGCACGAGGTACGCCGAGAGTCAGGATCAGGCCGAGCGTCTGCAGCGCACCGTCAGCGAGCAGCGCGCGAGCCTGGAACAGGCAACACTGGACGAGCAGGAGGTGGAACGGCGTTATCTGGTGCTGGCCTCCGACTTCGACAACCTGAAGGTCAAATACGACAAACTGGTAAGGCCGGCACGCACGTCATCCGGGCGGCACCTGATCGAGGTCCGCTACTGGAAGGAAGGCGACCAATACAAGGTCGCATGGCGCGAGGGTGGCGATGGGACCTACCAGCCGATCAAGCGCTCGCGCCTGGACAAGGTCCTTCAGCGCCTGTCGAAAGAGAAGAAGAACGGCCTCTACGTGAAGGTGATCTTCCCCGAGAACAGCGGCCTGTCCTACAACGAGGCATGGGAGTTCACCAGTCACCTGCACGGCAACTACGATTATTACTTCAAGGAAGAAGAGCCGGAGAAAAAAGAACCCTAAGCCTGCAATGGCACCGAGGTGGACGTGGACCTGATCCCGGTCAACCTGATTACCGGCTTTCTCGGCGTCGGCAAGACCACCGCGGTCCGCCATTTGCTATCCGGCCATCCGACCCGGGAAAAATGGGCGGTACTGGTAAACGAGTTCGGTGAGGTCGGCGTCGACGGCGCACTGCTCGGGGAAGAGGATGTTGTCGTTCAGGAGGTGGCCGGCGGCTGCCTTTGCTGCGTCGCCGCACCGGCATTTACCACGGGCCTCAACCGGCTCATTCGCCGGCATCACCCAGATCGGATCCTGATCGAACCCAGCGGGCTGGGCCACCCGGCACAGGTACTGGACACCCTGAGCGGGCCACTTTACGCCAGCGTGCTCGAGGTGCGTGCAACCGCCTGCCTGATGGATGCACGCCACCTGTCCTCACCACGCCATGTGGAACACCAGAACTTCCAGGACCAGATTCATCTGGCCGACGTACTGGTCGCCAACAAGGCCGACCTTTACGCCCCGGGCGACCTTCGGGCCTTCGAGGATTTCGCCGCAGGGCTTCGTCCGGCCAAACAGAAGATCGGTTGTGTGGAACGGGGCATGCTCGATCCGGCCTGGCTGGACCTCGGTCGCAGCGAGAGTCGCCAGGCGGCCTTCCCGGAGGCCCACGCCTTCCTGGTCGAAAGCGCCGGCAGCGACAGCCCAGGCATGGCCGCCGATGCCGGCGACTGGCTGCTGATCGAAGGCAGCGGCGATGGCTACCGACGTGC
>CAZCDY010000091.1:4248-6618 GCA_964497145.1 uncultured Gammaproteobacteria bacterium
CAAGACGCACCCTGGCCTGCACTGGCATTGGAGTCCTTCGTCGCGGCACTGGGTGTCGAACGCAAAAAGGGCCTGTTCCAAACCGACCGGGGTTGGCGGGCAGTCAATCAATCCGACTGGTCTGCGATCACACCACCGCATGACGGTCGAACGCGACTTGAGTTGATCCATCCGCAGCCCCTGGCAACGGCGGAGATCGATGCCGGACTCAGAGACCTTGCGGTTCCTGCGCCGGCCGGATAAGTCGCGCAGCCACGACCCAATCCCTGACTCCCGTTCGCGCCGAGGCAACTGCCTGCCCCTGATCGGGCCTCGCCAGAAACACATCCCGCTTGCCTGCCGCTCCGCAATGGCAGCGACATAAAGTCCGTCCGCGACATAAATCTGCGCTGTGAGAGACATCGGATTTAAGCAAAAACATGGCTTTCATCGAGCCGGGCACCGATAGAATTTTTGTCGGCCGATGACGACGGAAATCTTGTCGTCTTCAGCCAACTTAGGTGGTGCCGCTAGCGCATGCACATATTATTAGAGACCCGTAGGAGGGCCCACATGTCAGCAGGATGGCGCGTCATAGTTTTCAGTATCTTCATCGGCACCGTGTTTTCCTCCACCGCCAGTGCGCGCTTTGGACCCTGGTGGCAACAACCAACGCCACCTGAACAACCGCTTGCAGAACCACCGACACAACCGCCCGTCGAGCCGCCCATCACGGCAATCCCGCAACCGGACGCTGACCCCGGATTCGAGTCCACCCATTTCTCCGGATCCGCCAACTGCAACTCCTGCCACGACGGCCTGCGTGACCAGAACGGTCGCGATGTCTCGATCAATTCCGAGTGGTCGGCTTCCATGATGGCCAACGCGGCGCGCGACCCGGTGTTCCACGCCAAATTCGCCAGCGAAGTGAAACGCAACCCGGAACTGGCCCCCGTGTTGTCGAAGAAATGCCTGCACTGTCACGCGCCCATGGCGAGCTTCGAGGCCGATTTCGACGGCGAGGAACTCACGCTGCTGTCGGATACAGGCATCCTGGATCCGGCGAACCCGTACCATGACGAAGCGATGGAGGGTGTCAGCTGCACCGTCTGCCACCAGATCGAAGACAGCGAAGACCTCGGCGAGGAAGGTTCGTTTTCCGGCGGCTTCAAGATCCCCACCGTCGGCGAATCCTCAAGTCGCGTTTCCTACGGCCAGTATCAGGCCCCGCTCGTGAACCTGATGCGCCGCGAGACCGGAATCACGCCCAAACACTCCCGCCACATGGCTGATTCTGCGGTATGTGGCACCTGCCACAATCTGAAGACCCCCGTGGTCGATGGCAATGGCGAGGTCGTCAGCAACGACACCGGCCACGAGTTCCCCGAGCAGGCAGTGTACAGCGAGTGGCAGCACAGCGACTCCGCCGACGAGGGCTCAAACCCACAGAGTTGCCAGGACTGTCATATGCAGAGCGCCGATGGCGTGCGCATGGCCACCCGGCCGCGCCGGCTGTCGCGGGTTGACGACTTCAAGCGTCACGGCTTTTCCGGGGCGAACACGGTTGTCATGGACATCCTGGACAGCAATCGCACCGAACTCGGTGTGACCTCGCAGGGTCTGGACGATGCGATCGTATCGAGCCGCGAATTCCTGAAAAGTGCGGCCGAGATCAAGATCCTTTCCGCGGTGCGTGTGGGCAAGCAACTGGAGGTCGACATCCAGGTCATCAACAGGACCGGGCATAAACTGCCCACCGGCTACCCCTCGCGTCGCGTTTGGATCGATTTCCAGGTCCTAAAGCAGAACGGTGAACAGGTATTCAGGTCGGGACGGATGAACGCCGACGGCAGCATCGCGGGTGTCGATTCTGACGCAGTTGCATCACAGTTCGAACCGCATCGCCAGGTCATCGACAACGAGGATCAGGTGCAGGTCTATGAGTCGATCATGGGAGATACCGACGGTGCCCTCACCTATACCCTGCTGCGTGCGGCAGACTATTTGAAGGACAACCGGATTCCGCCATCGGGTTTCGACAAGGCCGAAGTGCCGGACGATATCGCCGTGATCGGCAACGCCTACGACGATTCGGACTTCGGCGACGGCAGCGACCGGGTGACCTACAGCATCGATGTACCCGACTCCGGCAGCCTGCGGATCGTGGCCACATTGCGCTACCAGCCGCTTGCAGGCGGTTTTCTGAACGACCTTTTCCGCGACTCGGAGCTGCCACTGGTCGCCCGCATGCAGGGCTACTGGGACCGAGCCAATATCCGCGCCGAGACCCTTGCCAGTGAACAGCTGACCATCGGCCGTTGACGGCCATGCCGAGCCGGCGCCCTGCAACGCCGGGGTAATTCTTACCTTACCCGCCCGCGGGTGCCGTCT
>CAZCDY010000091.1:6628-15043 GCA_964497145.1 uncultured Gammaproteobacteria bacterium
GCCCTTGTCAGGCGACCGAACGGATCAGGAAGAAGACTTGATCTTTTCCTTGATGCGGGCGGCCTTGCCGGTGAGGCCACGCAGGTAGTACAGCTTGGCTCGACGCACGTCGCCGCGACGCTTGACCTGCACGTCGGCAACGCTCGGGCTGTACGACTGGAACACGCGCTCCACGCCCTCGCCATGAGAGATCTTGCGCACCGTGAAAGAGGAATTGAGGCCGCGGTTGCGCTTGGCGATACACACGCCCTCGAACGCCTGCAGGCGCTCACGCTGACCTTCGACCACTTTCACCTGCACCACCACGGTATCGCCAGGACCGAAATCCGGCAGGGTTTTGCCCATCTGTTCTGCTTCGAGTTCCTGGATGATATTGCTCATCGCCGCTGCTCCTGTTCCTCAGGTGCCCTCATGGGCACGGATAAATTCGTCAAGTAAAACCTGTTCTTCGCTGCTCAGCCCACGCTCCCCGAGGAGGTCCGGCCTGCGCAGCCACGTCCGCCCCAGGGCCTGTTGCAGCCGCCAGCGACGTATCAACTCGTGGTTGCCGGATTTCAACACCTCCGGCACCGTGCGCCCCTCGATCTCCTCGGGTCGCGTGTAATGCGGACAGTCCAGCAGACCGTCCACATACGAATCCTGTTCGGCCGAATCCGCATGCCCCAATACCCCGGGCAGCAGGCGGATAACCGCATCCATCAGCACCATCGCGGGCAGTTCGCCGCCCGACAGCACGTAATCACCGATCGACCATTCTTCGTCGACATAGGCATCGATCAGGCGTTCATCGACACCCTCGTAACGTCCGGCCAGCAAGACCAGTCCGGGCTCGGTCGCCATCTGACGCACCGCAGCCTGATCCAGACGGCGGCCCTGCGGGCTCAGGTACAACACCCGGCTGTCCGGTGCCGCGGCCCTGGCCGCCCCGATCGCCAGACGCAGGGGCTCAACCATCATGACCATCCCCGGGCCTCCGCCATAGGGCCGATCATCCACCGTGCGGTGCACGTCTTCCGCATAATCACGCGGATTCCAAAGCTGCAAAGCCACCTGGCCGCGTTCAACGGCACGCCCGGTAACACCCTGGCGCATGGCACCGAACATCTCCGGGAACAGGCTGATCACGTCAAAACGCATACCTGCCCCGTGCCTTAGAAATCCGGGTCCCAGTCGACCCGCATCACGCCGGCCTCGAGGTCCACTTCACGCACCACCTGACCCCAGATGTAGGGGACCAGTCGCTCTCGATCGCCCTGCACGACCATGACATCGTTCGAACCGGTCTCGAACAGGTGGCCAATCCGGCCCAGGTCCACGCCGTCGACCGTCTCCACGCTCAAACCGACAAGATCTGCCCAGTAGTACTCGCCAGGCACCGTGCTTTCAGGCAGCGCCGAGCGCGGGACACTGATCACTGCACCGACCAATTCCTCTGCCGCGCTACGATCGTTGCAGCCTGCAAGCTTCGCCACCACGGTCTTGCCCTGGCGCCGACCCGCATTGACCTTCCACGACTCCCGGCGACCCTCGCGCTCCAGGCACCAGGGGCTGTAACCCACGATGTTTTCGCGCGGGCTGGTATCCGAGTGTACGCGGACCCAGCCCTGGACACCCTGTACCCCGGAAATGCGACCGAGGGTGACGAAGCGCTGCTCGTCACCCTCGGCTAGTACCCCGGGATCCGCACTGATTTCATCGCTCACGGGACAACTTCCCGGCGCGCCAGCACGGACAGACTATCCGGCAGATCAGGCCTGCTGTGCAGTCTGGCGGTAGCTTTCAACCAGCTTACGCGCACGGTCGCTCAACTGCGCACCGACAGAGACCCAATGGTCGACACGATCCAGATCGATGCGCAGACCCTCTTGGCCCTCGACCGCGATCGGATTGAAGAAACCCAGACGCTCGATGTAACGGCCACCGCGCGCACGGCGCGAATCTGCAGCAACGAGGTGGTAGAAGGGTCGCTTCTTTGCACCCGATCTTGAAAGACGAATCGATACCATTTTCTGTTAGCCTTAGTCCAAATTCTGTTTAGCCCGGGTACGATGGCCCGAGAGAACGCGGTATTTTACGCAAAATTCAGCCTTTGTGAAGTAGCAATTTGCCGCCAAATCAGGGTTTTGCCGGAAAATTCATGGCCAAGGACAGTAGCAATCGCGATAAGCCCATGATCCATCAGGGCGCCGACCACAGCGCGCCCTATCCTGTGAGCCGCCTGGCGCCGGGTTTCGGGCTGGCTGACCTGGCGCATGAAATCGAGCAGGCGGATCAGATGGTCTCCAGCCGGCTGGGCGCTCAGCTGCAGGTGATTGCCGAGCAGATCAAGGCCTTACAGGCGCAGGCGAACCAGATCCTGGCCCAGGCGCACGAGGACCAACGCCTGCATCACGCGCGCTGCGCCTTCCGTCGAATCCCCGGTCATCTCTACCATTTGTACGAGGAACCGGATGGCGGCCTCGCCTTTTCGATGCTGTCGCCGGAGGATTGGGGTGGCCAGCCACCCAAACCTTTCCGCGGCTCATACCGGCTCGAAAACGACATGAGCTGGACCCCGGCCGACGCCATCGACCGCCCCGATGACAGCCGTCAGCTGGTCGCGCGCCTGCTGGCGACCGCAAACAGCGCCGGGTCCGATAGTGATTGAGTAACCGTGCGCCGACGATCAGTCGGTGTCGGCAAGACCATAAACCAGATGAATCTCGATACGGCGATTACGCCGGTGCGCCGCCGAGCTGGCTCCAGGATCACGCAGACGCGTGTCTGCCATTCCCACCGCAGTCAATCGATCCTCCGGCAGACCCTGAGCGACCAGGAAGCGCAGTACGCTGACCGAGCGCGCCGCCGAAAGCTCCCAGTTGCTCTCGAACCTCTTGTTGTCCCGCAACGGCCGGCTGTCGCTGTGCCCCTCGATGCGCAGTCGCCAGGGAAACCCTTCGGGCATCTGTGAAACCAGGTGGCGTAAGACATCTGCAAGCGGAGTCAGCCGGTCCTGACCCTCGCCGCCCAACTCACCCTTGCCGAAGATGAAGACCGGGTCGCTGGCAATGACCAGGCGATCCGGCAACACCTCGTACAGCGCCGACACCGGCAGCCGCCGGCGCAGCTCGCGGTAGAACTGTCGACGCTGCTGCTCCTGCTCACCGGGGTCCGTCGCGCGTTGCGCAAGTAACTCGGCCTGCAGGCGCTCGATCACACGGGTCTGTTCCTGATTGCGCTGTTCGGCACGCCTGAGCGCATCGTTCAGGCCCTGCAGGCTTTCCTGGATTGACAGCGCATGCCGGCGCATGGCCTCCAGCTGCGCGTTGCTTTGCTCAATAAGGGTCTCGCAGGGGTCTGCCGCAGCCGCAACGCCGGCCATGCTGGCCAACCCAATCAGGCATCCTGCCCATCGCCACATGATCAGAACGGGAATCCGCCGCCCGGGGGCATGCCGCCACCCGGCATCTTGCCTTTCATGCCGCGCATCATCTTGGCCATGCCTCCGCCCTTCATCTTTTTCATCATCTTCTGCATCTGGGTGAACTGCTTCATCAACTTGTTCACGTCCTGAACCTGGGTACCAGAGCCGGCTGCGATACGCCGCTTACGTGCACCCTTGATGACCGCGGGGAACGCACGCTCCTGCGGCGTCATCGAGTTCACGATCGCGATCAGCTTGTTGATCTCCTTGTCACCGACCTGGGACTTGACCGCGTCCGGCACCTGCCCCATTCCCGGCAGCTTGTCCAGCAGGCCGGCCATACCGCCCATGTTCGCCATCTGCTCCATCTGTTCCTTGAAATCGGCCAGGGTGAATCCTTCACCCTTGTGGATCTTCTTTGCCAGTTTGGCGGCCTTGTCCTGGTCAACTTTACTGGTGACCTCCTCGACCAGCGACAGAACGTCGCCCATACCGAGAATACGGGATGCCACGCGGTCCGGATGGAAGGCCTCCAGCGCCGTGGTTTTTTCGCCGACACCGAGGAATTTGATCGGCTTGCCGGTGATCTGGCGGATCGACAGCGCCGCACCGCCGCGTGCATCACCATCGGTTTTGGTCAAAATCACCCCGGTCAGGGTCAAGGCATCATTGAAGGCCTTGGCCGTATTGGCGGCATCCTGACCGGTCATGGCATCCACCACGAACAGGGTTTCCACCGGATCCAGTTCCGAGTGCAGTTCCTGGATCTCGGCCATCATCTCGGCATCAACATGCAGCCGGCCCGCGGTGTCGACGATCAGTACATCGACAAAGGCCTTGCGCGCCGCAGCAATCGCCGAGCGCGCGATCGCAATCGGTTTCTGCTCCGGGCTGGACGGAAAAAACTCTGCCTCGACTTCGGCGGCCAAGGTCTTCAGCTGTTCGATGGCCGCCGGGCGGTAGACGTCGGCACTGACCACCATCACCTTCTTCTTGTCGCGCTCCTTCAGCATGCGCGAGAGCTTGGCGACACTGGTCGTCTTACCCGAGCCCTGCAGACCCGCCATCAGGATCACGGCCGGCGGCTGCGCTGCAAGATTCAGGTCCTCGTTGGCCTCACCCATGACCCGGATCAGCTCGTCATTGACGATCTTCACCAACACCTGTCCAGGCGTGAGGCTGCGGAGGACATCCTCGCCCAGCGACTTGGTGCGGACCTGCTCGACGAAATCCTTGACCACCGGGAGGGCGACATCCGCCTCCAGCAGGGCCATGCGCACCTCGCGCAGGGTGTCCTTAATGTTTTCTTCGCTTATCCGGCCCTGGCCGCGGACTTTTTGCAATACACCGCCGAGGCGGTCAGAGAGACTGGCAAACATGTTTTCGATCTGTGGCGGGTCCGGTGACCCTCGGAATATGCTGCATTATACGGGTGCAGGCGTGTGAGCGTTATGCCATCATTTAAGCCTGAATGAACATGACACTGATCGCATTTCCGGCCGCTGCGCTTTACTTCGCCGGCGGCCTCAGTACGGGCCTGCGGCTGTTCTCTGCCGAGGGAAGTTGGCGCCCGGCGCGCGGCGTCGGTATCGGGCTGGGTTTTGCCGCCTTGCTGCTGCATGCCGCACTGCTGTACTTCGAGCTGTTCACCGTGGACGGCCTCAATCTCAGCTTCTTCAATGCCGTATCGCTGGCGGCCTGGACCGTGGCCGGCCTGCTCCTGGTTTCCGCCTTGAGCAAGCCGGTCGAAAACCTGGCGATCCTGGCGCTTCCCATGGCCGCCATCACCGTACTGCTCGATCTGCGCTTTCCCGGCAGTCACCTGCTCGGTCAGAATGCGGGCTGGGCGCTGCGTGTGCACGTGCTGACATCGATGCTCGCCTACAGCCTGCTGACCCTGGCCAGTGCGCAGGCCATACTTCTGGCCGTGCAGGACAATCACCTGCGCCGCCACCACCCGGGTGGCTTCATCCGCGCACTGCCGCCCCTGCAGACGATGGAATCGTTGCTGTTCGAGATGATCAGCCTCGGCTTCGTGCTGCTCAGCGTCGGCCTGGTAACCGGTTTCCTTTACCTCGAAGACATGTTCGCCCAGCACCTCGTGCACAAAACGGTGCTCTCGATCGTCGCCTGGATCGCGTTTGCCATACTGCTGTGGGGCCGCTACCGCTTTGGCTGGCGAGGGCGTACCGCGATCCGCTGGACCCTGGTCGGCTTCGCCGTGCTGATGCTGGCCTACTTCGGCAGCAAAGCGGTTATCGAATTGGTGTTGCGGCGCTGAGACCCGACATCGGGTAATGCACGCGGACAACTCGACGCCCCAAGGGCAAAGAGTCTCCAAGTGTCCGGCAATCAAGGTCAATGCCGCCAAGGGCGCATTCCGTGCAGATCGAAGAGAAAGCTGCGCATTCTTCGCGCCTTCGCGTCGAATACCCGGGGTCGAAGGTCGAACGCTTAGCCGCGGGCGGACTGGTAGGCGCTGGCGGCCTTGCGTCCTTTGCTGCTCTGGCTGAGTTCGTCGGCAATACGATTTCGTGCCTGGATGCTCTGGGCCATCAGCCGTTTGTCGAGGTCGAGGATCGCGCGTACACGCTCTGCGACCAGTTCGTCTGCCGGAGCATGGGTACTGAAGGCCCGCTCCAGCAGGTTTCGCCTTTCCGGTTCCAGCTCAATCACCGCATCCCAATCCCCGACATCGCCGAGACTGGCCATGCGCCGACTCATCTCCAGCGCATCGTTGAGCAATTGGTGGCGAGACGGGATCACGTTCAGACCGCCTCTTTTTCGGAAGAGAGCTTGGTGCCACTGACGTTGCGCACCTCGTCGGGCATCGCGTCCCAGGCACCCTTGATCTCCAGCATCAGGTCGATCACCTCGGTCAGGGCATCGGCGTCGTTCTGGGCTGAGGCATCAATCAGGCGACGGATCATGTAGTCGTAAAGGTCATCCAGATTGACTGCAATCGCGCCGCCGGCATCCATATCGAGACTGGTACGCAGTCCGTTGATGATCGACATGGCCCAGGTTATCTGCCGGCTCTTGCCCTCGAGGTCATTGCGTTCGATGCAGCCTTTGGCCGTGGCCACCTTGTCCAGCGCCCCTTCCATCAGCATCTGCACCAGCCGGTGTGGATTGGCGTAATCTGCCTCGGATTCCGCGGCAACCTTGCCGTACTTAGCTACACCTGAACGTTTTTTGCCATAGGTCATATGTGATTCCAGCGTGATCTCCGAACAATCTAGCTAACGGCACTTCACAATAGAAATTGAGGGAATTCGAGTCACCAAATTGACCCCGCAAACGGGTGTCAGCGCGAGAAATTCTGCAACAGGAAGGCACTGGTGCTCTGCAGGCTGCCGACCAATGTATCGAGCGCAGAATACTGCCGGCGCATCGCCACCTCGCGTAGGTCGAGGCGACGTTCCAGGTCGGCCTGATCATCTTCCATTCGACGCACGCGGGCGTTCAGGCCATCCACGCGATTGTCGATCAGACCGTCGTCTTCGAGCATGCCCTGTGCCAAGGCGTCGAATCGATACGCATAGCCCTGATCATCGTTTGCGAAGAGCTGGGCCACACTGGCGAAGTCGGCGTCCAGCGCCTCGGTGAATTCGCTGCTGTTGAACACCAGCTGACCGGTATCGCGGTCGGTCTTGATGCCCAGCTGCGACAGTGCACTGTAGCTGCCGGTGAGGCCGGTCGGCTGCGTGTTCAGGGTTCCGCGCATCCGGCGTACCACGCTCTGCAGCGTTGAATCACCGCTGAGACTGCCACCACGTAAGGTATCCACGGTGGAAAGCACATTATTGTAGGCGTCGACCAGGGCCTTGGCAGACTCCTCGATCGCCGCAGTATCGCGCGTCACGTTCAGTGTTGCCGCACCCAAGCCCTTGAGTTCGATCGAGAGGCCGTCGATTACCGTGCTTATATCGTTTTTCGCCGAGTTCAGTGCAAAACCGTCGATGCTGTAACTGGCATCGAGCTGCGTAAGGTCGACTAGGGTGGCTCCCTCACTGTCCTGGTTGGTGGTGGCAAAGCCAAAGGTCGCCGCACCGACGCCGGCAAAGGAGAGCTGCACGCGGTCTTCGTAACCGGATTCATCGGCCGTAAGGATCAGCCTCTGGTTGAATACACCGTCTACATCCCCGGTATTCAGAATGGTCGCGGTCACACCCGGATTGTCCGAGGCAGAGTTGATCGCGTCACGTATCTCGCTCAGGGTCTGTGCGGTCGACAGATCGATGGTCGCGGAATCTGTACCGACGGTGAGCGTCAGCGCATCACTGGCGGTGCCGCCAAAGGTCGCCGTTTCGGAAAACTCGTTCGATCCCATCTTGTGGTTCTGGGCCAGACGGGTCACGTCGAGGTTATAGATACCGCCGGCCGCCTCACTATCGGCGCTGGCTGTCATCACAGACTCGTCGGAGGATTCAGACTCAAAGACCCGAAAGGCGTCGAGCGTACTCAGATCCTTCATCGCGTCCTGAAACGACGAAATGGCACTCTTGAGCGTGCCGTAGGACGAAATCTGTGCCCGGGTGTCCGATTCCCGCCGCTGCAAAGCGACCAAAGGCTGGCGCTCCAGGGTCATCAATTGCGATACGATCGACTCGATATCCAGCCCCGATCCTACGCCGGCTGCAGTAATCGCCATATCGAAATCTCCTTCGAACCAGTCTGTTCAGTCGCCCGTAAACCTAGGCAGAGTCTTGAAAAAACACCCCTGCCGCCTCCTGGAGACGTTTCCGCAGATGGACCAACTCCTCGCTGGGAATCTGTCGAACCACCTCGTCGGTCTCCCGGTCGACAACCTTGATAACGGTGCTGCCGCTGTCTTCGTCGACCGAAAAGTGCAATTCACGGTGCAATTCGCGTACCAGATTATTCAGGTCGGACACGACATCGCCCAAAGGTTCCTGCTCTGCGGCTCCCTCGGCCCGCCCGGCGGCATCGGCATCCTTAGCCGCATGGACTTCTTTTTGCACTCGCCCTGTGGGCGCAGTGGGATGGGG
>CAZCDY010000092.1:0-4088 GCA_964497145.1 uncultured Gammaproteobacteria bacterium
ACCACGTTCGAGCAATGCGGGAACACCACAAGCGCCACATCCCGTTCAAGCAGTCTGGCAAGATCGGCGTGGTGCAATTCCCCCGTTTCGGGATCGACCTGCCCGCAAATCACACACAACGAGAAATAAATTCACCATATTGCAACATTCAGCTTGTAAAAGTTGTGCTAACCCGATGAAATACGGCTAATAATAATTACGTGCCCAGACATTAGATTCGCCTGATTCGGTGCAGGGACAGCCCTGCGGCCGATGACTCAAGGTGAACAGCCGGACATGACAGCAGGGGGCTGTCGTGACTGTGTAATGACCATGTAGGGGCCCGCTTTGCTGGAAACGATTTCGCTGTCTTACTGGGTGTTTGCGGCAGGCACCCTTTGTGTGGCTTATTTTGTGCGCGGTGTCGCTGGTTTCGGGTCGGGCCTGATTGCCATTCCATTGCTGGCACTGGTACTGCCGCTGTCCCTGGTGGTGCCGCTGGTCGTATTTCTCGACTACCTCGCCTCTGCAAGCCATGGCCTCAAAGACCGTGCACATATCCAGTGGCGCCAGATCTGGCCTTTGCTGCCCTTTTCCGCCGTCGGCGTCTTGTCCGGCCTCTACCTGTTCAAGATCATAGACCCGCTGATACTCGCACATGCGCTCGGCGTCTTCGTCATCCTGTACGCCCTCTATTCGCTGTTGGCCAAGGCGGGTGACAACAGTGCTTCTCCCCTGTGGGCGGTGCCGGCCGGGAGCCTCGGTGGACTGATCGGTACGCTGTTCGGCACCGGCGGTCCCTTTTATGTCGTGTACCTCAAGCACCGTGGCCTGCCGAAGACACAGTTCCGCGCCACCTTCGCCACGCTGTTCCTGATGGACGGTGCCGGACGCCTCACCGGCTACATGGTAAGTGGCTTCTTCGATCGTGACTGGCTGCTGCTGGCGGCCTTGTCACTGCCGATGATGGCGACGGGGCTGTATCTCGGCGGACACATTCACACCAACATCGGTCAGCGGACCTTCCAGATCGCCGTGAGTCTGCTGCTTGTGATCAGCGGCATCTCGTTGCTGCTGCGCCACTGAGCCCCCTGCCGAGCCTTTGAAGCAGGTGTTCGAGTCTTTGAAGATGCACCGCCCGGGCGCCGGAACCCCGTTCCCGGACTAAAGTCAGCTCACGGTCAGGCGCTATCTGCTTCGAACGGAAAATACCTGGCGCCGTTTTGCCGCCGTGGACTTCCGTACACTGCCAGAAGCTGATGGAGCCACTCGAATGCCAGGCATTCTGTTACTGAGAACCGGGATAGGAGCGCTGATCGTAGCATTGCACCTGCCCCTGATCTATTTCGCACATTCCTTGCGTGCACAACTCGAACCCGGCCAGGGAGTCACCGATGTCGGCCCCCCTTCCCTGCTTGCCTTTGTGCTCCTTGCCGTTCTGCCTTATGTCACGCTGGCGCTGTTTCGGATCAAATGGAACCCCGAGCGGGCCCGACTCGGCGAATACGACTGCTGACGACCGACCCGGTCTTCGCGATGCTCAACAACGGCTCCCACCCGCACTGCTGAAAGGCTCTCCCGCGGCAGACTTTTTGCCGCCGCGCGAACAGACCGCTCCGAATCTGCCAGAATCAGCGCATGCCGATCTCAGCAAGAGTGCCGGCAGAGGTCCCGTAACCTTAAGGAGCCCGCCATGAAGGCCGTCGGTTATCAGCAATCACTCGCCATTGAGCACTCGGACTCCCTGCTCGACATCGAGCTTCCCGAACCTGTTGCCGAAGGTCACGACCTCCTTGTCGAGGTTCACGCGGTCTCGGTCAATCCGGTCGATACCAAGATGCGCCTGCGCAGTCAGCCAGCGGAGGGGCAGTGGCAGGTCCTGGGCTGGGATGCCGCCGGGATCGTGCGAGCCGTGGGCGAGAGCGTCTCGCAATTCCAGCCGGGTGATCGCGTCTGGTACGCGGGTTCGATTGCCAGATCCGGGAGCAACGCCGAACTCCAGCTGGTGGACGAGCGCATCGTCGGACACATGCCGCAAAGTCTGGATTTCGCCGCCGCAGCGGCCTTGCCACTGACCAGCATCACCGCCTGGGAGATGCTGTTTGATCGACTTGGCCTGATGCCGGGCAAGCAGGACCGCGGCGAGAGCCTGTTGATCATCGGCGCCGGTGGCGGAGTGGGTTCGATCATGACTCAGCTCGCGCGCCGCCTTACCGCGCTGACCGTTGTGGGTACCGCCTCCCGGCCGGAGACCGAAGCCTGGGTGCGGGAACTCGGCGCACACCAGGTGATCGACCATCGGCGCCCCTTCCTCGAGCAATTGAAAGAGGTCGGCATCGGCGAAGTCACCCACCTGGTCAGCCTGACGCACACCGATCAGCACTTCGATGCCATCGTCGAGGCGATCGCGCCACAGGGGCATTTCGGGCTGATCGACGACCCCGAGCCGATCGACGTGCGCCTGCTCAAGCGCAAAAGTGTGTCGCTGCACTGGGAGTTGATGTTCACGCGGTCACTGTTCGGAACGCCGGACATGGGGGCACAGCACCGTCTGCTCGAAGAAGTGGCGAAGATGGTGGATGAGGGGCTGCTCCGCAGCACCATCGGCGAGAACTTCGGCCAAATCAACGCCACCAACCTCAAGCGTGCCCATGCGCTGGTGGAGACGGGCAAGGCCAGGGGCAAGATCGTGCTCGCAGGCTTTGAATAAGCCGGAATCGCGGATTCCGGCAGACGGCTACCGACGGAAGGCGCAGCGCAGACGAACCAGTCGCCACAAAATTGCCGCAACAGTCTCGCTTGCGGTCTCTAACCCTGCGCATTACGCGCCTGCAGGTATTTCGGCTTAGCGCCGAAACTTCAAGGATCTGCGAGAATCGCGCCATGGCCATTCAATCCACCCCACCCGCGCGACTCGAAATCAAACCGGAGATCCTCGCCCCGGCAGGCGGCCGTGCACAGCTGGAGGCCGCGGTCTGGGCCGGCGCCGATGCGGTCTACTTCGGCCTCGATGTCGGTCTCAATGCACGGGTGCGCGCGACCGCATTCGGGGTTGAAGAACTCTCCCCGACCATGGAATACCTGCATGAGCGCGGTGTGCGTGGTTACCTGACACTGAACACCCTGGTCTATGACGAAGAACTGGCCCAGGCCGAACAGCTGGTGCGCAGCGCAGCGCTCGCCGGTGTGGATGCCTTGATCGTACAGGACCTTGGCCTGGTCCGTCTGGCACGTGCCGTTGCGCCCGGGCTTGCGGTACACGGCAGCACCCAGATGTCGATCACCGATGCGGCGGGTGTGGCCTTCGCGCAGCAGTTGGGTGTCAGGCGCGTGGTGATCGGACGCGAACTCTCCGTCGACGAGATCGCGGCCGTGGTGAGCGACACGACCCTGGAGATCGAGGCCTTCGTGCATGGCGCGCTCTGCGTCAGTTACAGCGGCCAGTGTTTCTCCAGCGAGGCCTGGGGGGGGCGTTCAGCCAATCGTGGGCAGTGCGCCCAGGCCTGCCGTCTGCCCTATGGTCTGCTGGTCGACGGCGAGCTGCGCGAACAGGGTGACTACCGCTACCTGCTTTCTCCGCAGGACCTGATGGCACTCGAACAACTTCCCCGCCTGATCCGTGCGGGTGTGCACTGCCTCAAGATCGAGGGACGCCTGAAAGGCCCCGACTATGTAGTGGCGACCGTCAGCGCCTACCGCGAGGCGCTCGACCGCATCTGGCACGACCTGCAAGCTGGCAAGGCGCTAGGCGATACCCGAACACTGCGGACCGATCAGCGCCGCCGGCTTGCGCAGGTCTTCTCACGCGGCCAGGATGCTGCGGCCGATGGCCTCACCCCGGGTTTTCTCCGGGGCCCGCAGCATCAGTCGCTGGTCATCGGGCGCAATCCGCGTCATCGCGGCCTGTTCGTCGGCGAGGTCAGCGCGATAGGAGATCGCGGCATCCGTACCAGCCTGCAGGGACCGGTCAAACGTGGCGACGGCCTGGTGTTCGATCGCGGCCGCCCGGAGGACCGCGAGTTCGGCGGCAATGTGCATCACGTGATTGACGGCCAGGGTGACTCGATCAGGGCGGAGACCGACAGCGGCGAGGTGGAACTGCTTTTCGG
>CAZCDY010000092.1:4098-14759 GCA_964497145.1 uncultured Gammaproteobacteria bacterium
ATTTTCCCATCGATCGCATACGGACCGGCGATCGGATCTGGCGCACCCGCGACAGCGCCCGCGATGGAGGCGACCGACTCGAGCCCAGGCTCGCGGCGCGCCCGGTCCTGGTCGATATCAGCGTGGAGGGGGCCGTCGACCAGCCGGTCCGCATCAGCCTCGCCGACCGGGAAGGCCACCGTGTAACAGTGTCCAGCAGGTCCGCGCTGCAGGTCGCAACGGACGCCCCGCTGGATTCAGCCAAGGTGGGCAAGGCGATCGGCCGGCTTGGCGATACACCCTTTGAGATCGGCGAGCTGTCGATCGACCTCGACGATGCGGACAAACCGCTGTTCCTGCCCCTGGGCGAGATCAAGGCTGCGCGCCGCGAGGCGGTCGACTCACTGCTGGCGGCACGGCGTGTCCACCACCGCAACCAGGGGCTGGCGCCGGACACCGTATTGGACACCCTGCTGCCACCGCAGCAATCATCCACCGGCCGGTTTACCCCCGCGTTGAGTCTGCTGTGTCGCACCAAAGACCAGGTGAATGCGGCCCTGAGCATCGACGGTATCGACGAGATCGTTGTCGATTTCCTCGAGGTTCATGGGCTCAAGGATGCCTGCATCCAGGTGCGGTCGGCGGGGCGACGGCTGATCGTGGCCGCACCCCGGATATTCAAGCCGGGGGAAGAACGACTGTGGCGCTACTATTGCCGGCTTGCCCCGGATGCACTGCTGGTGCGCTCCGTGGGGCTGCTCCGAGAGTTGCAGCGACTGGGCGGCAGCGGCACGCTGCTCGACGATGGCGAAACACGGATACCGCTGCTGCATGGTGATTTCTCCCTGAATGCAGCCAACCTGATCAGCACCGGCTACCTGCTCGCCGCCGGGCTGGATCGTCTGGCACTCACACACGATCTCAACGCCGAGCAGATCAGCGCACTGGCCCGATCACTGCCAGCGCAACAGAGATCGCGTATCGAGGTGATCGCGCACCAGCACCTGCCCATCTTTCATACCGAGTACTGTGTCTTTGCGCGTTTTCTTTCAAACGGAAACAGTTATCGCGACTGCGGTCGCCCCTGTGAGCGCCACACGGTTCATCTGCGTGACCCCAGCGGGGGTGATCATCTGGTGCTGGCCGATATCGGCTGCCGCAATACGGTATTCAATGCCGCCGCACAATCCGCAGGCCCTATGCTCCAGTCGTTTCAAAAAGCAGGTATCCAGCACTATCGCATCGAACTCGTGGATGAGCCGGGCCACGAGGTCGCCGGCATCGTTGACGCCTACCGTCTTGCGACAGGCGGCCAGATAGCACCCGGGACACTGGAAAAAAGACTGGCTGCGGTGACCGATGCCAATGGCTGTCCTCAGGGGGTCGGCCCCGGTTCATTGGCCGTACGTCTGGAACTGGGTCGCGACGCGATGAAAAAGCCGACCGCGCGTTAGCTCCGGCCGCGCCCACCCTGGCGGTTCGTTATTGCTTCGACGCCGACATGCAGCTCAGCATTCAGCCTTGATCAACAGCTTGCGTGCACTGCCCTTGGATTCAGTGGGCTTGTCATTCTGCAGTTCTTTTGCGGCCTCTCCACCCAGACCAAGCCCAAGCCCCAGGCCCAGTGGGTCCTCTGACTCTGTCTTCGGCTTGGCTGAGCCTGCCTCCAGACCCATCTCCCGGACCTCTTCAGAACCCAGGCCGAGGCCAAGCCCGAGTGGATCCGAGCCCTCTTCGGCGACGGCCTGCTGCGGTTGCGCATGGGCCGCAGCACCTTTGGCCGTCAGGCCCGCGGCAGCCACATATTCACCTTCGAAGAAACACGATACGGCCTGGTACCGGGCCCTCTTCACCGGGTCCATCTCTGCCACGCCGGCGCTCTGTGCATCCTTGAGGTAGGCCTGCCAATAGTTGAAGCCACCCAGCAGCGCATAGGCATCGCGATCGACCAGGCGCAGCAGCAAGGCAGCCTGGGCCGCATGTGCGGTGCCGTTGGAGTAGACCACCACCTTGCGCCCTGTCGGCATCGCCGCGAGTGCGGCATCCGACATCAGTGCCGCCAGCGGTATATGGCTGGCCCCCTCAATACGACCCTCGTCGAAATCGGCCTTGTCGCGGATATCGACAAGCGCGTAGTCACGCTGATCCTTGATGATCCAGTCGGAGAGCTCAGGGACCGTGACATGGTCCTGCCCGGCCGCGATGGTCCTGGCCAGTGCCGCAGCCGTACCGACCTTGTCAACCGGCGGCTCGTCCATACAGCCGGCCATCAAAAAAGCCACAATGATCATGCTCAACGGCAGAGCGCGCATAAACCTTGTCCCCTTCACTGCACCAACCTTTGCAACAATTGCGGGTCGAATTGAATAGCGTAATCGGTCCAGGTGCTTACCTGTCCGATCTCCACCATGAGATAGCGCAACATGAAGCCACCATACACAACCAGCAATGCGGCACTGAATCCGAACAGCCGGCCACCGCGTAGACCAACGAGTTCGAATACGATCGGCACCAATAGCCCGGGCAGCACGAACCACAACCAGAAGGGAATGGTATAGCTGCCGCCGGTGACAAGGGCCAGGGCATCCAGTTGTTGTGCGGCGCCCGTGGCAAGATTGATCAGCAGCAACGCGATCAGCACCAACTCGATGCAGATCAGGCCCATGTCGGCGATCTCAAAGAAATGTCGTTCCTGCTGTTTCGCACCGGCAAGGATCGGAAGCACCGCCGCGGTCGAAAGACCGGAGACCAGAAACAGGGGACCCAGGGCCGCAGAATTCCAGAATGGCCGGGCGCTGAAGGCACTGAGCAGCACACCGGTATAGATCCCCAAACCGACCGCCAGCGGTATCACCAACCAGGCAATCAGCCTGCGCCGATCCTCGCACAGATCCAGAACCCAGCCGCCCATGGGGATGCGTTCCAGCAGCCCGGCCAGACCCGGGTAGCCCGCGCGCAAAGTGGAAAGCACCTGCACGACCATCAGCGGGTAGATCAGCACCAGGACCCAGGCCCCCCATGACATCGGCGAACTGGGCTCGAAACTGGTATAGAAGCGGAACACATGGATTTTGTATTCGAGATCCAGAAACAGCGTAGTCATGCCCAACGACAAGGCAATCGGCGCCCAAAGTGCAAAACGGTTGTGCGCGAACTCCAACACCCTCTGTTTACGTGCCAGCACGGCCCACGCAGCAAACAGCATGATGCCGGCCGCCATCCCGCCCATGAATAGATAAAAGGCAATCTCCCAGGTCCAGATCCCCAACGAAGGATCGACCTTGTCGTTATAACGGGCGGTCACCAGGACTTCCTCGATCATGCCCTGATCCTCACAGCAGGTAATAGACGTGGGGTTGATTGCCGGTTTCCGGCATCAGCGTCTTGTACCGCCGCTCGCGCAAGAGTCTGCTGACGATGCTGTCACGGTCATCAAGAAGACCAAAATACATACAGCGGGTCGGGCAACTGGAGACGCAGGCGGGATCCAGCCCCTGGTCCACCCGGTGATGACAGAAAGTGCATTTATCCACATAACCTTCCGGGTGCATCAGCAGGCGCGCATCATAGGGACAGGCGGCAATGCAGGCCTTGCAGCCAGTGCACTTCTCCGCCGCCACCAGCACGATATTGCTGTCCTTCCAATAGTGACTCGCACCCGTGGGACAGTTGGTGACGCAGGGCGCATGGCCACAGTGGTTGCAGCGCTCCGAGCGGAACTCGGTCTGCAGAACTGGGTACTCTCCCCGGGTTGCCTCCACCACCCAGTCACGATTGAGACCGGCGGGTACCTTGTTTTCATTCTTGCAGGCCACCACGCAGTCGCCACAGCCGATGCAGGTACGGGTATCGATGACCATCGCATAGGTGGTGCTCATATCAACCCACCTCGCCCGGCTTTACCAGGGTGACGAAACTGGCCCGCATACCGGTGCTTCCCGTGATCGGGTCCAACTTGACGTTGTGCATCAGATCGGCGTCATCGGCGCCGACATCGTGCGCCAGCCGCTGGCGTGCATCCGTATGCCCGAATCCATGCACAATGAATATCGAATCCGGCCGAATGCGTTGCGTGACGCGCACGCGTACCCGGTTACTGCGTCGGCCCTCGGGATTCTCCAGCTGCACATAATCGCCGCTGGCAACACCGACACCGGCGGCGGCTGCAGGATGCACCCACACCGTGTTCTCCGGCATCAGTTCGAACAACTGCGGATTGTTGATGGTGCGTCCAAAGGTGTGGGCCGGGGCACGCCCGTAGTTCAGATGGTAATAACCCTGCGGCGGACGTTCCGGCGGCTGGTATCGGGGCAAAGGATCCTGGCCGATGTCTGCCAGGATGCTGGAATAAAGCTCGATCTTGCCACTCGGGGTATTGAAGCTGACCGGTGTGCCTTCTTCAAAGTAGACGGCGGTCTTGCGCGGAAAGGTCTTCACCCCGAGTTTCTGCATTTCGGCAAGAGACGATCCAATCTGGCGCAACTGCCAGTCGAGCACCTCGGTGTAGTCCTGCCAGGGGAAATACTCCCCCAGCCCCAGCATCTCTGCGATGCCCTTCGCCATCCACCAGGCGGGCTTTGTCTCATGACTGGGCTCGAATCCCGGCATGCGCAATGCCAGCGACGGGATGCGTTCCGGCTTGTTGCGGAGGTCGTCGTAGCGCTCGAGGTAGGTACACTCGGGCAGCACCACGTCGGCATAACCCGTGATTTCTGCCGGCATGGTATCCACCACCACCATCAGGTCCAGCGACTGCGCCGCTGCCGCGATCTGCTCGCGGGCGCCCGGCAGGGTCATGGGCAGGTTGGTCGCATACACGAACCAGCCCTTGATATAGGCTTCGTCGCCTATGGAATGTTCCAGCAGCTTGTTGCTGATGCCGGTACCCACCAGGGGATAGTCGCCCTGTACCAACTGCTTCCAGTCCGCGGAGGGCTTGGGTGGTTTCGGCACCGGATACTCTGGCAGATCCACCTTCTCCTGAGCATAGAAACCGCCGGGGCGACCCCAGGAGCCCAACAAGGCATTGAGTATGGCGATGGCCCGGCAGCGCTGGGTATCGTCGCCATACCAGGTCGTATGGCGCCCCGGGTGGACCAGGCTGGCCGGCGCCGCGGCAGCCATCTCGCGCGCAGTCACTCGAATGATCTCGGGTTCGAGCCCGGTCTCCAGATAGGCCCACTCGGGGTTGAACGGCTGCACATGCTGCACCAGCTGCTCCAGTCCCGAGCAATGTCTCGCCACATATTCGTGATCGTACAGATCTTCATTGATCAGTACGTTCATCCAGGCAAGCAATAGCGCGATATCGGTGCCCGGCTTGATCGGCAGCCAATGTTTGGATTTGGACGCGGCGACCGAGAACCTGGGGTCCACGGTAATCAGCGTGGTGCCGGCATCGAGCGCCTGACTGAAGGTCTGCACCTGACTGTTGTGCAGGTTCTCACCGATGTGCGAACCGATCAGCACGATGCACTTTGAGTTGGCCATGTCGGTTCGATCCGGTGAACCGACACCTTCGCCGTAGGTGAGACCGAAGGCCGTGGCCCTCGGGCCGCGACACTGCGCGAACGAAGGATGGGCATAGGCATGGGAACCGAAAGCCTGCAGCATGCGGCGGAAATGAGCGCCACCGTCACCGTGCGAGAACAGCGCGATGCGGTCCTTGCCATGCTGCTCAGCAATGGTCTGCATCCTTCCCGCGATGAACTCGAATGCCTCGTCCCAGGAAACCGGCTTGAACGTCTGGCCCTCACCCTGGTCGACGCGGATCAGCGGCTGCCGAAGGCGATCGCGGTCCTCATAGGCGCCGATGCCCCCGGAACCGCGTGTGCACAGGCGCCCCTCGCAATGCGGGTCATCAGGATGACCAACCACCTTCCAGGGCCTGCCGTCCTCCTGATACAGGGTGCCCGCACACTGCCAGAAACACAGATTGCAGACCGTAGGACTGGTCGTCACTTCACCACTGCCGGGCAGTGGATGCCGGGCACAGCCGCCGAGCAGGCCGGGCAATGCTCCGGCCACACCCAAAGTACCGGAGACCTTCAGGAATTCGCGTCGATTCATGGGACCTAGATCTTGAAGCTGCCGTCCTTGTCGATAATCACGGTTTCATTGAGGAAGCGGTTCTTTATCCCCTTCTCGTTCAGGGTCTGATGCGCCATTTCGGCACGAATGCCGTTGGCACAATAGATCAGAACCTCCTCGTCCCTGGGCAGGTCAGCCGCGACGTCCTCGAGCTTTTCGAGCGGAATATGCCGTGCCCCTGAGATCACGCCGGAGGCCACCTCCTCTTCGGTGCGCACGTCGATGATCACGGTGCCTTCCGATGACTGAAGGGCGACGAATTCTTCAGGTGCAATGGCGCCGGGCGCCAGTTTCTTCTGATAGACGATCTGAGTGCCGGCCGCGCCGGTCGCTGTGGGCAGACCCGCCTTTTCCCAGCCGGAAAAGCCATCCTTCAACACCGTCGCCTTGCCGTACCCCCAGGTGCGCAGCTCCTTGTAGGCCAGCAGGGCATCTTTGGAGGTATGGCTGTCGGCATAGACAATCACCGGTGCCCGCATGTCCGATACGCCAGGAAGCTGGGCTACCGACTGTTTATCAATGAACTGCCGGGTCATCGCTTGCAGATCCGCCGTGGGCATGGCCACCGCAGTCTTGATATGCGACTGGCCGCTCTGCGCCTTGTCACGCACATCGAGAATCACGTGCTGCGGGTCCAGATGCTTGGCCAGCCAGGAGGCCTCGGAATGTACCGGGAGCTTGGCCTTTTTCCAGCCGGGAAGACCGGCCTGGAAACCCCTGAGCCGGGTGTAGCCGGCCTCTTGCGCCTTCTTCACGGCAACCCCGGTATAGGGACAGGTCGGACCGCCGCAATAAAACACCAGCAGGGCATTCTTGTCGGCCGGCAGCTTGCTGAGAAAATCCTCGTCTTTGGGAAAGGCCGACCTGGCGCCCGGAACATGGGCTGCACCGAAGCGTTTACCCGGCCGCGCATCGAACAGATGGTAGGGTCCCGAGCCCGTCATGATGCCCAGGAGTTCCTTGACACTGATCTCCACCCCGGGCGGCAGCCCGAAAACGATCTTCTTGATGCTGCTGGCCGGTTGACCCGGCTCGCGCTGAACCTCGATGAGATCGGGTGGCCCCAGTTCCTTGAGGCCGGACGCACCCTCGTAACGGGTGTTGGCATCGGTGCGCACCACGACCTTGCTGACGCTCTTGTCCTTGCCCTTGACCTCGATCTGAATGGTGCCCGCCTGTTTCGAAACCACGGCGATGCGTCCCTTGACCGTCTCGGCCTGGACCAGGCCGACAAGCGCGGTCAGAAAGATAAACAGGATGAGCCTTTTCATCTCGGTCTCCTTGAAGTTGATGGTGGCGCATTTTGCGGGTAACTGAGAGGAGCCTGCGTCTCGCCCTGTCTGCATGGACTGCATCAACAGGCCTCCCTCTCTTCATCCGGATTTTCGCGCAGGAATTTGCACTGCACGGGCAAGGCGGCCTTGGCCAGCAGCGTAAACAGCAGCAGACCAAAGGCCCAGATGCCCAGGGACACCATGACCTCGGGCAGGCTGGGGCTGTATTCGTAGATCTCACCGATCGGTGTCGGGATGAAAGCCGGTACGACCAGACCCATACCCTTTTCGATCCAGACACCGATGATCGTGAGCACGAACGCAATGTTCATGGTCACGGGATTGTTGCGCAGCGGATGGATCATCAGGATCACCATCGCCGTGGCCAACAACGCCACCGCGGTCCAGATCCAGGGCGTCAGGGCATTGTGACCATCAAGACCAAAAAACAGATAACGGGCGGAGGCGGCATGCTCGCCCTCGTTGTAGAAATCAGTGAACAGATCCGCCAAAAGGAAAAACAGCGTCACCTGAAGGGCAATGGCCGCGACCAATGCCAGATGTTGGATAACGCTCTGCCGGATCGGATAGTCGCTGATTCCGCGGATGATCTGCAGCCCGATGGCCATCAGCGCGGGGCCCGAGGCAAATGCGGAAGCGATGAATCTCGGCGCCAACAGGGCGTTGTGCCAATAGGGCCGAGCCGTGCTCGCCGAATACAGAAAGGCCGTCACCGTATGAATCGATATGGCCCAGAAGATAGCCAGCAGTACCCAGGGGAAATAGCGTGACTCGTTGGGTTGCTTACCACGGTAGTGGTTAAACACGATATAGAAGGAAATTCCCAGGTTGAGGAACAGGTACCCGTTCAATACGATCACATCCCAGGCCAGCATGGACTCGGGAAAGTTGAAACGCCCGATGAAGGGGATCAGATGCCAGAACCGATCCGGCCGACCCAGATCCACCACCACAAACAGGATCGCCATGGTCACGGCCGCAATCGCCATGGTGTCACCCATCAGCACCACGTCCTTGATGTCATTGCGATGAAAGATATACGCGGGCACCACGAGCATGACTGCCGCCGCCGCCACGCCGACCAGGAAGGTAAAGTTGGAGATATAAAAACCCCAGGACACCTGGTTGGTCATATTGCTGACCACCAGGCCCTCGCGCAGCTGGTAAAGGTAAAACCAGCCGCCCAGCCCCATAACCGCGAGAAGGAAGGCCACCCACAACCAATACATAGGTCTGCCGCGCAGCATATGTCCCAGGCTGCTGAGCAGAAAGCGCGTGAGGCTGGGTGTGGGTTCACTCATCGCGGAAGTACCAGAATTTCGGTTCGGTGCCCAACTCCTCTTTCATCCGGAACACCGCCTTGTGCTGCAGCACGTAGCGGATCTCGCTGCCGGGATCGAGCAGATTGCCGAAGATGCGCGCCCCGGTGGGACAGGCCTCATGACAGGCAGGCTGCCTGCCCTTGCGCGTGCGCTGCACACAGAAATGGCATTTCTCCACCACGCCCTTGGGCCGTGGACGGTTGCCGAGATAATGCGTCTGCGTATTGATCTCCTCGGGTGGCAGGTCCGGCAGTCCCCAGTTGAAATGCCTTGCCTGGTAGGGGCAGGCCGTCATGCAATAGCGGCAACCAATGCACCAGTCATAGTCGACCACCACGATACCGTCCGGTTCGGTCCAGGTAGCCTCCACCGGACAGGCCTTCACGCAGGGCGGGTTGTCACATTGCATGCACTGCATCGGCAGGTAGTATTTATCCTCTGCCGGCACCTGGGCCCTGTCGTAGTAGTGATCACCGTGATGCAGATCCGTATTGTCGCGATCCATCTCGATCACACGGATATATTGCGTGTCCCGGCTCAGATTGTTCTCTTTCACACAGGCATGTACACAGTCTCGGTACCCGCGACACTTGGATATATTGATTGCGTAGCCGAATACGACACCTTCCTGCGGCGGGGGGTTTTCACACTGAATCTCGACGCCATAGCGGTGTTTCGCCTTGCGTTCGATACGCGCGATGGTGTCGCGTATCTCCGCTTCGGTCATACGTTGATAGTGCTGCTGGAAAAAATCGGCAAAGGCATCGGACAGGGTGCTGCCACCCCAGGCACCGCGGGTCGCGACGGCCGCACCGGCACCGGTTGCCAGAGCCAGGCCCTTGAGGAATTTGCGACGGGCCTGGTCGTTGACAGATCTGGCGTCTTCTTCTTTAGGATTTTTCGTCATCGCCCTGCTCCTGCGAGCCCAGCTGTTGCCGGTCGCCCTCCTGGTCCACATCCTTTTTCGGCGGGCCGATCTGCGCTTCCTTCCAGCCGGCATGATTGCCATGATCCGGTGGCGAACGCAGGTCCTGTGCCACCCAGTGCGAGGGTCTGTCGAGACCCATACGGATGCCAGGCCCCGGTTTCGGCTCGCGGGGTTTGAAAGCAGGCCTGTGCTGGTAGTGACAGGCGGTGCAGTTCAAGACCTGGCGCTTGCCCTGCCAGCCGCTGACACGTTTGCCATGCGCACCGTACACCCAGTCACGCGCCTGTTTCGAATGACACTGACTGCACAAAATATAGGCGTCGTTGAAATCCAGCTTTTCACCTTCCAGCGTCCTCAGGCCACCCGCCCCCTCCAGATCATGGCAAGTAAAACACCAGAATTTCCCCTTGCCATGCAGACCATGCTCGAGCTTGAAACTGTCATGCGGTTTGCTGAGGTTACGGACCTCGAGATTGCTCTTTACCCACTGATGGCAGCTCGAGCAGGGGTGCATACCACGATCACGTTGGCTGGGGATGACCTCGAAAGGCGCGACCTCTTTGTCTTTGAAGACGGCATAGGCCTCGCGCGGCACCGCATCATAGTCCGGGAACGCATTTTCGATCTCAGCCGGTGCGACATAGTCCTCGACCGTGCGCTTGCGGCTGCCGGCAGAAGGGGCTATGACGGGTGCATCGTCCATCTCGGTGACCGCACTCCAGTCCCAGTCATCATTGCCGCCCGGATCAGCAGCCGCATCAGACCCCGTCTCAGCGGCGAGCTGCTCCGCCGCTCCCGCACCCGGAATCACCAAGGCGCAGGAGAGCATCAGCAGCAAAAGAATTCTGGCCACGATATTCATGGTACGAGCCCCTCGTGAAGAGGGGCTGCCTGTATGCCTGGGCCGACCGTTACAGCCTGATTTCGGCAGATGCGGCCAGTTTGGGCTGCATCAACTCTTCTGGCAGCTTGCCCTTCATCTTGGCCTTGATCGGCGGCAACAGCAGATCGTAGAGCGCCTCGGCTCGGACGATACTGGTATCCGCT
>CAZCDY010000093.1:0-14670 GCA_964497145.1 uncultured Gammaproteobacteria bacterium
TGATCGGTGCCTGGCTGGGTAGCCTGTACTTTGGCATGCCCCTGGTTCTGATGTCGCCGCTGGCATTCCTTTCGCGACCGCGACGTTGGCTCTGGACCATCCACAGGCACGGCGGCACGCTGACCGCCGCACCAAACTTCGCCTATGAGCTGTGCCTGAGCAAACTGCAGGACCCGGATATCGAAGGACTGGACCTGAGTAGTCTGCGGCTTGCCTTCAACGGTGCAGAGCCGGTCAGTCCCAATACGGTGCGACGCTTCCGCGACCGCTTCGCCGCCTATGGGCTGCGGCACCAGGCCCTGGCGCCCGTGTACGGTCTGGCCGAGGCCGCCGTCGGTCTGGCCTTCCCTCCCCCTGAGCGCGGCTTGCTGATCGACCGTATCCGGCGGGACACCTTCGCGGCATCGGGAGAGGCGGTACCGGTGGCGGATGCCGAACCGGATTTTCTCGAATTCGTGGCCTGTGGCCAGCCACTGCCCGGGTATCAGGTTCGCATTATCGATGCGGCGGGACGCGAACTGCCGGAGCGCCGCGAGGGCCGGCTGCAGTTCCAGGGCCCCTCGGCCACCCAAGGCTATCTTCACAATGAACAGGCGACTCGAAACCTGATCGATGGCATGTGGCGGGAGTCGGGTGATCGAGCCTATGTCGCAGGCGGCGATGTCTATCTGACCGGTCGCGTCAAAGACCTCATCATCCGCGGCGGGCGCAACATCTATCCCTACGAAGTGGAAGAGGCAGTTGGCAATATCGCCGGGGTCCGCAAGGGCTGCGTGGCGGTGTTCGGCAGCATCGACCCGGTCTCGGGCACCGAGCGCGTGATAGTGGTCGCGGAAACACGTGAGTTACAGGTCGCTGCACGCGAGACGCTGCAGCGCAACGTGCAGGGCGTGGCCGCGGAGCTTTTGGGTGTCCAGCCCGATGAGGTGCTGTTGTCGCCGCCGCACACGGTACTCAAAACGTCCAGCGGCAAGATCCGTCGCGCAGCGGTGCGTGAACTGTTCGAGGCGGGACGAATCGGGCAACAGCCGCGCGGGGTCTGGTGGCAGGTTCTCAGGCTCGCTGGGCATTCTTTGCGGCCACGCCTGCGCAGCCTCCGACGCGGGTCCTCCGATACCGCGTACGCCCTCTATGCACACCTCATCTTCTGGACCCTGGCCCCGCCTGCCTGGTTACTGATCGCACTGTTGCCACATGAGCGCTGGCGCTGGCTCGTGATGCGTTCGGCTGCCCGTTTGCTGTTTCGCCTGACCGGTGTGCCGCTGCGCATTTCCGGGCTGGACAACAGGCCCGGGGATCGTGCCTGCGTCATGATTTCCAACCATGCCAGCTACCTCGACGGAGTGGCGCTGGTAGCGGTACTGCCGGGCCCGTTCTCCTTCGTTGCCAAACGGGAGCTTGGCGAGCAGTTTGTGCCACGCGTGTTCCTGCGACGCATCGGTACCCTGTTCGTAGAACGGTTCGATATGCAGCGCGGCTTGAGTGATGCGCGACAGACTCGCGAGTCGGTAAAGGCAGGACGTTCTGTGCTGTTCTTTCCCGAGGGCACTTTCACGCGCATCCCCGGCCTGCGCAGATTTCACATGGGCGCTTTCGCCGCTGCCGCCGAGGCCGGCGTACCCCTGGTTCCGGTGAGCATTAGTGGTACCCGGTCAATCCTGCGCGACAAGTCCAAGTTTCCGCGAAGAGGGGAGATCCAGATCACCGTCGGTCCGCCCATCACGGCCGTCGGAACAGACTGGGCAGCCGCGGTGAGGCTGCGTGATACCGCCCGCGCCGCCCTGCTCGAGCATCTGGGCGAGCCGGATCTGGCGCATAACGGGCGTCACGACTGAATGTACCCATGGCTGCTGCGCGCCGACGTGTTTGCGCCAGCGTTGAAGACGCTTCCTGTCAACGTCGACTGGCGTGCATCTCTGCCTGGATAAGCGCCGCCGGGCCGGCGCCGATCGTGACCTCGAGCGACATGCGTGAGCGTCTCCGCTCGGCGAGCCCATCGACGAACGACTGCACCGCCTGCGCCGTGGCCCCGCAGCGACAGACGATGTCACCCTTGATCGGAGCGCGGTAGCGGATATTGGCCTCGGCAACCACCAGATCCGCTTCGAGACCGGCACGCGCGATAAGGTGCGCACACAGGCCCCAGGCGGTCAATATACCCAGCGCATACAGGCTGCCGGCGAATCCGGTGCCATGGATATTGATATTGGGTCCGAGCGGCGCCTCGACGGTGATCTGCGTATCCGCGAGCGCGGTGATCCGGTAGCCCATCGCCTGACTCAGCGGGATCGCCTGGTGGATCCTCTGCTGCAACTCGGCAGCGGTGGCCGCAATCAAGCGAAGGTGTCCTTGTAGGTATCGCGCAGGATATTCTTCTGCACCTTGCCCATGGTGTTGCGCGGCAGTTCATCGACAATGAAAACCCGCTTGGGCTGTTTGAAGCGCGCGAGCTGCTCGCTGAGCGCCGCGACCACCGATTGCTCGGTGAGCTCACCACTGCCGTCGGGCACGACCACCGCGGTCACCCCCTCGCCGAAGTCCGGGTGCGGCAAGCCGATCACCGCCGACTCCCTCACCCCGGGCAGCTCGTCGATCTGCGACTCGATCTCTTTCGGGTAGACGTTGAAGCCTCCGGAGATAATAAGGTCCTTCGCACGGCCGACGATGGTCACCCGCCCGTCGTCCGCCATCACCGCGATGTCGCCGGTGATGAACCAGCCATCTGCACGGAACTCCTCGGCGCTCTTCTCCGGCATCTGCCAGTAACCCTGGAATACGTTCGGTCCGGTGATCTCCAGCACACCGGCCTCGCCACGCGGCAGTTCCCTGCCCTGCTCGTCCGCGACGCGAGCGCTTACCCCTGGCAGGGCATAACCGACAGTGCCGGCGACGCGCTCGCCGTCATAAGGGTTGGAGGTGATCATGCCGGCCTCGGTCATACCGTAGCGTTCGAGGATACGGTGTCCGGTCCGCGCCTCGAACTCGCGGTGGGTATCCGCCAGCAGGGGCGCCGAACCGGAAATGAAAAGACGCATGCGGGTGCAGAGTTCGCGGCCGAAGTCCGCACGCTCGAGCAGGCGCGTGTAGAAGGTCGGGACACCCATCATCACCGTCGCCTCGGGCAGCCTGGCGATCATCTGCTCCGCGTCGAAGCGCGGCAGAAAGATCAGGCGCGAGCCGCCGAGCAGTGCGCAGTGCAGCGCCACGAACAGGCCATGCACATGGAAGATCGGCAATGCGTGCAGCAGCACATCTTCATGCTGCCAGTGCCAGTAGTCGTGCAGTACCTGGGCGTTGGAGGCAAGATTGGCATGGCTGAGCATAGCCCCCTTGGAAAGCCCGGTGGTCCCCGAGGTGTACAGGATTGCCGCCAGGTCGTCGGCACGGACCTCAACGATCTGTTCGCTCGGCGCCGCAGCCGTCGCTGCCTCCATCAGTTCCCCCTCGCCCGTGGCACCGAGGCTCAAGACCACAGGTACGCCCGCCGCCCGCACCACCGGCGTCAGGGCCTCTTTTTTATCCGGTGCGCAGACGAACAACTGCGGTGTCGCGTCCTGCAGAAAGTAGCCGAGTTCCTTGGGGGTATATGCCGTATTAAGGGGTATGTATATGGCCCCGGCGCGCAGGCAGGCCAGGTACAACAGGACAGCCTCGATCGACTTTTCCACCTGGACGACCACCCGGTCGCCCTTTTGCACGCCGCTTTGCTGCAGCAGGCTGAGCATCTGACCGCTGTGCTGCGACACCTCACTGTAGCGCAGGCAACGACCGTCAACACCATCCAAAAATACAGCAGTGGGGTCGGAGGGAAAGCGCTCGAGGAACAGCGCATAGAGGTTCGCGTTACTCATGCTTTTCGAATCCTTCAGTAGAGTCGGTAGGCCATGCGACTGGCCAGAGAAAAAGGAAACACAGAAAAAACGGCCGCAGCAGATTCATCAACGCCTGCCCGCAATGTGTTTGTCGTATTCACGTTGCAGCGCACGCGACATCACGACAAGACCGTCCTGCACGAAGGCCTCGTGGTTGGCGATCACCTGCTCGGGATCGTAGCGGTAATTCACCATCACGCCATGAGACTGCGCCATGCCTTTCGCCGAGCGGTCGGCATTCACGTTGATGCGCTCCAGAACCGCCCCATTGGCGAGGTGGAACGCGGCGACCGGATCACAGCACACACCGGGCGAGCGCTTCAGCGCACAGATGTAGAGCAGTGCCAGGCGGGCCAGCGGACCACTCAACACCGCCTCATGCTGCGCCTGCTCCCGCAGCAGTTCACGTACCGCGGCACTGGGCTCGTCCTGTTCGCTGTGCGCCTGCAATGCCGGCTGAAAATCGGCCAGCGACTCATTGAGCCGTTCGAGGGGCCAGTCCTCGACGCCGCCGGCAAGCAGCAGGTCCAGACGCTCGGCGAAGCGCGGCAGCGGCGACAGGGTGACGAAGTGTTCCAGCTGCGGCAGTTCGGCGGCGAGTTCGCTCAGCACCTGTTTGAGCAGGAAGTTGCCGAAGCTGATGCCGCGCAGCCCCTGCAGGGCATTGTTGATCGAATAGAACACTGCCGTATCCGCGGCGTAAGGGTCGGTCTCCGCAACCTCGGGACCGATCAGCGGCCCGATCTCGGCGGCGATCTGCCTTGTCAGCGCAACCTCGACGAAGATTAGCGGCTCCTCCGGCAGTGCCGGGTGGAAGAAACCAAAGCAGCGCCGGTCGCTGGCGAGCCGGCGTCGCAGGTCGTCCCAGCCCTTGACCGGATGGACCGATTCGTAGCGCATGATCTTTTCCAGCACCGCGGCCGGGCTGTGCCAGTCGATGCGCTGCAGGCGCAGGAAACCACGGTTGAACCAAGAGGACAGCAGATGCCTGAGATCCTCATCGACGCTGCTGAGCAGCGGGTTCTCATGCAAGCGGTCGAGCAGTTCGGTACGCATCGCCACCAGTCCGGCGGTACCGTGCGGGGCCATGTTGAGGCGCCGGAACAGTTCCTGGCGCGGCGGCTCGACCGCATCGATCAAACGCACGAGAGTCTCGGGCCGATCGGTACGGAAGGCGTTTGTCGCCTCCAGGATACGGTCCGGATCGGGACCGAACTGTTCGGCGAGGATGACGAAGAACGCTGTCTTCTGTTCCGGGCCAAGGCCCTCGAAACGTTGCAGGACTTCCCGAGCCAGGGCGATATTGGAGGCCTCGCCACGGCCGGCGATCAGGCGCCCGCACAGTTCGGGCAGTGGGTCCCGGGTCTCGTCCTCGCGCAGACCGAGCAGTTCACGGCCACGGTCGGCAACCGTGTTCATCATGCGCTCCAGCCAAGTCACGCCCGGCATTCGCCACCCCTGCCACTGGCATCCATCCGCATGACGGCCCCTCAGTACACCGGACCCATGAGCGTATCCGGCAGCCAAGTCACCACCGCAGGAAAGGCCGACAGGATGATGATCGCCAGCACCATGCAGGCAACAAACGGCATGGAGCCTTTGAGAATGGTCTTCAACGGGATATCGGGTGCGATGCCATTGATCACATACAGGTTCAGCCCAACGGGTGGTGTGATCAGGCCGATCTCCATGTTGATGGTCAAAACCACCGCAAACCAGTAAGGATCGAATCCCGCTCCAAGAATGATCGGAAAGAGAATCGGTGCGGCCATCAGGATCACCGCGACCGGCGGCAGGAAGAAACCGGCGATCAGCAGGAATACATTGATCGCCCCCATCAGAACCCATCGGTTCACCTCGAGGGTGGCTATCCACTCGGCAATAGCCTGCGTAACGAACAGGCTCGACAGCATGAAAGCGAAGACACCCGCTGCACCGATGATGAACAGGATCATCACGCTTTCGCGGGTGGAATCGCGCAACACCGCCCAAAGCGCGTCGAAACGAAACAGCTTGTAGATGAAAACCGCAGCAAGCACGCAAAGCAGGGCGCCCACGGCGGCGGTCTCCGAGGGTGTGGCGACACCACCGTAGAGCGCGTAGAGAACCCCGATAATGATCAACAAGAAGGGCACGACACGTGGCAGCACCTCGACTTTCTGCGCCCAGCTGTAACGGGTCGCGCCCAAGGCCGTCGCGGCGCCTCCCTGGCGCCAGGTGCTGTAGATGGACCAGGCCATGAACAACGCCACGAGCAACAGGCCAGGCAATACCCCGGCCAGAAAAAGACGACCGATCGAGGTCTCGGTCGCGATGCCGTAGACGATCATGGTGACGGACGGAGGTATGAGAATGCCCAGGGTGCCGCCTGCCGCAATCGAACCTGCTGCAACCCCATCCGGATAGCCACGCTTGCGCATCTCGGGGATTCCCATCTTGCCGATGGCGGCGCAGGTCGCCGGTGACGATCCGGACATCGCAGAGAACAGGGCGCAGGCACCGAGATTGGAGACGACCAGACCACCGGGGACGCGGGTCATCCATCGTTCCAAGGCTTCGTAAAGATCTGCACCCGCACGGGTCGAGGAGATTGCCGCCCCCATGATGATGAACATAGGGATCGAAAGCAGTGCAAAGTTATCGAGTTTGCCGAAGAAGATTTCCGGCAGGAGCTCGAAAGAAGCCGCACCCTCAAAGACCAGGAGGAAACCTGCGGAGACGATCAGCAGACCAATCGCCACCGATACCCCGGAAAACAGCACCAGTACCGTAACCAGGGCGACCACGGCACCGAGCACGAGCGGATCCATCAGTAATCCTCCTCGAATTCGCCGTGCTCCAGCACCTCAACGTCACACTGCCAGGCCGCGATCAGGTCTGCGATCATCTGCAGGACGAAAAGCCCGAGCCCCAAGGGCAATGCCAGGTAGGGTATCCACATACTCACCCCCCATACGCTCTCCGAATGCCAGTTGCGCTCCCAGGCCGTATGAAAAAGCTCGTAGCCGTGGAACGCCATGATAGAGATCACCGCGATGCTCAGGGACAAGACGACCAAGGCGAGTGCCTTGCGTATTCTGGGCGGCAGCAGCATCGGGACCAGATCGACGTTGACGTGGCCCCGCAGCAATTGGACATAGGGAAGCCCGATCAGTGTCGCGGAAATCATCAGGTAGGTGACCGCCTCGGTCTGCCAGATTGTCGATTCGTTCATCACGAAACGCATCCAGATCATCTGACAGGTAATGACCACGGAAACCAGAATCATCAGCGCGGCAATCACACCACAGACCGTCGAAATCACCCCGGCACCACGAACAAGCACCTGCTGGCAACGTTGCGTCGCCGATGCACCTTTTTCTGTCATCCAGAGGTCTCCATCAGAGTCGCCACGGGCGCACGCCGGCCATCGTCAAGCGATGGCCGGCCGTTTTTTTGTTATTCGACCGCGAGTGCCATGTCGAGGAGCTGCTGCCCCCCTTCGGTCTCATCCACGAATTTCTTGTAAGACGACGCCTTGGCAACCTCACGCCATGCATCGAAGTCGGCCTGACTCATCTGAACAATCTTCACACCGGCCTCCTCGAACTTGGCTGCCGAGGCCTCATCCGCTTTTTTTGCTTCTGCAAGGTAGTAAGCCTGGGCCTTTTTGGCACCGGCCAGCAGCGCCTGCTGTTGTTTCTCATTGAGGCCGTCGAAAGTGGTTTTGTTCATCAACATCGGCTGGTACATGAACCATAACGCTACATCGCCGGCAGGCGTGTAGCAGCCGATCTGCTCGTACAGACGGTAGGAAACGAAGCTCGATGATGAGGTGTTGGCGGCATCGAGCACGCCGGTCTGCATCGCACTGTAGATCTCCGATGACGGCATCGAGGTTACCGATGCACCAGCGGCGGCCACCATCTGTTCGAAAGACTTCCCAGCGGCACGGATCTTCAGGCCTTTGACATCATCGGGCTTGGTGATGCACTGCTCTTTGCCGGCGAAACCACCCGCAAGATAGCCGTGGACCAGCACCATGACGTCATCCGTCGCCATGATTTTTTCGAGTTCCTGCATAAACGGCGATTCAACCAGACGCGCGGCGTGGTCATGGTTTTTCACCAGGCCGGGCATCAGAGTCAGGTTGTAGGCCGGCTGTTGGCCCGCGGCATAAGCCAGCGGGACTACCGTCATGTCGAGCTGACCACGTGTCAGCGGACGATACTGTTCCTTCGGCTTGAACAGCGATTTGGACGGATAGATCTTAAGCTCGAGACCGACATCAGCGGCCGCCACTTCGTCCGCGACCATCTGCGCCACCTTGTGCCGGACATCAGACGTCGACCATTGATGAGAGACCTTCAGCACCGTATCCGCGGCGACAGTACCGGTCCAAATGACGGAGACGCAGCTGAGAACAGCCGCCTTTAGAATAGACTTGCCCATGAATCACACTCCTCCTGTTATTTTGTATGCAATTTTTGTTTTATTGCATGCGGAGACTCTAGTACAGCACATTGTTTTGTCAAATTCGTATGCTATGGTTTGCCGTATCGGTATTCTGTCGGTGCAGATGACGCAGACCTGCACGAGGTGGCATCCAAGGTGGCAGCAGTTTTAAGCGGCAAGGCCCATACGAAAAGCAATGCCTCACAGGCATTGAAGCTGCGCGATGCGCTCGAGGATGAAATCGTCAACGGTATCCTCAAGCCGGGCCACCGCCTGGATGAGGCCTCGCTGGCAGAACGCTTCCATGTGTCACGCACACCCATCCGGGAGGCCTTCAAGTACCTGGTTGGCTCCGGCCTGGTCGAGACCATCCCCAATCGCGGAACCTTCGTCGCCAGCGTCGGACTGCCTCAGCTGATCGAGATGTTCGAGGTGATGGCGGAACTCGAGGGCATGTGTGCCCGCCTCGCGACGCGCCGGATATCCGATGCACAAAGCGAAGAACTGCGATCACTTCTCGAAGGCTGCGCAAGGGCAAAGGAAAAAGGCGACCCAGACGCCTACTACTACGAGAACGAGCGCTTCCACGACTGTATCTACAGGGCAAGTCACAACCGCTTTCTTGCGCAGCAGGCTCGACAGCTGCAGATGCGGCTCAAGCCTTACCGGCGGCTGCAGCTGCGGGTCCGAAACCGTGCCAGCACCTCACTCGAGGAACACCGCAATATCGTCGATGCGATTCTGAGCGGGGATGAAGGCTCCGCAGAAGCGAGCATCAAGGATCACGTCAGGATTCAGGGCGAGCGCTTCACGGACTTCATTGCGACCATAGGCAAACAGATCGACTGATCAGGGGCCTGGCGTGAATCCATCGAGGCCGCGAACCTGTGCACTGCCCTGCATTATCGCCTCCCTTACAGATAGGCCTTGAAGTGTGGGTGTTCTCAAGTCTACTGCCCGGCAGACGCCAAGGTAGATAGGCACCATATGCCGGTGAGCCCAGATTGCAGTCGATTTCGACGACCCATAGCCTGTTTGTTGCGAACACGGCAGTGACCTTTCAAGGGAGGCAACCCTGTGATTGTGACGCAATCAATTTCCGTACGACGCCTCCTGCGTCGGCTGCTCCTGGCGGCGCTGGCCGTACCGTTACCGCTTCATGCGTTCCCGGACAGAAACGGTTTACCGGATTTCAGTGAGGGCTGGACAGCCTATGAGGCGGGTGACTATCAAAACGCCCTGGCAGTCTGGACCGCGCTTGCCGAAGAGGGACACGTCAACGCGCAAGTGAATCTGGGTTTCATGTATGACCACGGCACCGGACTGGACCGGGATTATCGACTTGCGGCTCGCTGGTACCGCGCTGCGGCACTTCAGGACAGCGCCGCTGGTCAGTACAACCTGTCCCTGCTGATCGATGAGGGGCATGCCGAACCGCTTGCAGGTCGCTCGGCGCGTCACTGGCTGGAAAGGGCCGCCGCGCAGGGTTTCGAAGACGCAGTGCGGAAAATTGGCCGCGATGAAGCGACCGCCGGCCCCGTCGGGCATGAGTCGCGCTCAACAGCCTTGCCCGGTCGGGCCGGAAAAACCGTGCCTGGTTTCGAACAGGCGAAGCCCTACGCGGCAGACGCCCCGGTCTCGACCGGCACCGCCTGGCCGGTTGCCGGCGGATACGCGGTCACCAATCACCATATCATCGACGGTAAACGGCAAGTCACGCTGATCAATAAACAGGGTGAGAAACTGCACGCCAGCGTGATCGCGAGCAGTGCGGCGCATGACATTGCCTTTCTTCGTGTCACCAACCCCGGCCGATTACCGCCGGCATTACCTCTGTCATCACACAGCGCGCCACTCGGAGCCAGCGTGTTTACTATCGGGTTTCCCCGCATCGACATCATGGGCAAGAATCCGAAGCTGAGCCAGGGGATAATCAGCGGGGTGAATGGCCTGCGGGATGACCCTGACAGCTACCAGATCTCGGTGCCAATACAGCAGGGTAACAGCGGCGGGCCACTACTGAACATGCGCGGCGAGGTGGTCGGAATGATTACATCCATGCTCGGCGAGATAGGTGTCCACGAAGGGCCGGCGCAACCCGTCCCAAACATCAACTACGCTCTGAAGATCGACATAATCAGAGAGTTCATGGCACAGGTCCCTCCACACCAGGGTGATTCCGGCGAACTGGGCCGGGCTATAAGCGACTTGGAGCACCTGGCCGCACGCATCCAGGATTCCGTCCTTATCGTCATGGCCGAGTGAGCCCCGGATCAGGCCGCCAGCGCCAATGGCCATTTCCTGACACCCCCGGCGTCCAAGTTCGCTAGAATCAGCACGCCTAAAGCTCGCTCGCAGAGCACGGCGCAAAGATTCCGCTTCGATATCTTGCCGAATCCCTGCCGCCTTTGATCGACGCGATGAATGATTCGGACCTGTATGACGCACCAGGGCATTGACGGTAAAGTGAAAGAAAAAAAGAAACATGACTCGAGGGGAAGGTCGCTTAAAGAAGGGCCGGTGATTTGTCAGTCGGAGGACTTTCTATTAGAGGAAAACAGGGAGAAAAAGGATCTGACCCTGGCGGAGCTCAACCACGTATTCAAAATGTACCTGCAGGAGCGCGGCACCCGCAAAAGGGACATATCCATCGTCGGCCAGTTCTCGATACTGTTTAACGATCCGAAATTTTCCGAATGGCACACGCTGAGCAAATCCGAGCAGAGTGACTCACTTTCCGATCAGGTGATATTGCCACCGGTCTATGATCAACTCATCGCACCCATCGGGATCACAGCCGGTGATGAAAGAACCATCAAGGGTGTGGTAAAGGACGCACTCCAGAATGCAATAGACAGCTTCTCACATGCCGCATTTGTGCAGAAAAAGTACGTCACCCGCTTCCCTGGGATAAAGATCATCCTGTTTATGGACCAGGTCAACGAACGGCTGGTCCTGGCCGTGATCGATAACGGCTATGGGGCAAAGATTACCAAACCCAAAAAGTCTTTTACGGGTGAAGAGTACGGCGATGACTTTGCATCGAGATTTGTCGACTGGCTCGTACGGCGCTATTTCGAGAAGGAAGCAGGCGGCGTCAGGCGTGACATCGCCTATACAGGCGGCCAGGGAATGGCAATGAAGAAACTCCAGATCGAGCTACAACTGGATACCAAGGTCCACTTTCTGGCCTCGGGTGCCGTATTCGAGCTGAAGCTGAAGAACTTCTTTTGATCGCCCAGAATTCAGGCGACGACTACGACATCCTGTATTGTCGCGATCCAGACTGTCAGCTTGATACTCGGGGAGCTGGCATGCGCCACGCCCAGGCACGCTCCCTTCGAGACCCAGGGCGACAGGTCCCGCCGACTATTTCGACAAGGCCTCCATGGCCTTCTCCTTGTCAACCGAATCGATCGCCTTCTGTTGATCCACCGATTCGTAGCCCTTCTTCATATCCTGTTCCTGCACCGCTTCCATGGCCTTGCCCTTATCGACGGAATCCGTAGCCTGCTGTTTATCGACCGCCTCATTGAGTTTCCCATAGTCGACTGCAAGGGCGGCAGTTGATAGCAGACAGGCCAAAATCAGAGCTGACAAACGCATGACGATTCTCCTTGAATTGAGATTGTTTACGAAAAAGCACACCGCAAAAGGGTAACCACCTCCGCGGTCATCGCTATGGATCGCGGGTAGGGATGGGGAATCATACTCTTCTCTTCGCCCGCACAAAACCGGACGATAAGGGAAGCCGCGGCAGCCGGCAAACTCGCCCGGGGTGGCTGCCGTGGAAAAGGGCCAATCCTTCTCGTCGGTGATTCCGGACAGCCGGGCCGTGCATCACCCGATGTGACCCGGATACCCAGACCGCCGCCAGTCCGACCGGGCACACCAGAAAACGGCCGCAGTCACCCGTAAAGCTAAGGTTCAAGCGTCAAGCGCCGCTACCTTATTGAATCTCTGCGCACCTACTTCCATGCAAAATCGCTCCAAAACAGAAGAGACCATTCAGGCGCAACGAATCAGGCTGCTTTACTCACAGAGCACTACGGCCGTTGCAGTCAGCATCGGCGTTGCATTGCTGACCGCTTACCATTTTTGGCAAGCGGAAGACGCTCTCTACATGTCAGTATGGGTTGCATTCCTTATTGCCGTCAGTGTATTTCGGCTCATTCTGTTCCATCAGTTTTCAAGAGCCAGCCCGGCAGATTCAGAACTGGGTGCCTGGCTTCGATGGCATGTCGTTGGAAGCTTGTTGGGCGGCGCCTCTTGGGGCGCACTTGGTTTACTGTACGATCCCGGGTGGGCTGCGGAACAACAGCTAATCCTTCTCATTGTCATCGCCGGACTCGCCACCGCGGCCATATCTTCCTATGCAGCCGCACTGGAGTCCTACATCGCGTTTCTGATACCGCTATTGCTTCCCCTGTTGGGACGACTGTTCGCCATTAACAGCGTGGATTCCGACTATCTATGGTTGATCGTCCTTATCTTCGGCGCTGGGCTGCTTGGTGTTGCCAGGAACTTTCACACCCATGTTGTCAATACCATGCGTCTCGTTGTTGAGCAGGAATCTCTGCAACAAGCAATCCTGACAGGTACGGAGCAGCTGAAGAAAACTGAACGCGCTTTACATACAACCGAGCTGCGATTCGGACAAGTCATGGAGTCATCACTCGACGGATTCTGGGATTGGGATATTCAAAACGAAACAATCTACTTCTCCCCTCGATTCAAACAACAACTTGGCTTCAGCGACCACGAGTTACCCAACGAGTTGGCAAGCTGGGAGTCACGCCTGCATCCGGATGACAAGGAACAAGTCCTGTCCAGAGTACACGCCTACCTGAAGAACCCCTGGGGCTATTGGGAAGAAGAATTCCGACTTCGTCACAAAGATGGTTCATATAAGTGGATCCTGGCCAGAGCGGTTCCCACGCTTGATGGCGATAAGCAACCCATCAGGCTTACCGGGGTGCATATCGATATCACTGAACGTAAAAAGTCAGAACGCAAAATCAAATATCTGGCCTACCATGACTGGCTGACCAAGCTACCTAATCGGATTCTGTTCAATGACCGATTGGAGCACGCCCTGACGCAGGCAAAACGCACAAAAAAGAAAGTTTTCGTCCTTTTTGTCGACCTTGACCAGTTCAAGCATGTCAACGACAGCCTGGGGCATCCGGTGGGTGATAAGGTCCTGCGTCAGGTCGCTTCACGCCTGGTCGGGCAAACAAGGAAAAGTGATACTTTGGCGCGCCTGTCAGGTGACGAGTTTGCCTTGCTGGTCGAGAACACCGTGGAGTCTGAAGATATCATTGTCTTGACGGAAAAACTGCTGGCCTGCCTGCGACTGCCGTTTGTTGAAGAGGGGCACAGTTTCAGCCTGGGTGCCAGTATCGGAATCAGCGCATTCCCAGGCGATGGGGATGATGCAGCGACGCTATTGAAGAACGCCGACGCGGCGATGTACCGAGCCAAGAGCAGCGGACGAAACCGATTCCATTTTTATTCGGAAGACTTAACAAACGCGGCTTTCAAGCATATTAAACTGGAGCACGGGCTCAGACAGGCGCTGCTGGAAAACCAGTTCCTGGTTTACTACCAACCGAAGCTATGTTTGCAATCCGGCCGGGTTCTCGGCGCCGAAGCACTGTTGCGCTGGAAACACCCCGAAGAAGGCTTCATTTCTCCTCAGGATTTCATTCCTGTCGCAGAGGAGTCCGGCTTGATCATGGAAATCGGCGAATGGGTGCTGAGGCAGGCGTGCGAACAAGCTGTGTCCTGGGAACGGCAAGGACTGGCTTTCGAGCACATTGCTGTCAATGTTTCTGGCGTCCAGGTCCAGCACGAAGCGTTTGTGGATTCAGTGAAAGGAAATTTGGAATCAAGTGGCCTGCAACCGAGACGCCTGGAGCTGGAACTCACTGAGAACTTCCTGATGAAGGACGTCGAAGCCTCAGCGAGTTTATTGGCCGATCTACGCCAATTGGGTATCAGTATCGCTATCGACGATTTCGGGACGGGCTACTCGTCCCTCGCCTACCTGACACGGTTTCCTGTGAACAAGCTCAAGATTGACCGAAGCTTCATAGCCAACGTACTAAGTGATGAACAGAACAAGAAGATCGCACATGCCATAATCAACCTTGGCCATAGCCTGAATATGAAAGTGGTGGCCGAAGGAATAGAGTTTGGGCAGCAATTGGATTTGCTTAAAGACAAAGGTTGCGATGAAGGACAGGGCTATCTGATTGCGAAGCCCCTGCCAAACGATGAGTTCGTTGATTTTCTCAAGCGTTATGACGCGAGGAAACTCAACTTTCGTCAGACAAAGCAATTCGGTATCCACCACCAGTCC
>CAZCDY010000094.1:0-9607 GCA_964497145.1 uncultured Gammaproteobacteria bacterium
CATGCCAGACCGCAAAGCCTGCACAGTGCGCGATGAATCGCGATGCCGGGGGCGGCTTGCCGGTCAGCGCTCTGGGTGTCTTGATTGGACCCGGAATTCAGGTTCCGGGCTTTCATGCGTCCGGGACGCCGATCGTGTCGGGGCGATAGACCCGCCTGGTTTTTCCTCCGCGGTGCTTGCCGCGTTCACAAAAAAAACCCGGAGGTTTGTGCCTCCGGGCCTGTCCTGCTGGTTGGGGTCGATCCTACAGCGAGCCCCAGGAACTCTTGCGGCGCCTGACCCGCAGATGCGGGAGTATCAGCCCGAGAATGATGCCGCCGACGACCACCCCGGCACCGATCAGGAACCAGTTTTGCGCGGTCTTGTTCTCGAGTTCTCGATTCTGTTGTTTGACGTCCTCCACCTCGCGCGTCATCGAAGCGACCTGCTTGCGCAGTTCGTTGCGCTCGTTGGCGATGCGCACGGCATTGCTGGAGGTGCGCTTCAAAGCGGCAAACTCCTGGTCCACCAGGGTCTTGGCCTCTTTCAGCGCATTGTGTTCCGCCAGCAGTTTCTTGTACTGGTCAGTTACCTTGGCCAGTCGGCTGCTGAGTTCACCGGGTGCCGCCTTGAGCGATTGGACCTCGGCCTCTGCGGCGGCAAGGCGGTCGCGTGCGACCGGCTGGTCCACCAGCTGCCGGGTGAGGACGAATCCCTCGGCTCCGCCAGCCGTGCGAACCTTGCTGTAACCCGATTTCGCGTTGGTCGACAGTACTGTCAGCTTTTCACCGGTCGGCAGCATGCGGGCGATGCGGTGGGTCGCACTCTCGCCGGTGCGCAGGGTGATCTTGAGCTCGTCGGTGACATAGGCGGTCTGGGCGAATGCCGTCGTGCTGCAAAGAATGAAAAAGAGGATGGCGATTTTCTTCACTGGGTCGATTCCGTACTGCTGGTTTGTAAGGGTCAGTCCCCGACTGCAAAGCAGATCAGGTGTTCCGCTTCCATCCGGACGCGAACCGTGTCACCCAAATGGTGATCATGGTGACTGGGAAATAGCGATAGTAGGCGGGTTCCGGTCGGTAATTCCAGTGTGTAGAGAATTTCCGCGCCTTTAAATGCCTTGTCCTTGATCTCTGCCGCGATCTCGCCATGCTCATCGGGCACGAGATCGTCTGGTCGGATCAATATCTGCACCTGCTCGCCGACGGTCTGGTCGCAACAGCGGTTGCCGCGCAGCAGGCCAAGCTCGGTCTCGAACGTTTCCGGGCTGCGCACTATGCCCTGGATGAAGCGGCCCTGGCCGATGAAATCGGCGACAAAACGGTGATTTGGCTCATGGTAGAGGTTGTAGGGCGTGTCCCACTGAAGGATCTGGCCGTCGCGCATCACCCCGACCTTGTCCGAAACGGCGAATGCCTCGTGTTGGTCGTGGGTGACCAGGATGCCGCTGATCCCCTCTGCCTTGAGCAGGTCGCGTACCTCGGTGCTCAGGCGTTCGCGCAGCTCGATGTCCAGATTCGAGAACGGCTCGTCCATCAACAGCAGGGTAGGCCGCGGCGCCAGGGCACGCGCCAGTGCAACCCGCTGCTGCTGGCCACCCGAGAGTTCATGCGGGTAGCGGTCACCCATCTGGCGCAGGCCGGTGGCGTCCAGCAGGTGCTCGACCTGGACCTTGCGGTCGACCGCCGGCATCTTTTTCAGACCGAAAGCGATGTTTTCGCTGATGGTCAGATGCGGAAACAATGCGTAGTCCTGAAACACCATGCCGATCGAACGTTGCTCCGGGGGCACGGTCAGACCGGGTGCAGAGGCCAGGTTGCCTGCGATCAGGATCTGACCGTCGCTGATCGGTTCGAAACCGGCGATAGCGCGCAGGGCCGTGGTCTTGCCGCAACCGCTGGGCCCCAGCAGGCTCACGATCTCGCCGCGGTTGATATGGAAAGACAGGGCGTCGATGACGCGTTCGCGGCCGTAGCCGGCACTGATGTTTTCGACCTTGAGTAGCGGCATCGTTGGTTTCGTTGCAGCGGGTTGCTGGTGGCCTGTCAGCCTAGCAGAAACTCGAGCAGCGCCTTTTGCGCATGCAGCCGGTTTCCGGCCTCATCCCAGACCACGCTGTCCGGTGCATCGATGATCTCGGTAGCCACTTCCTTGCCGCGATAGGCCGGCAGACAATGCAGGAACAGTGCGTTCGCATCGGCGCGATCCATCATGGCGCGGTCGACCATGTAGCCTTCGAATGCCTGTTCGCGGCGGGCCTTTTCCTCTTCCTGTCCCATGCTGATCCAGGTGTCGGTGACCACCAGGTCGGCGCCCTCGACGGCTTCCTGCGGGCTGCGCGTGAAACTGCAGCGTCCTTTGCCGGTCTCCGTGAATCGTGGATCGGGGTCATAGCCCTCGGGGCAGGCGATGTTCAGTTTGAAGTCGAACTGTTCGGCCGCTGTCATGTAAGAGTGGCACATATTGTTGCCATCACCCACCCAGGCCACGGTCTTGCCGCTGATGTCACCACGATGCTCGAAGTAGGTCTGCATATCCGCCAGCAGCTGGCAGGGGTGACACAGATCGGTCAGACCATTGATCACGGGCACTTGTGAATGTGCGGCAAAGGTCTCGAGATCGGCATGATCGAAGGTGCGGATCATGACGCCGTCGACCATGCGCGACAGGACCCGGGCGGTGTCCTCGATCGGCTCTCCGCGGCCGAGCTGGGTGTCGCGCGGTGACAGGAACATGGCCGACCCTCCCAGGTGGGCCATGCCGGCCTCGAACGACACCCGGGTGCGGGTCGAGCTCTTCTCGAAGATCATTGCCAGGACCTTGCCCTGCAAGGATGTATGGCGTTCGCCGGACTGCTGCATGCGTTTGAGTTCGCTCGCACGCGCGACCAGGTCGCGCAGCTCGTCAGGACTCAGGTCCATCAGGGTAAGAAAATGACGGGGTTGCTTGGATATGTTCATTAGAAATGACCTCGCGCCGGCGCGGGGATCAATGGCCGGCGAGGAAATCGCGCACCAGAGAACTGAGTATGGAAACGAGTTGGTCGGCCTGCTGTTCACTCGTAATCAGCGGCGGCAGGAGACGCACGACCGAATCCGCGGTGACATTGATCAGCAGCCCCTGTGCCAATGCCGCAGTCACCAGCTCGGCACAGGGTCGATCGAGCTGAATGCCGATCATCAGGCCCTGGCCGCGGACCTCCACGAAGCCGTCGACGCCTGTCAGGGCCGAGCGCAAGCCGCCCTGGATACGGGTGCCGATGGTCTCTGCGGCCTCCCACAGGCGCTGCTCGCTGATGGTGTTGCAAACCGTGAGGGCAGCTGCGCAGGCGAGCAGGTTGCCGCCGAAGGTGGATCCATGGTTGCCGGGGGCAAACAGCTCTGCCGCTTGATCACGCGCGAGACAGGCGCCGATGGGAACCCCATTCCCGAGGGCCTTCGCCACCGTCATCACGTCGGGCTTGAAGTCGTAGTGCTGGTAGGCAAACGGCTTGCCGGTACGGGCCATACCGGTCTGGATCTCGTCGAGAATCATCAGCCAGCCCCTGTCGTCGCACAATTGACGCACGCCGGGCAGGTAGTCTGGCGGTGGTACGTTGATGCCGCCTTCACCCTGGATGGGTTCGACCATGACCGCGACCACGTCCGGCTGGTGTTCGGCCACTGCCTGCAGGGCCGCCATATCGCCGTAAGGCACGCGAACAAAGCCCTGCACCAGGGGTTCGAACCCGGCCTGCACCTTGCGGCTGCCGGTGGCACTGAGGGTTGCCAGGGTGCGGCCGTGGAAGCTGTTGTCCATTACCACGATCGCAGGTGATTTGATCCCTTTTTTGCTCGCGTACAGACGCGCCAGCTTGATCGCCGCCTCGTTGGCCTCGGCACCGGAATTGCCGAAGAAGACCTTGTCCATCCCGGCAAGTTCGGTCAGCGCATCGCCAAGGGCCTCCTGGCTCGCGATGCCGTAGAGGTTCGAGGTATGGACCAGGCGGCCTGCCTGCTCACACAGGGCCCGGGTAACAGCCGGATGGGAGTGACCGAGATTGCACACAGCGATACCGCTGAGCGCATCCAGGTACTCCTTGTCCTGTGTGTCCCACAGCAGCGCACCTTCGCCGCGCGCGAAGGTTACCGGCAGGCGTTTGTAGGTGCTCATAAGGGAGTGGTTCATCCGGATTCGGGTTCGCCTTCGGGGAAAAGGCGCGATCATCGTTCTACGGGGTCTGATTCGAGATCCGCGCTTCTCCAAAAAACAAAAGGCAGTCCCGGTAAACCGGCACCACCTCCGCCGTTTGCGCGTCTGCGACGCGGCAAAGGCGGAACACTACCAAGTGTTTGCGTCGCTGACAAGTGGCCGCTGGGCAATGAAAAACCCGGCCGAAGCCGGGCTGTGCTGGCGTAATGCGGGCTGGATCAGCCGGCGAAATTGGTCGCCACGAAGTCCCAGTTGATCAGTTTCCAGATCTCTTCGAGATACTTTGGGCGTGCGTTGCGGTAGTCGACATAGTACGCATGTTCCCAGACATCCACGGTCAGCAGCGCGGTCTTGCCATCGGTCATCGGGGTGCCGGCATTCGAGGTGTTGACGATCTCGACGCCGCCGTCGGCGCCTTTGACCAGCCAGGTCCAGCCGGAGCCGAAGTTGGTGGCGGCAGATTTGCTGAAGGCCTCCTTGAAGGCCGCAAAAGAACCGAAGGCGCTGTTGATGGCGTCAGCGAGGGCGCCACTCGGCTCACCACCACCGTTCGGGCTCAGGCAGTTCCAGTAGAAGGTGTGATTCCACACCTGGGCCGCATTGTTGAACACACCGCCGGACGACTTCATGATGATGTCTTCCAGTGACATGTTCTCGAACTCGGTACCCGGCACCAGGTTGTTCAGATTGGTCACATAGGTGTTGTGGTGCTTGCCATAGTGATATTCCAGGGTCTCCTGGGAGATCACGGGCTCGAGGTCGTTCATTGCATAGGGCAGGGCGGGTAGTTCGTGCGCCATCTCAAAACTCCTTGGTGGTCATTTCGTTGCGGAACGGGGTCCCGCGCTTGGGTGACCCGGATTCTAGGGACTGCAGGAGGAACCTTTCAACCGCGTTGCGACCGGGGAAGTGAAAAAAGACGAATAAATGCCGGTTCTGGCCCTGTTTGGTCTCATGACTGGCGGGGATTTTGTCGGGATCCCTTCGGGAAGTGGCGAAAGAGCGGCTACGGGCCTGGCAGAGTCCCCTCTCTTCGGCCTAAGCTGCGCTGAGCGAACAGTTATCACCGGGCTTTTCATGACACCCGCGACATTGAATATTTTTGCCAGCCGGCTGGATGCCGTGTGCGAGGAAATGGGCCTGGTACTGCGCAAGGCCGCATTCTCACCGAATATTCGTGACCGTCTGGATTTCTCCTGCGCGGTGTTCGATGCGGGCGGGTCGCTGTGTGCCCAGGCTGCGCATATCCCGGTGCACCTCGGCAGCATGGCATTCGCCATGCAGGGGATCGTGGCCGGCGTCGACTGGCGCCCTGGCGACCAGTTGATGCTCAATGACCCCTATCTGGGCGGGACCCACCTGCCTGATGTCACCGTGATCGCGCCGGTGTTTGTCGAGGGCAAGTTGTGCGCCTTCGTGGTCAATCGTGCGCATCACGCCGATATCGGGGCGGCCTCACCCGGCTCGATGCCGATCTCCTCCAGACTCGATCACGAAGGTATCGTAATCGAGCCCGTACACCTGGTGCGTGACGACGAAATCGTGGCCGCCGCACTGCTGCGGGTCACGGCTGCGACCCGCAACCAGGCCGAGTCAGAGGGGGACTTTGCAGCCCAGGTCGCTGCCAATCGTGCCGGCGTGGCCCGCCTTTCCGGCCTGATCGGACGCTACGGGGCGCATGATTTCATGCATGGAATTGTAGCCCTGGACCAGTATGGGGAGCGTCTGGCGCGTGAGGCACTGGCCGATATCCCCGAAGGCATCTATCACTTCAACGACTACCTTGACGACGACGGCCAGGGGCAGCGTGACATCCCGATATGCGTGACCCTCAGGGTGCTCGACCGTGCGGTGGAGGCAGATTTCAGCGGGACCGCCTCGCAGGTGGCGGGCAACGTGAACTGCCCGCTCGCGGTTGCGGCGGCGGCCGTGTATTACGTTTTTCGCTGTCTGATGCCGGCCCAGACGCCCGCTTGTGCGGGCGCGTTCCGGCCGATCCGGCTGCACGCGCCTTCGGGTTGCCTGTTGAATGCGCGCAAGCCCGCCGCCGTTGCGGCCGGCAATGTCGAAACCAGTACGCGGGTGGTCGACGTGGTGCTGGGCGCCCTGGCGCAGGCGATTCCTGAACGCGTGCCGGCGGCCAGCCATGGCAGCATGAACAACCTGGCCATGGGAAGCGCGGATACAGCGGCGCCATGGGATTACTACGAGACCATCGGCGGTGGCATGGGGGCGGGTCCCCGGGGCGGCGGGCTGAGCGGTCTGCAGACGCACATGACCAACACGCTGAACACACCGGTCGAAGTGCTCGAGAGCCGCTTTCCTGTGCGCGTGCTTGGCTACGGCCTGCGCGTGGGCTCGGGCGGGGATGGCGCACGCAGGGGCGGTGACGGCCTGGTTCGCGAATTCGAGTTCCTGGCACCTGCACATTACACCCTGCTGACCGAACGCCGGGCCCACCGGCCCTGGGGCATCGCCGGCGGTGAAGACGCCAGGTCCGGGCTGAATCTGCTCAACGGCATGCCGCTGCCGGCCAAATGTGAAGGCGAGCTTGCGGCCGGTGATCGCCTGCGGATCGAGACCGCCGGCGGTGGGGGCTGGGGAGCGAAGCGGTCCGAGGCCTGAGGGCCGGGGGGGCAGTGACTCGGCGTACACAGCTGGATCCGGGCCCGCGCGCAATACGCCAAGTACCGACATATTGCCGGATTCGCACAATGGGTTCTTGGGCTGCCGTGTTGATAAACTCAGTGCACTTGAAAAATCAGGCGACTGCCCGCATCTGCCGGTTTCGTCGCTGCAAACGCTGAGGTGCTGAGATGGATGTGCTGGAAAGAATCAAAGAGCAGGTAGAGAGCAACCCGATCATCATATATATGAAGGGGACGCCGCAGTTTCCACAGTGCGGTTTTTCCTCCCGCGCCGCTGCAGCCCTCCAGGACTGCGGTCAGAAGTTCGCCTATGTCAACGTGCTGGCGGATCCGGAGATCTTTGAGAATTTGCCGCGTTTCGCCGATTGGCCCACTTTCCCGCAGGTCTACGTCGATGGAGAACTGATCGGCGGCTGCGACATCACCCTGGAGATGCACGACAGCGGCGACCTGCACAAGGCAACGGCCGAGGCGGCCAAGAAGTGGCCGGCCGAAGAGGCCGGAGGCTGAACAAGGACCGCGATCGCTCGCGACGGGAAAGGCGGCCATCCGCAACGAAGGGACCGGGCCTTTGAGTCAGATATTCATCAGCTGCGCCAACGAAGAAGGTGATTTTGCCCGTCCCCAGGCCTGCGCTGTCGCGGCGCTTCCGGGGCTTTTCGCCTGTTCGGCAGCGCTCGGCAGGGCTGACCCGAAGATCCATGCCGCGTTTGCATCCCTGTTTTTGGCGGTCGCCGTACTGATGCCGTTCGGCAGGGAATTGTCATGAACCAGGCGCGCACGGGGTACGCGCGTCTGGATGATCAAATCGACTGGTATGACACCAAGAGCATGCATCACCAGGCCTGGTACCGGCGCCTGAAAGTGATTTCGATTGCGGCTGCGGCCCTGGTGCCCCTGGTGAGCGGTCTCGAGGGCTATGCTTTGCTCGCCGGCGGCCTTGGCGTGGTGGTCGTGATCGTAGAAGGCCTGCAGCACGTCAATCAGCACCACGAGAACTGGATCCGATACCGTTCCACCTGTGAGAACCTGCGGCACGAGAAGTTTCTCTATCTGGCCGGGGCCAGCGGCTACGATGGGCTGAGCGAAGATGAGGCGCTCAGACAGCTGGCGATGCAGGTCGAGTCGCTGTTGTCGCGCGAGAGCAATGACTGGTTGCAGTTGCGCCGGAGCCTGGACGATAAGCCTGCCGGATCGGCTCAGCCATCATCCGATTGAGCGAGCCAGGGACGGTCATCCGTGGCTGAATGCCAGCGGTTGACGATATGACAGAACAAATCAGCGGTTTTTTCCGTATCGTAGATCGCCGAGTGGGCCTCGTCCGGCTCCCAGGGTATCCCCGCGGCGATGACCGTCCGTGCCAACACGGTCTGACCATAGGCCAGACCGGCCAGAGTCACGGTGTCGAAGGTGCTGAAGGGGTGGAAGGGGTTGCGCTTGTATGTCGTGCGTTCGACAGCTGCGTTGATGAACCCCAGATCGAAAAACGCATTGTGTCCCACCAGAATCGCGCGTTTGCACGCGCTGGCCTTGACGGCCGCACGGATGGGCCGAAATATGTGGTCCAGCGCCTGCTTTTCGGGCAACGCCTGCCGAAACGGATGGTATGGGTCGATGCCATTGAAGGCCAGGGCCTTGGGCTCCATGTTGGCACCCTCGAAGGGCTCGACATGACAGCTGATGGTCTCCGCCGGTTGCAGGAGGCCTTCGTCGTCCATTCTCAGGATGACCGCGGCAATCTCCAGCAGGGCGTCGGTCTCTGCCTTGAACCCCGCGGTTTCCACATCGACCACGACCGGCAGGTAACCGCGAAAGCGCTGGCTGATCGCGGTGTTGTAAGGTTTGTTTTCCACGCGCGGCAGGATACCCAATGCGAAGCACGATAGCGACGTACCTTTCGAACCGCGGGTTGTTTGCGCCCATGCTGGCGGCGCTGGTGCTTTCGTTTCCGGCGATCGCCGGCCAGGGCCTGATCTTCAGTGTCCAAAGAGACGGTGGCCCGCGCAGTTACCTGGTCGGCACCATGCACAGTGAGGATGAGCGGGTCACGGGATTGATCAGGTATTTCACGCCATTGATCGAGGAGGTCGAGGTCTTGGCTATAGAGATGGTGCCGGATGCAGTCACCCTGCTGGCCGTGGGGGCCGCCACCCTGTTACCCCCGGATCAGAGTCTGCGCGGACTGGTCGGGGACGATCAGTTTCGCGCCCTGAGCGAGGCGGCATCGGACCGCGGGTTGTCGCCGGATGTCCTGAACAGGCTAAAACCTTGGGCGGCTGCGGTGACCCTGGGGATGCCCGCATCCAGGACCGGACGCTTTCTCGACATGGAGATCTACCTGCAAGCGCTGCAACTGCAAAGGCGGATCGTCGGCCTTGAAACCGCCGCCGAGCAGTTGGCGGTGTTCGACGGTATGGCGCCCGAGGTGCAACTGATCCTGCTCGCGGAAATGATCAAGAACGCGCCGCAAATGCCGAAACAACTCGAAGAGCTTACCGCGGTCTACCTTGAAGGTGATCTGGAACTGATCGATCGGTTCGCGCGCGCACAGTACGCGGGCATGCCGGATTCGATCATGCGGTGGTTCGACAATCGACTGTTGGATCAGCGCAACGAACGCATGCTGAACCGGCTGCCGCAGCTGCTGGACGGTGCGAGTGTCCTGGTGGCGGTGGGCGCGATGCACCTGGCCGGTGACACGGGACTGGTAGCCGGCCTGAGGCGACTTGGCTATCAGGTCGAGCGTCGGCACTGATGAGGCATGACCAGACGGCATGACGGCCTCCTAT
>CAZCDY010000094.1:9617-14602 GCA_964497145.1 uncultured Gammaproteobacteria bacterium
GCGGTCGGCTCGGGGGGGCGCCCGGGCGGTCGGCGCGAAAGCAATAAGGACAAAAAACATGAAAATACCAGCACCCTTGTACAGGATGGCACTGGTCTTGCTGCTGGGAACGACCCTCGGCCTCGGTGGCTGCGCAACTGGGGTGGACCGCGATCCGCGTGATCCGCTCGAGCCGCTCAACCGTGTCACCTACAGTTTCAACGACTTTCTCGATCGCGCGCTGATAAAGCCCCTGGCCAAGGGTTACGATTTCATCATGCCGGCACCGGCGAACCAGGGTGTCACCAATTTCTTCAATAACATCGCCGATATCCGTTCGGCCCTCAACAACCTGTTGCAGTTCAAGATCGGGCGCGCCTTTAGCGACGTCGGTCGGGTTGCGGTGAACACCACTGTTGGCATCCTCGGCCTGATCGATGTTGCCAGCAATCTGGACTTGCCGCGCTACGACGAGGACTTCGGTCAGACCCTGGGTGTCTGGGGCTTTGGCCCCGGTCCCTTTCTGGTGCTGCCTATCCTCGGCCCCAGTTCGGGGCGTGACAGCGTGGGTCTCGTGGTCGATTGGTACACCGATCCGTTGAGGTGGATTCTCGACGATGACACATGGCGCTGGCGTCTGCGCGGCCTGCAACTGATCGATACCCGTGCCGGGTTGCTCAACGCCAGTCGCGTGCTCGAGCAGGCGGCGCTGGATGAGTACGCGTTCGTTCGAGACGCCTTTCTGCAGCGACGCCAGAGCCTGGTCTACGACGGTAATCCGCCGGATGAATTCGAGGATGAGTTCGATGACCGGGGTGAGGGGACGGAGGAAGGGCTGGAGCAAGGGCCGGCGCAATAGACCGCCGGCCTGCTTGCTAGCCTGATCGGAAAGGCCCCGCTTGCGGGGCTTTTTTTCGTCTGATATGTCCACCGCCTGCGAGATTTCCCCGGTCTCTGATATTCGCATTTAAGCAAAAAACTATTTGACAATTTAAGCAAACTCTAAAATACTAGGCGCAGGGTTGAACGGGGCATCGTCTGGCCCTGATGCAAATAACACGACACAAGAAGTTCCATTTTTGGAGATTGATGATATGAAATTCGTAAAAGTTGCTGCTGCTGCAGCTCTGATCGTTGCTTCTGCTTCTGCTTCTGCTTGGTGGGGCGGCGGTCCCTGGGGCGGAAACAACTGGGGCGGAAACAACTGGGACAACCAGTACAACCGTGGATCCGCTTACGGCAACACCTACGGCAACACCTCTGGTGATTTCCTCGGCAGCGGCGATGCTGGCGGCGACTTCAGCATGAACATGTCCGGCCGCGGCAACACCAACATGCGCGGTTACGGCAATGGCTATGGCGCTGGCGACGGCTGGGGCCGTGGTTACAACTACCAGCAGCCTGGCTACGGCTATGGCGCACCTTATGGCTACGGCGCACCTTATGGTTACGGCGGTCCGGCTCCGGTAGCACCGCCTGCTGCTCCTGCTCCGGCTGCACCTGCCGCTCAGTAATCGGCTAAAGCCCGCAGGGATGCATTGCTGCACATGGATGTGCGCAACGCAGTCCGGGTATCCCGCTGCCGAGTCGGCGTGATACCCGGGATGGGGTTGTGGGCCACCCGAAAATTTTCTGATCGAATTTTCTTTCTTGGGGAATGAACAAATGACCAAATTTACGAAAATTGCCGTGGCCGCAGCTATCGCAGCAGCTTCCGCGACCTCTTCAGCCTGGTGGGGTAACAACGGCTGGAACAATAGCCACAACAACGGCTACGGTTCGGGCAACGGTTACACCAATGGCGTATTTGACGGTACCGGCGACGCTGCAGGCGAAGGCAACTTCAGCATGAATTTCTCCGGTCGCGCCCGCACCAATATGCGTGGCTACGGCAACGGTTATGGCTCCGGTGATGGCTGGGGCCGTGGTTACAACCACTCCGCTCCGGGTTACGGCTATGCCCCTTACGGCTTTGCGCCGCACGCAGCCGCTCCCGAGTTGACCACCGAGCAGCAGCAGGCGATGGCTGAACAGCAGGCCAAGGCCGTAGAAGCACAACGCCAGGCCGCCGAACAGTTCGCCGCCCAGCAGGCGCAGGCCATCAAGGCCGCACAGGAAGCCCAGCGCAAGGCCGCCGAGCAGTTTGCCGCCCAGGCACCGCGGGCCCAGATGACTGCTCCGCAGTTCATGCCGCCGCAGATGCCTGAGATGGCCATGCCGCAACGCCCGGAGATGCCAAAGTTCGACATGGCTGCGCCGCAGCGCCCGGAGATGCCGCAGTTCGACATGACCGCACCGCAGCGTCCTGAAATGCCGAAGATGGACATGGCCATGCCGCAGCGTCCGCAAATGCCCCAGATGCCTGAGTTTGCAAAGCCCGAGCGTCCACAGATGCCCGAGCGTCCGCAGATGACTGCCGGCAACTGCTTCGGCCCGGCTACCCGCCCGGTCGCTTTCGAGGCTCCCAAGGCCCCGCAAGCCCCTGAGAGGCAGGTGCAGATGGATGAGCGTCGTGCAGCCATGGAGGCCCAGCACACCGAGCGCCAGGCCACCATGCAGGCCCGTATGGACGAGATGAAGAAGGTCATGGAGGCGCGTCGCGCCGAAATGAAAGCGGGCAACTGCAAGCAGATCTGATCGCATATCGATTCGAGTGATGTTCTGATAAAGGGCGCCCGGGGAGAACCCGGGCGCTTTTTTTTGGCCCCGGCCTGGTGTTCGCTTGTTGTGCCGTGACAGCCAGACCCTGGGCTTCCCACTGTCGCGATAGCATTATGGATTGGTCCTTGTTCGCCAGCGCGTTTCTCTCGGCCACCCTGTTACCAGGCAGTTCCGAGGCCCTGTTGCTGTTCAGGATCAGCGACGGCGGCGCCTGGTCGTCTCTGGTGCTGGTGGCCACTGCCGGAAACCTCCTGGGCAGTCTGCTTACCTATGGTATGGGTCGCGTCGGCAATACCGCCCTGCACAGCCGCTTACTGCGAATCGATGAGAACGATATACGGCGTGCAGAGGCCTGGTTTCGGCGATGGGGGCGGCCGGGCCTGTTGCTGGCCTGGTTGCCAGTTATCGGGGACCCGCTCTGCCTGGTGGCCGGCCTGATGCGGGTAGGACCCCTGTTTTTTATCGTGCTGGTCGGTGTGGGCAAACTGGCCCGCTACACCTTTCTCGCCTGGCTGGTCGTCTGAGCCTGCATATTCCGGCAGACCCTGCCTGGAAATCGCTGAATCACCCGGTTTTTGCTATCCGGGAAGCCCCTTTTCAGTGCAAAAATAGGACGATGGTCTACAGTCTTTATGTTTGTAAGTTAATGAAAAATAAGAAAATGACAAAATCAATTGTCATTATTGCTTTTTGTCTGCTTTACTTGCAGCCCATGAACGGCGTGCCTGTCGCAGGCAGATGCGCGGTCACGCCCCTCTCAACCGTTTTGGAAGCCCAGGGTTATGGCAGTGAAACCGGATCTCGACCCCCAGGAAACACAGGAATGGCTTGAGGCGCTGGACAGCGTCCTTGAGAACGAAGGACCCGATCGCGCGCATTTCCTGCTCGAACGGCTGATCGACAAGGCGCGACGCTCCGGGGCCTACCTGCCATACAGTGCGAATACCGCCTACCTCAACACGATCCCCCTGACCAAGCAGGAGCGTTTTCCCGGCGAGCGTTCAATCGAGCGTCGGATTCGGTCATTCGTGCGCTGGAACGCCATGGCGATGGTGGTGCAGGCGAACCGGAAATCCAGCGAGCTGGGGGGGCACATTGCCAGCTTTGCCTCAAGTGCCACCCTGATCGACGTTGCTTATAACCATTTCTTTCGCGCCACCAATGACAATCAGGAAGGTGATCTGGTGTTTTTCCAGGGGCACTCGGCCCCCGGTGTGTATGCGCGAGCCTTCCTCGAGGGGCGCATCAGCGAAGAGCAGCTGAACAATTTCCGCCAGGAGGTCGATGGAGACGGCCTGTCTTCCTATCCGCACCCCTGGTTGATGCCCAATTTCTGGCAGTTTCCCACGGTGTCGATGGGCCTTGGGCCTCTGATGGCGATCTACCAGGCACGCTTCATGCGGTACCTGCACGACCGCGGCCTGGCGAATGCGGGTGACCGCAAGGTCTGGGCCTTCATGGGTGACGGCGAGATGGATGAACCGGAGTCATTGGGCGCGATCTCGCTGGCCGCGCGTGAGCGCCTGGACAACCTGGTGTTCGTGGTCAACTGCAATCTGCAGCGCCTCGATGGGCCGGTGCGCGGCAACGGCAAGATCATCCAGGAACTCGAGGCGGTGTTCCGCGGCGCTGGCTGGAACGTGATCAAGGTGATCTGGGGTGGTTACTGGGATCCGCTGCTCGCTCGCGACAAGGACGGTTTGTTGCTCAAGCGCATGGAAGAGTGCGTGGATGGTGACTATCAGGCCTACAAGGCGCACGGCGGCGCCTATGTGCGTGAGCATTTCTTTGGCAAGTACCCGGAGACCGCGGCCCTGGTAGCCAATATGTCCGACGAGGATATCTGGCGTCTGAACCGTGGCGGCCATGATCCGATCAAGGTCCATGCCGCGTATGCCGCGGCACTGAAACACAAAGGCCAACCGACCGTGATTTTGGCCAAGACGGTCAAGGGCTACGGTATGGGCGAGGCCGGCGAGGGCCAGAACATCACCCACTCGCAGAAGAAGATGGGTGAAGAATCGCTGCGTGCCTTCCGCGATCGATTCAATATCCCGATCCCTGACGATCAGATCAGTTCAGCCCCCTTCTTCAAGCCGCCTGCCGACAGTCCGGAGATGAACTATCTGCACGAGCGTCGTGCGGCGCTGGGTGGTTATATGCCCACCCGGCGATCGCAAGGCAACGTACTGAAGATTCCGCCGCTCGAGACCTTCAGGGCGCTGCTCGATGGCAGCGGCGAGCGCGAGATGTCCACCACCATGGCCTTCGTGCGGTTCCTGACCAGCCTTACGCGCGACAAGGCGATCGGCAAGTTCGTGGTGCCGATCGTGCCCGACGAGGCG
>CAZCDY010000095.1:0-3846 GCA_964497145.1 uncultured Gammaproteobacteria bacterium
CAACGCCGGCGGATCAGGTCGAACACGGCCTGTCCGGCGCGCTCCATCAGGGTAAGGCCGGGAACGCCGAACCGCTCGATCGCGAGACGGTCGAATCCACGCACCTGCGCCGCGGTGTAAAGGGCGCGCGGCAGTTCAACGGTTTCCGGCAGGGTTCGAAAAGTCATCGGGGTCCAAAGGGGGTATCTTTAGGTACAGGATGGAAACCCACCTCGACATAGATTTCAACCGGCTTGCGCTGCAGATCAAGCAATGGGGCAAGTTATTGGGCTTCCAGCAGCTCGGCATCGCCGACACCGACCTCAGCCAGGCCGAACAGCACCTGGCCTCCTGGCTGGCGCACGGCCGCCAGGGCGAAATGGAATTCATGCAGCGGCATGGCAGTAAGCGGAGTCGGCCGGCCGAGCTGGTCGCCGGCACGCAAAGGATCATCTCGGTGCGCATGGACTACCTGCCGGATGAACCGGATCCCGGCGCCATTCTCGCTGACCCGGCGCGGGCATTCGTCTCACGTTATGCGCTCGGACGCGACTACCACAAGCTGATGCGAAAACGCCTGCAGCGACTGGCCAGGCAGATCGAGGGCGAGGTCGGTGAATTCGGTTACCGCGTTTTCGTCGACTCGGCGCCGGTGATAGAAAAGGCCATCGCGGAAAAGGCCGGCCTCGGCTGGATCGGCAAACATTCCAATCTGCTGAACCGGTCGGCCGGCTCCTGGTTCTTTCTCGGCGAGCTCTATACCGACCTGCCGCTGCCGGTCGACCCCGTGGTCGAGGCGCACTGTGGTGACTGCGAGGCCTGCATCGACTGCTGCCCCACCGCGGCCATCGTCGCGCCCTACCAGGTGGACGCACGACGCTGCATCTCGTATCTCACCATCGAGCTGAAGGGTTCGATACCGGAACCGCTGCGCCCGCTGCTCGGCAACCGTATCTACGGCTGTGACGACTGCCAGCTGGTCTGCCCCTGGAACCGCTTCGCCACGCCGACAGCAGAGCAGGATTTCGCGCCCAGACAGGGGCTGGACACCGCAACCCTGCTCGAGCTGTTCGCCTGGTCGCAGGACGAGTTCCTGTCACGCACCGAGGGTTCTGCGATACGCCGCATCGGCCACCCACGCTGGCTGCGCAATATCGCGGTGGCCCTGGGCAACGCCGATTCCGACCCGGGTATCGTCGACGCCCTGAACGAAAAACGCGATTACCCCGACCCGATGGTGCAGGAACACGTGCTCTGGGCACTTGGCAGGCAGCGGGCGCAGCGGCCCTGAAACAGCGATCAGGCGGTCGCGGTGGCGGTACTCAAGCCGGCGGCGGCCGCAATCAGCCCATCGCGATCGCGCAGGTAGATGGTCCTGCGATCGATCGTGATCAGGTCCAGGTCCTTGAGACGGTGCAATTCGCGAGAAAAGGTCTCCGCCGAGATATTGAGCGTACTCGCCACCACCGCCTTGGCTGCCGGCAACTGGACCTCGGCATGCGGCGGCGGAGCGTTTTCTGCCGTGCGCAACAGGTAATTGACCGTGCGCTGCAGGGCACTCTGCAGACAGCAGGTCTCCAGGTCGGTAATCAGCTGGGTCATGATCATGCTCATGCTGCGCAGCATGGCATGCGTGAACTGCGGGTTGTTTCGGAGCGCCTTGTCGATGATCTGACGCGGAAAATAACCGAGCTTGACCGCTGACAGGGTCTCTACGAAAACCGGACTCGGGATGGCATTGAACATGATTGCCTCGCCGAAGGTGTCGCCCGGCCCCAGTATCCGCAGCACACGCTCATCACCACTGCATGACAGCATGTAGAGCTTGAGGCTGCCATCAAATACCGTGTACAGCCCCTCCAGGTGATCGCCCCGCCCCAGAATCCGGCATGCCCGGCGCCTCTCGACGACCCATCCGCCATGCGCAATCGATTCCAGATATCGCTGCTCCAGATCCTGGAACAGCGTCTGTTCGCGCAATTGATCGAGATCGACCGATATTCCTGTAGGCTGCATCGTTTCTCCGTTCAAATTCGAAAGCCGGCCCTGGCTGCCGGACCACTCTCTCAGCGGAGCCATTCTGGGGCGCACCAAGGCCCCTCGCCTTGACCCAAGTTTAGATCGCAGACCCAAAGAGTTGACCCAGATCAATTTCCGAACGTATCCGCACCAAGATGTTACCCGAGATTCCAATTCTTGAGCTGCCTCAAGGTTTAACCCCGCATTAAATAGGTAATTTGCATCCCGATGAGTTGGGGAGGTGGCATCTGTCTGCGTCTCCGGCTGACCGACGAAAAACAAATGCTCAGGGTTGTCTACCTGAATTTCGAAAAAACCTTGGAGGAATCCGCGATGAGCCATGCGAAAAGCTTCGCAAGCCACAGCCTGATACGCTATCTGCTGGCGTTCGGACTGATGCTTGCCGTAAGCACCGTATTCGCCGCCCGACCGGCAGGCGAGATAGGAAAAGACTGGGGCGACCCGGCCGGAGAGGAGTGTGTCGAGTGTCACTGGACCGAAAATCCCGGCTTGACCAAAGAGTGGAACAACAGCCAGCACGGTCAGGCAGGCGTGAACTGTCTGGACTGCCACAAGGCTGAGAAAGGCGACAAAGACGCCTTCATGCACAAGAAGCAGCTGATCTCGATCATCGTATCGCCGAAAGACTGCTCCAAGTGCCACAGCGCCGAGTTCGAAGAGATGGACGGCTCGCACCACTCCAAGGGTGCACAAATCCTGGCCTCACTGGACAACCTGTTGGGTGAAGTGGTCGGGGGTCCGGCAGCGGTCAACGCCGGTTGTAAGCAATGTCACGGCTCAGTAATAGAAGTCGGCAAGGACGGCAGGCCCTCCCCGGGTACCTGGCCGAACACCGGTATCGGCCGCATCAACCCGGACGGTTCTGCCGGTTCCTGTACCGCCTGTCACGGCCGTCACCGCTTCTCCAAGGCCCAGGCGCGTACACCGGACACCTGTGGCAAGTGCCACGTCGGTCCTGACCATCCGCAGATCGAGGTCTACAACGAGTCCAAGCACGGCATCATCTACCGCGCCAAGGTCGACGAGATGAACCTCGAATCCGACAAGTGGGTCGCCGGTGTCGACTACTCGGCCGCACCGACCTGTGCCACCTGCCACATGAGCCGTGGCGGCGACCAGCCGAAGACCCACAACGTGGGCGAGCGTATCTCCTGGACCCTGCGTCCGCCGATCTCGCAGAAGATCAACCTGGTCAAGCTCGAGAACGGTGACGAGTTCGACGTCAAGGAAGGCGGCGATATCCCGAAGGTCGGCGATGAGGCCAAGGGATCGAAGGTCGTCCAGGTCCTGACCTGGAAGGACCGTCGTGAAAAGATGCAGGAGGTCTGCGCGGCCTGTCACAGCGAAGGCGTGATCGAAGGTCACTACAAGCAGTTCGACGACGTGGTGGATCTCTACAACGAGAAATTCGCCAAGCCGATCGCTGCGATCATGGGTGAGTTGAAGAAGGCTGGATATATTACCCCGGCCCCGTTCGACGACAAGATCGAGTGGACCTGGTGGGAGATCTGGCACCACGAGGGTCGTCGTGCACGTCACGGCGCTTCGATGAGCGGCCCGGACTACACCTGGTGGCACGGCATCTATGACGTCGCCAAGCACACCTACATGAAGTGGATACCCGAGCTGAAGGAAGCCGTCATGAAGAAGGACGGCAACGAGAAGTTCGCCACTGCGATGCTCGATAAGTACTTCAAGCCGATCGACGGCCATGCTTGGTACTTCGAAGGCATGAGCAAGGACCAGATCGACAAGGTCCGCAAAGGCTTTGAAGAGCGTTACGGTAAAGGCGCCCTTAAATAAGTAAGCTTCGACAATGAGGTGGCG
>CAZCDY010000095.1:3856-14566 GCA_964497145.1 uncultured Gammaproteobacteria bacterium
CCCGGTTGCCCGGGCACGCCTTTTTTTTGGAGATCTCTGAATGCAACGATTGATCATTTTGCTCTGCTGTATCGTGGCGAACACGCTCAGCCTGGCCAATCCGGCCCTGGCACAGACCGACGCCGCCATCGAGGAAGGGCAGCAGATGGCCGCGGCCGGTGATATCAAGGGCGCCATGCAGGTCTACCTGCAACTGACCGAGACCCACCCCGATTCTTCCGAGGCGCATGCACTGCTCGGCGGCATGCAACTGCTCAACCAACACTACGCAGATGCGGTCAAGAGCTTCCAGCGCGCCATCTCGCTGGGCGACGAGGGCTCACGCTCCTTCATCGGCATGGGCATGGCCTATATGCACATGGGCCAATTGGGGCCTGCCAGGGCCGCCTTCGTCGAGGCCAAGTCACGCGGCGTGTCCGATGAAGAGGGTGTCGACCAGATCATCGCGCATATCGACAAACGCAATCCCGGCCAAGCCGAGTATCAACACTGATCCCGGGAGGGTGGCCACGAGCCACCCTCCCCCTTACTTCGCGGCGCGCGTCAGCACCAGCGATGATTCCACGGTCTGATCCGAGCGTCGCACCGAGCCGATCAGGCTCTGGCGGTCGTCAGAAAGCCTGAGCCTGTGCAGGTACAGATTGGGTTCACGATCGAAAACCAGATCCAGTTCCACCGCCAGCCCATCCGCATCGATCTTTCCCGGCCCACGCTTCCACACCTGTTTCGAATCGTTGTGGGTCTCTTCCACCCACAACTGCCCGTCTTTTTCCCTGACTGTCCAGAAGCTGCCATTCGGCAGATGCCACAGGCCGGCGTATTGATCGATGTCAGCCGTCGACCCCTGCCAGCACCAGACGAGCAGAGCGATCACGAATACCGTCACGGCACCGGCCAGCGGCGCAAACCAGCGCGGCAGGCGGGTACGCGGCTCGGCATGGATGCCCGCTGCCTCGAGCACCCGGGCCAGGCGCTTTATGTCGTATTCCCAGCGGCTGTCGCTCAGCTCGATGGCCTGCAGGCGCGCCAGCTGGCGTAGTGGTTTCGGCAGGTCCTGCTCAGCCGGCATCGCCACCCCCTCCACCAGTACCGGGACCACCGTGAGAGAGGGTTCACCCAACGCCATTGCCACCTCGCGGTGCACATGGTCTTCCGGGTCTCTGAGCCGCGGTGTGCCATCCGCCGAAGGCTCGCTCAACCAGGTGTCACCAATCAGGACAATAGCCACCCGGGCGGTCTCGATCGCCGCCTCCAGCGCCTGTACGAAGTCACTGCCGACCCTGATCGAGTCGATATCGCGAAACACGACCGGGGTACCGTAATGACGTTCGAGATCATCGCAGATCCTTCCGGCATGACCGGCCGTGTCCGCACGCCGGTAACTCAGAAACACACCGTAATCCATGCCCCCTCCTGAGGATGAACAACCCGCCCTGCACCCGGGCTCAGGCGCCCGCCCGGCGCCCCAGGAGCAGCTTCAACCCGATCCCCAACGCGACCAGCAGGGCACCGGCCGCGTGGTACCAGCCGACGTCTTCACCGAGAAAGGCCACCGCCATCAGGACGCCGAACACCGGCATCAGGTGGACGAAATGACCCGCCGCATTGGGACCAACCGCCTCGACACCCCGGTTCCAGAAAAGATACGCCAATGCCGAGGGAAAGACAGCCACGTAAGCGATCGTCAGTAGCTCCGGAAGACCCCAGTGCGGGGATGGACCGGTGAATGTCTCGGCCAGAAAAAACGGCAGCAAGACGGTGGTTCCGGCCAACAGGATGAAGCCGAGAAAGGCACGCGGATCCAGATCGGTCGGGCGCCAGCGCAACAGCACCGAGTAGAGGGCCCAGGTCAGTGCCGCGGCCAGAATCCACAGATCACCGAGATTCCAGTCTCCCGCGACCAGGCGCAGCGGTTCCCCGCCACTGATGATCACTGCAACCCCGGACATCGACAGCAGGATGGCGCCCAACTCGGCCACGCCGAAGGCAGTCCGAAACAACAGCCAGTTCAACAGCAGGATCAGGATCGGCATGGTGGACTGGATCAGCACCCCGTTGGTGGCACTGGTGGTCTGCAGACCGAGATAGACGAGGGTGTTGAACCCCGACACACCCAGCAGGGCCAGGATCAGCATGCGCCGCAGATTGGCCCGCAACAGCGGCCACTGATGTCGCAGCGGGTGCCAGACGAAAGGCAGGACCAGCAGCGAGGCCAGGGCCCAGCGCCAGAAGGCCAGCGCAAAGGGCGGGATCGCCTCGTGCATGGCGCGGGCGAGGACGAAATTGCCGGCCCAGAACAGGGCACACAGGGCCAGCAGCAGGCGCGGCCGGTTCATCAGGGCGCGCATGCCGGTTCAGAGCTTCAGAAAGTGCTCGCGGTAGTGGCGCAGTTCGGCGATCGAATCGCGGATATCGTCCAGCGCAAGGTGCGACGAGTCCTTGTCGAACCCCTCGTACACCTGGGGTGCCCAGCGCTTCGCCAGCTCCTTCAGCGAAGAGACGTCGAGATTGCGGTAGTGAAAAAACGCCTCGAGGGTCGGCATCAGACGCGCCATGAAACGCCGGTCCTGGCAGATCGAGTTGCCGCACATCGGCGAGGCGCCCTGGCTCACCCATTGCTCGAGAAAGGCCAGGGTATCGCGCTCGGCGACCGCAGCATCGATACGGCTCTTGCGCACCCGCTCGGTCAGGCCCGAGCCACCGTGCTGATTGGTGTTCCACTCGTCCATCCCGGCCAGCACGGCATCCGGCTGGTGGATAGCCAGGACAGGCCCCTCGGCAAGTTCATTGAGTTCGGAATCCGTGACCACGGTGGCGATCTCGATGATCTGGTCGTTCTGCGGGTCCAGGCCCGTCATCTCCAGATCGATCCAGATCAGATTGTTTTCCGAAACCGCCATGGGTCCATGTCCTCTTGTTACGACCGGCAAAGTAGGGATTCTAACGTTATTGGCCGGCCGGTAGGATGAAAACAGGTGGGCCGTATCGCACCGCAACTCCCGGCCCATCCCGATACGGCGCAATTCGCTTTGCTCATTACGCCCTACCCAGACCGCAGACCCTCTTGCCCCGTAGGGTGCAATGAGCAAAGCGAATTGCACCACCCCTCCCCGATCCAGCTCTCGCAGCCCACCTGGCACGCCTATCGCTGCCGGAACCTCCAAAGGCAGACCTTGCTGACGTAGAATCGGCGCCATGAGCACCTTTACCACGCTATTCCTGATCACCGTATTCGCCGGTCTCGCCCTGCAACTGTGGCTGGCCGCACGCCAGGCGACGCATATCCGGGGCCACGCCGAGGCGGTGCCTGCGGCCTTCGCCGACAGCATCTCGCTTGAACAACATCAGAAGGCAGCCAGCTACAGCCTTGCAAGACTGGCCCTGGAACGCTGGGACCTGGTCCTCGGCACCCTGGTCCTGCTCGGCTGGACGGTCGCCGGTGGCCTGAACTGGCTGGACGCCACCATCGCCACATTCGGGCTGACACCGCTCTGGGGTGGTGTGGCGCTGATCCTTGCCACCGTGCTGATCGGCGGCCTGATCGAGACCAGGTTCGGATTCAACCGCAACACGCCGCTCGGCTTCATCAAGGACAAGCTGCTGATGATCGCGGTCACCCTGACCCTTGGCGTGCCCCTGCTGGCGGTGATCCTGTGGCTGATGTCTTCTGCCGGCGACTACTGGTGGTTATGGGCCTGGCTGGTCTGGATGGGCTTCTCGCTGCTGCTGACCTGGGCCTACCCGATCTGGATCGCCCCGCTGTTCAACAAGTTCAAGCCGCTGCAGGACGCAGCGCTGCGCACCCGCCTGGAGGCGCTGCTGCAGCGCTGCGGCTTCCGCAGCAACGGCATGTTCATCATGGACGGCTCGCGCCGTTCGGCACACGGCAATGCCTATTTCACCGGCTTCGGTGCCAACAAGCGGATCGTGTTCTTCGACACCCTGCTCGATGGCCTCGAGGGTGACGAGGTGGAGGCAGTGCTGGCGCACGAACTGGGGCACTTCAAACGTCGACACGTGATCAAGATGCTGGCGGTTTCGGCACTGATGTCGCTGTTCGGCCTGGCACTGCTGGGCTGGCTGTCGCAACAGGCCTGGTTCTACAGCGACCTGGGCGTCGAGCGGATGACGCCGGCCCTGGCACTGGCCCTGTTCATGTTCGTGTTGCCGGCGTTCACGGTGTTCGTCAACCCCCTGATGGCGCGTTTTTCACGCCGCCACGAGTTCGAGGCCGACGACTTCGCCGCCGAACAGACCGACCCCCGTCACCTGATCAGCGGCCTGGTCAAGATGTATCGCGACAACGCCAGCACCCTGACGCCCGACCCCTTGTACTCGGCCTTTTATCACAGCCACCCACCGGCCCCCGTGCGCATTGCGCATCTATCATCTAAGATCCCAGCGTGAATCAACCAGGAATGCATAACATGTACTTGATTGCCCGACTCTCCGCCGCGGCGGCGATACTGATGCTCGGCGCCGGCGCGTTGGCGGCCGGATTCGATGCCGAGACCTACCATGGGTCAAATTGCACGCGCTGTCATGACACCTCCGTGTATACCCGCGAAGACCGCAAGATGCGCTCGTACCCGATGCTGTCGTCGCGGGTCGCCGGTTGCGATGCCCGATTCGGCGAGAAGCTCCCTGCCGACGGCGTTTCCGGCCTGGTCGACTACCTGAACGACAGTTACTACAAGTTCAGCAAATAAGTCATGTACGCCTGACCGACGATGGCGCGCCGACGGCTCAGTGACCAGCAGAAGGCGCGGGTCGCGGCGATCCATGAGAAACGTCGCCGGCGCGCCGCCTCGCAGGCCGAGGAATCACTGGCCGCGGGCGCCGGCTCGAAGCAACAAACAGGCAGGGTGATGGTACGGCACGGCCGCAATCTGCTGATTCTTGCCGCAGACGGTACCAGCGTGCACGCCATGTTTCGCGCCAACCTTGGCGAGGTGGTGTGTGGCGACAATGTTGTGTGGCAGCCCACGGCCGATGACGAAGGCGTGGTGGTCGCCGTGCAACCGCGGGCAACCGCGCTGTCGCGACCGGGCTTTGGCGGCCAGGAAAAGGCCATCGCCGCCAACATTACCCAGCTGGTGGTGGTCCTGGCCTGCCGGCCCGAACCGACCGGCTATATGTCTGACCAATACCTGGTCGCTGCCGAACGCATCGGGGTCCGCGGACTGATCTGCCTGAACAAGGCCGACCTGCTCGACGAAGAAGGCCGCACACGCTTTCGCCAAGGCTTCGCTCACTACGAAGACATCGGCTATCCGGTCATCCAGATCAGCGCCAAGACCGAACACGGACTCGATCCCCTGCTGGAGCGTCTGCGCGACCAGACCAGCATACTCGTCGGCCAGTCCGGGGTCGGTAAATCATCCCTGATCAACGCCCTGCTCCCGCGCGAGCAGGTACTCGAAGGCAGCCTGTCCGATGCTACCGGCCTCGGCCGGCATACCACCTCGGCCGCCACCCTCTATCCGCTCGAGAGCGGCGGCGAGCTGATCGATTCACCGGGGGTGCGCAGTTTTCGTCTGGGCCAGCTGACGCGGCAGGAACTGGAGCAGGGATTTCGTGACTTCGCCCCTTTCCTCGGGCAATGCCGGTTCCACAATTGCGCCCACCTGGCCGAGCCCGGCTGCGCCATTCGCGCCGCCGTGGAGGCCGGACGGATCAAACCGGAAAGGCTGGAAAGTTATCGGCACATGGTCGAAGCGGGTGTCGATCAGGCCTGATCGGAACGAAAAGTCGATCGGGCGTCACAATCAACGGCCGGGCGCGAGTCGCATGCCCGGCGCACCTTCGAGGGCAGGCCTTATGCAAATCGAATTCTATGGCGCGACCAGCGGGGTGACCGGTTCCTGTCATATCCTGCGGGCCAATGGTGAGACTATTCTGCTCGACTGCGGCCTGATTCAGGGCCGCCGTGAAGAGAGTGAAAAAAACCGCCAGCCCTTCCCCTTCGCACCGGAGCAGATCAGTGCGGTCGTCCTCAGTCACGGCCATATCGATCATTCGGGTCGTATCCCGCTGCTGGTCAAGCAGGGTTATCAGGGGCCCATCTATATGCAGAATGCCACCGCGGACCTGTGTGACATCCTGCTGCAGGACTCGGCGTATCTGCAGGAAAAAGATGCCCAATACGAGAACAAGTGGCGCCAGCGCAAGAACAAGCCCCTGATTGAACCCCTGTACACGGTGGACGACGCGCGCGACGCGCTGGGCAATGTGATCAGGCTGCGTTACCGCGAGAAGACTGAGATTCTTCCGGGGATCCAGATCCGTTACCAGGATGCGGGGCACATCCTGGGCTCGTGCAGCGTCGAGGTCTGGCTGAGCGAAAACGGCGTGCAGCGCAAGGTCGTCTTCAGCGGTGATCTGGGCCAGTACGACACGCCGATACTCAATGACCCGGCGGTGATCGGAGAGGCCGACCATGTGATCGTCGAGAGCACCTACGGCAACCGACTTCACCGTGACCGGCAGGCCACCATCGACGAGATCGGGGAGATCATCAGCGAGGCGGCGCATCAGAAAGGCAACCTGCTGATCCCCGCCTTCGCCATCGGTCGCACCCAGGAGCTTTTGTACTACCTGGGCAAACACTACGACGAATGGGAACTGGATCGCTGGCACGTGTTTCTGGACAGCCCGATGGCAATCCGCGCCAGCAAGGTCTATTGGGACTACCCGCACCTGTACGACGAAGAGGCCACCAAGCTGCGCGAAAACATCCACGAGATGCCGTATCTGAAGAATCTGCGCCTGACGCCATCGCCGCAGGAATCGATGGCCATCAATCAGATCAAGAGCGGGGCCATCATCATCTCCGCCAGCGGGATGCTGACGGGTGGACGGATCGTTCATCATTTGAAAAACAATATCGCGCACAGCGGTGCGCACATTATGATCGTCGGTTACCAGGCCAACGGCACCCTGGGCCGTGCACTCGTCGATGGCAAGCCGACGGTGAAGATCCATGGCAAGGAATACCCGGTAAAGGCGAGCGTGCACACAGTCGGCGGCCTGTCCGCACACGCCGATGCGGACGACCTGACCCGCTGGGTGCGTAATTTCAACAGCAAACCCCTGGTGCATGTGGTCCACGGCGAGCCCGAATCGAAACAGGCGTTTCGTGACAGACTCGAATCCGAGCTGCATCTCGAGGCATCTGTACCGGGTCCCGGCGACGTATTGGAACTATAGACAGATACTATGATCAATAGTGTTCGGGTCAGGACATTGTCATGCGTTGAGCGTCCGCCGTATCGCTCGTTGTGGGAAGTCTGGAATTATGATCATGTCATCCGGTACCTACGCTGCACCGTTAAGCTAGAATTGCATGTCCGTACAACATTGCCCCGGTCGCGTCAGCCGCAACCCGACGTGGCCATTGCCTGTGGATCAACGATGAAAAACCAGAACAAGCTATCCGCCTTCGCGACGACCTGCGCCAAGTGTGGGCACGAACTGCCCCCGGACACCCAGTACTGCCCAGGATGTGGAATGACAAACCCATCTGCCAAAGTTGATTCAGACCCATGGTCTCAATGGTCCAAGGCCCGCAAGACTTTGAAGACCCAGTGGGTGGCATCCGTGATTGCGTTCTGGGTCAGTGCGGCGGTTCTCGGGGTGGTTTTCTTCATCGAGAACAAACTCAACCTGATCCTTGTCTCCATTACCCTCGGTATGTTGCTGATCGGGATGTGGCTGAAGACCAGATTCCAGCTGCACCAGCGCAAGGAACCCAGCAGGCAGTCGACAGATGTCCAAGCTGATTAATCAGGGGTGTAGGGTCGCCGATATACACCATCGGTACGACGAGATCCACGGGGCCTTGTTCGGTATTTCCGTTTTCCGTCTGCTGGCCGACAAATTACGTGGCAAGCAGGGTCCTGGCTATGGCGGGTTGTCACTGTCGCTGAAAGGCCTGGGAGAGGAACTGGTCGCGGTCGAGGCAGAGATCAAAGCCCCCCCGGAAGAGAATGCCCCGGTCACGGGCGCCGACCGTGAACTGCAGCAGGCACTCCTTGAGTACGCGGCTTACCTGAGCAAGGCGATGACAGGCCTCGAGAACATCTGCCGGAACCTGGAGCAGGATGAGGCCGCATACCGTTCACTACGGGTGGACGGCCGCTCGCGCTTCTCCGCGGACAAACTGGACTACGACCACATCCTCTCGGAACTCGAGCGCCAGGGAACGAAGCTGGACCGCCTTTTTTCCACCTATTGAACAGTCAGACTGTTCCCACATTGTATATACGGGCGCCCAACCTATAACGAAATACCGGTAAATTCCCACCGCTTGGCCCTCGCTGCCCAAAGCAAAAGCATCTCGGTGCACTCGGCCCGAAAAGGTTTGCTTTAAGTCAGTTAAATGCAAGAAAGGTGTCAGAAATGTTGCAGCGCGGGATATCTGCGATTGCTCAATCACCGGATGGGGTGCATCTTTGCTGGAAGGGCCGCATCACCGTAGATCCCTTAAAGAAATGACCGATGCACTCACCTGAAGCATTCGCTCCAGTGGGGCCCTCGTGCATAACGCTACCTCGTGGAGAAGGAGACAAGTATGAAATCGACCAACCCGATGGCTGCCCTGTTTGGGAAGTCACCGTTCAAACCCATTCAGGAGCACATGCGTGTCGTTGTCGACTGTGTTTCTGAAGTCCCACCGCTGTTCGAGGCCCTGGTGGCCGGTGATCAGGCCAAGGTTGAGGCACAGAAAGAGCTGATTTTCGCCAAAGAACACGCTGCGGACGAGATCAAGAACCAGCTGCGCGGCCACCTTCCAAAAAGCATCCTGATGCCGGTCGACCGACGCGACCTCCTCGAGGTCCTGGCCATGCAGGATTCGATCGCCGACACCGCGCAGGACATCGCCGGTCTGCTGGTCGAGCGCAAGATGGAGGTACCCGGGGGCATGGGTGATGACTTGGTCGCCCTGGTCGCCCGCTGTGTCGATACCTGCAACCAGGCAGGCAAGATCATAGAAGAACTCGAGGAGCTGGTCGAAGTGGGCTTCCGCGGCAGAGAGGCCAACCGGGTCGAGGAAATGATGGAGATCCTGAATCAGATAGAGGATGAAACGGACGAAATGGGAATGGCGCTGACGCGCAGCCTGTTTGCCCAGGAAGACAGCATGTCCGCTGTTTCGGTGATGTTCTGGTATCAGCTGATCCAGTGGATCGGCGACCTGGCCGACTATGCGGAGAAAGTTGGCGACCGACTCAGGTTGCTGATCGCACGCTGAGTTGCCGGCCAGTATTCCAAGACTGCCGAAAATCATCCGCACCGGCCACAGCTGGCGGTGTTTGAACAAAAGAAACAGGTAAATAGGTAAAACGTTATGGAAATTATTGCCGCAAATGGCACGATCTTCTTGATCATGGCCATCGTCTTCGGTCTTTATATGACCTGGGGTATTGGCGCCAACGATGTCGCCAATGCCATGGGCACCTCCGTAGGTTCCGGTGCCATCACCGTCAAACAGGCGATCCTGATCGCCGCCATCTTTGAATTCGCCGGTGCCTTTATCGCGGGCGGCACGGTCACCAAGACCATCCGCAAGGGGATAATCGATCCCGCGTCGATAACCGGTCAGCCGGAGCTCCTTGTATATGGCATGCTGGCCGCACTGCTGGCGGCCGCTATCTGGCTCATGATCGCCTCGACCCGCGGCTGGCCGGTATCCACCACCCACTCGATCATTGGTGCCATCGTCGGTTTCGCCGTGGCCGGCATCGGCATGGACGCGGTGAACTGGGGCAAGATCGGCCAGATCGTCGCCAGCTGGCTGGTCTCGCCACTGCTCGGTGGGACTATCGCGCTGCTGCTGATGTTGAGTATACGCAAGCTGATCCTGAACGCCGACAACCCGTTCGCCCAGGCCAAGAAATGGGGCCCCTTCTACGTCTTCCTGGTGGGCTTCATCGTCAGCCTGGTCACCATGTTCAAGGGTCTGAAACACCTCAAGCTCGAATTCACCATGACCGAGAGCATCATCGCGGCCGTTGTCTTCGGCATTGTCTGCGCAGTGGTCGGCCGTATAATGATCAACAAGGTCAAGGTGGATGAGGGCGCGGATCGTGAGTTCCATTACGCCAGCGTGGAGAAGGCCTTCGTCCCGATGATGATCTTCACCGCCTGCGCCATGGCCTTCGCCCACGGTTCGAACGATGTGGCAAACGGTATCGGTCCTCTGGCCGCGGTCGTCGCCATCGTCGAGAGTGGCGGGGAGGTGGGTCAGAAAGCGGCCCTGCCGATCTGGATCCTGGTACTCGGCGGTGTCGGTATCGTCGTCGGTCTGGCCACCATGGGCTGGAAGGTCATGCAGACCATCGGCACCAAGATCACGGAGCTGACCCCGACCCGCGGCTATTGCGCGACCCTGGCGGCCGCCACCACCGTGGTGCTGGCCTCCAAGACCGGTCTGCCGGTATCCACCACCCATATCGCGGTAGGTGCGGTCATGGGTGTGGGCCTGGCCCGCGGTCTCGGTGCCCTTGACCTCCGGGTGATCGGCAACATCGTGGTCTCCTGGGTGGTCACCCTGCCGGCCGGCGGCATTCTGGCCGCCATCTTCTTCTTCATCTTCAAAGGCATCTTTGGCACATCTGCCGGTATGTAATGAACTGGGGCCCGCTTCGGCGGGGCCCATTTTCACGCGTCCGAGATTTCATCCCCGTTACACCCTGTCTGCGGGAGCCA
>CAZCDY010000096.1:0-383 GCA_964497145.1 uncultured Gammaproteobacteria bacterium
CCCAGGCTGAAGATTGTCGCGCTGGCGGACCCTGAATGTGACCTTCGGGCCGGCCCCTGTACGACCATGCTCGGTAATGGGCGTGCAATCAAGTTCTCCATCGAGCCCAGATCCATTCCGCCTTTGTTGCCCTTGTCGTTGCGGGTCGACACCATTGGATTCACAGCACAAGCGGTTGATGTCGAGCTCAATGGTGTGGACATGAATATGGGTTTCAACCGCATTGCCTTACAGCCGAATGCGCAAGGCCACTTCACGGCAACGGGCTCTTTATCGGTCTGCATCCGCGATGTCATGGAGTGGGAAGCCGCGGTGACCCTGGTCAGCGACGACATGCAGGCGTCCGCACCTTTCCGCTTTATCACCAGCAAAACGCCGGCCGC
>CAZCDY010000096.1:406-7170 GCA_964497145.1 uncultured Gammaproteobacteria bacterium
AGATAAGCGAATATGTCTCGCAGTTCCTCGTCCGAGAAAGCGTCCAACAACTCGTCTTCGGGATCATCCTCATCATGTATACGTACGCGGTTGCGCAATTTTTCGACCTGACGCCAAAGGTAATTGGTGTACTGCCCAGCGAGCATCGGAACTTCCTTCTTCTGATCGCCGAAACCATCGGAACCGTGGCAACTCCCACACTCTTTTTTGTAGAGTTTCTCACCTTTCTGGATATCACCCTCGGCCCGCGGAATCTGCATGATCGCACTCGACTCCAACAGCCGCTCGTAAGCGTTGAAGCCCTCCGCCGTTTCATCAACCGGAGGTAACTTGGTCTTGAGTTCGATGCGCGATAGAAAAATGGAAACGTGCTGAATCTCATCGTCTGGCATCTGCCGCTCGTCGACAAACTCTACCATCGCCATATTCGGACGCTTGCGATCCCTGAACAGATGGAGTTGTTTCGCAATGAATGCCGAAGGCATGCCTGCGATACGGGGGTACTCTCCCTCTTTTCCGCCTTCCCCAAACTCCCCATGACAGCCGGCGCACACATCATTGATCTCTTCACCGATGTCCGGGTCATACTCGTAGGAAATCACCCAGGATGGGTAAACTATCAATAATATATACAGTAGCTTGCGAAGCTTTATTAAAGTTATCATTTAGCTGCCTGAAATGCGTTCAACACGGCGAGAATTAGCCATCATTCTAGTATCCAAGTAGCTGATTCTAGCCCAAGAAAGACGGTGGATTCGTTCTTGACATTGGTCAACGTAAACCGCGCCGAAATTGCCTTTAATCGAAGGGGGCCGAGTGCACCAAGCGAGCTTGGTCGATGGCAAGCTATGGCGCACTTGAATGCGCTGACTTTAACGGGGCAAGTCTGGAGAATGCCGCGGTCAATGACCTCAGAGCTGGACGGCGCGACCGCTTCGCGCGCAAAGCCGGGCAAGCCACATTCTGGCGATTCGGTGTAGCTTTCAACATGTGGGCAGCAATCCCGACCGTTAAAGAAATCAGTTAACGCGCTTGAATCCTATTCACCGGCGGCGGCATGACGAGCCCCTTCGCCAAGCAGGAAGAATATGAAATTCAGTTTTTCAGCAAGCGTTGCGTGCCTGACAATGACGTTGGCACCCCCGCTCCTCGCGAACACCGAGGCACAACATGCCTCTATTAGCCGACTCGGCGGCTTAAACGGTGTTGCCTTGCAGTGCCGCTACTACGACCAGACAGAGCGTATAAAGATCGTGTTGATCGCCAATTTACCCAAGCGTAGGGAGCTCGGTTTGCTTTTTGAACACACCACCAATAATTCGTTCATGTCGTTCATGCAACAAGACCGTGTATGCCCGGGTCGTGCGGCCTTTGTCAGCGAAGTGGACAAGGCCGTCGTTCGCCTAGAATCGGCGTACGCCAAGTGAACCGATCACAGTGGTCGCTTTACCTTGCCGCATTCGCGCTGCTTATTGGCAGTTTCGCCAGTCATGCGGGCAACTTTAAGGTAGTCGTCAGCATCAAGCCGGTGCATTCGATCCTCGCAGGTCTGATGAAAGACAGTATTGAACCTGTACTGCTTATCGACGGCAGCGACACACCGTACAACTTCAGGCCGAATGCGCAACATGAAGCTGCACTGGCGGCGGCAGACCTTGTGATCTGGGTCGGGCCGGAGTTGGAAGCATCGTTGCAGCCAGCCATTCAGAAACTCGATTCGAAGACCAAAGTGATGGAGTTGCTGTCCAATGGGTCACTGAAAATTCTTCCATCGCGCAAATACGATGGCACTCGCGACCCCTTCTTTTGGCTGGATGATCGCAACGCGATGATCCTGCTTGATGAGCTGACCCTGGCACTGATCGAAGCAGACCCTGCGCGCGCTCACATCTATACGCGTAATCGGCGCGAGATGTTCAAGCCATTGAAAAAGATCGATCGTGAATACGAGTACGGATACCGTGGTCTCAAAGCCGGCCTTGGGGTTCAGTATTTCGATACCCTGCAGTATTTTGAGCAAGCCTATGCATTAACCACACTGGGTGCTGTCGATGTTTCGCCACGCGAAAAAGGCGACACCGCCAATCTGCTCAAGATACGTGGAATGCTGGTCAACGGTGAGGCAATCTGCCTGCTCACAGAGAAAGGCATGCCGGCGGAGAACCTGTCACTGCTGATCCAAGGCCAGACGGTCAATGTCGGTGAACTTGATTCGCTTGGAACACAGTTCGAGGCCGGACCCGCGCTCTACCTGCGTCTGATGCAATACAACACCGACACCATAAAGCGCTGCCTAAATGCCGACATGGACGACGCACTGGCAGCACGCCAGTACGCAGTCGCCGAAGGCTCACCGCCGGTCGACGGGGTGGGAGGGCGCTTTATCCTGACTGACCATCTGGGGCGGACCGTGACCGAACAGGACCTTCTCGGCCAGTACTCGGTGATGTACTTCGGTTACACCTTCTGCCCCGACATCTGTCCGACCGGCCTGCAGACACTGGCTTCGGCGCTAGGGCGGATGGGAAAAGAGGCGCAGAGGATTCAACCCTACTTCATAACCGTCGACCCTGACCGGGATACGGTGGAGGTCATGCGCACTTACGTAGGCTATTTCAACCCGAGGCTGGTTGGCCTCACCGGCTCAACCGCTATGATCAAGCGGGTCGCAGACCAGTTCGGGGCGAAGTTCGAACGCGTGGAAAGTGCCTCATCCGATCCCGAGCGTTACAGCATGGATCATTCTGCCAGCTTTTTTCTCATGGGCCCCGACGGTCAGTTTATCTCCAAATTCGCCTATGGCATCGACGCGGAGACGCTGGCTCACGAATTGAGTGAAAAGCTGCGTTAGCCGGCAATTCGGGATCAATCATTCACCCGGCCCCTGAGCGAAGGCGGGATGTTGATAGCATCATCAAAACGCGCACCGTCGATGCGTGCATTGGTGAAATCCGCGGACTGGAGATCTGCCCCGGTGAAAACAGCATTCTGTAGATCGGCACCATTAAGGCGACTGTGTACCAGAGCGGCGCCGGTGAAATCGGCATCTTCCGCCGCCGCTCCGGTCATCTGGCTGAAAGAAAGGTCAGTTGCGTGGAACTTCGCGCCCAATGCGACCATGCGCATCAGGTTCACCCTTCGCAGGGCGGCGCCAGACAGGTCCGCTTCCTCAATCTCCACGTCCTTCATATAGGCCTGGGTGAATTCCGTATCGCGGGCGACCACCTGGTTGAGCAAGGCACCGAAAAGATTGGTCTTGAAAAACCTGGCCTCACTGAGATCAGCCTCGTTGGCGACAACATGAAACATATCCGCACCGCTCAGGTCGGCGCCGACAAGTTGTGTGCCCACCATCTTGGCCCAACGCAGATCGGTATCGCGCAGATCCGCTCCGACCAGATTGGCACCCGACAGATCCGCATTCGACAGATTCACTCCCCTTAGATCAACGCCGTGCAAATCGGCGCCCACCAGTTTCCTTCCCGACAGCTTGCAATGGCGCAGATCAAACTGCGCCGCAGGGTGCTCACAATCACCCGCGGCCAACCGGGCGTCAGCGAAGGCCGGCGGCGCTACCGCGGCGAGCAGCCATAGCATCGGGCAACAGAATCCAGTCATCCAGCCTCGAGAGAAATGCATAGATGTCGCGCAACTCCTTCGCGTTTGCCGGGCAAATCGCTGATCATGATGATGGAAATTGGGGGATAGGAGGTTCGCTTACCTTGACCATGATCAAGCCTCGCGCCGCCGGCAGGCGTTATGTTGCCTCTTCGACAACACGTGCCGAATACCTTTCCATGGCCGCACAGACCATTAGCTACACCATCGGTGACCGCCTCTATCTGAACATCACCGACCGCTGCACCCTCGAATGCGCCTTCTGTCCCAAGCACAACGGTTCCTATCGTGTACACGACTATGACCTAAGCCTGGACCACCGACCGGAGCAGGACGAGATCATACAGGCCATCGGCAACCCGGCCGATTACGCCGAGGTGGTGTTCTGCGGCTTCGGAGAACCGACGCTGCGGCTGAAGGTGCTGTCGAAGACCGCGCGGCACATAAAGTCGGGTGGTGGCCGGGTCCGGGTCAATACCGATGGCCTGGCCAACCTGGTGCACAAGCGCAATGTCCTGCCGGAGCTGGCGGATTGTGTAGATGCGCTTTCCATCTCAATGAACGCGCAGGACGAATCCGTTTACCGGCGCCATTGCCTCCCTGCCCTGCCCGGCTCTTATGCCGCGATGCTGGAGTTTCTTGCCGCCGCCCCGAGCTATATCGACGAGGTGACGGCGACCGCCATCGATGGGCTGGATGGCGTCGATATCGCCGCCTGCGAGGACCTGGCAAAACAGCGGGGGGTGGCATTTCGCCGTCGTGACCTCGACGTCGTCGGCTGAGAACATCGGCCATGCGCGGTGAATCAGGCGTGCTTCAACAGGCCAAAGTGTATCTGTGTGTCCGGCACGTCAGATTCCTTCAGGAACTCCTGCGCCGATTCCAGTAACGCCTCCGGCAGGGCCAGATAAAAGTCGCTGCTTACCAGCACACCATGCACGCGTACGATACGCTGGATTACGTCATCCAGCCGTTCCTCGCCGACAGGTTCGAGATCGACCGAGTGGTAGCGGAAGTCATCCAGAACATCGCGCCACGCACGACAGTAGTTGGACAGATAATGGCCGCGCGGGATCGCTGAAAGCCAGTACAGGTCTATCGAGCGATTTTCATCCTTCTGGATCGCGTGATCGATCAGGCTGCTCACCGGCGCAAAGCCGGATTCCCAAGCGATGAACACCAGTGGACGGGTCGACTCCTCATCCAGCGTAAAATCGCCGCAGGGTCCCTGCAGCACCACGTCGCTGCCCTTGCGCAAACGGTTGAACACGAAGTCACTGAAGCTGTCGCCGTCGCGTCGACGGATGTGAAAACGCAGTTGCATGCTATCGCAGGGGCAGCTGGCGATCGGCAGAGTCTTGGGGCGCATGCCGTCAAAAGCCAGGGTCAAGCCCTGACCTGCGAGAAAACGCAGACCGTTGCTGCGCGGCGCGCGCACGCTCAGCTGGACCACATCTTCCTGCAGACGCTCCAGCTTGCTTACCCTGGCACTAATGTGCTGCTCGGGCATCTCGGCAGCCGAACCGGATTCATGCGTCTCCAGCTCAATATCGCCCGCAGCGCGGCAGTTGCACAGCAGGAACCAGTCCTGCTGTTTCTCCACCTCGCTGAAGCGATAGTCGCCGTGGCTCAATGGCACAACCGAACCGGAGAGCAGGCGTGCACGGCAGTCGCCGCAGCTGCCGTTGGCGCAGCTGTGATCGAAATTGAGGCCGGCGCGCAGGCCCGCCTGAAGCAGGGTCTCGCTGGGTTCAGCGTCGAAGGTGTGGCCGGAGGGCCTGACGGTAATCCTGTACGTCATACCGCCATGACTTTACCGCGAGCGGAGCACGCCGCCCAGCCCCGTTCCGTGCGAAAAGGAAAGTCAGATAGGTTATTTCGCGCCGCGCAGTTTGAGCTGGTTCATGAACCAGCCGACCAGGGTGCCCAGCATCATCGCCTGGCGCTCGTCGCAGCGTTCCTGCAGGTCCAGCAGGCGCCGCTCGGTCTCCGCAGCCAGTTGTTGGTAACCCTCGAGTTCTTCCTGCAGGCGTCCCATCTCTACCCGGGTGCGTTGCAGCTCGGTTGCCAGGTGTTCGGGGTCACGGCGACCGTCGCGGGTGGACTTGAACAAAGCCGCCTCACGTATGCGATTGACCTTTTCGAGCATGCCCGAACGGTCTGAATCGGCCTCGGGATAGGCCTTGTGCAGCTCCGACATGCGTACATGTCCCTCGAAGGCATCAATTCGCCCCTCCTGGATATGCTGCTGTAGCAGGCGGCGTGGCACGCCGACCATGCGCGCTGCCTGTGAAAGGCTCAAAAGGCGATCCATTTTTCCTCCAAACGGATACCCCCCAAATGGGATATCTCTTTGGAAGTATAGCGGCTTAATGTCGGAGTAAAAGGCTCAGTTATTTCTGGCTTTATTATTAATTTACTCAGCACTTTCGGGCGCGTAGCCGGCAGAGTTCCGCGAGTGTAGGGGTCAATACCGGCTCAAGCTTGCGCCGCATAAGGCTGCCGATCGCGGTACTGTCCCTGAACACCGGCCGCACAATTCCGTAGCTCAATCCGGACAATACGCGCACGGCCTGCAATTGCGCTTGGTCGATACCCAGTGCCGCCAGTGCAGGTACCTCCGCCGCCGCCCTGACCCATGCCGATGCCTCGGATTGCAGTTCTTCGAGGGTTGCGTCGATCGGGCCCTCCGGACGCGCCGCAGAGAAATAGGCTGCCATATAGTCCAGGGTCAGGTTGACCACATCCTGATTGTTGGGTTTCTCGAAGACCTTGAAAACCGTCTCGACAAAAGCCTGCCCCGGTGCCGACAGTACTCTCAGGAGCAATCCGGCCAGGGCGTTTCCTCCGGCAGTCAGGTCAGCCAAAGGCGCGTGCAGGGTCTCGAGTACGGCATGCGGCGCGGCACTCTGCGGCAGATCGTCCGCCCGCGCCCCGAGGAATCCCACGTAATAGGCCGGCTTGCGCTGCGCTTTACGCCACAGCCCATCGACCAGCCCCTGATCAAGCAGGCCCGGCTGCAGAACCAGACGCACAGTCTCGATCTGCTGCTCAGGTTCGACTTCGAACGGAAGGTGCTCTACCAGGTAGGCGGCGAGCATCGGCCCCATCCGGCCTTCGACCACAGCGCGTTTTTCCAGCATGTG
>CAZCDY010000096.1:7214-14376 GCA_964497145.1 uncultured Gammaproteobacteria bacterium
CAAGGCTCTCATCGCGCATCTGGCCCATGCGCGTCCAGCGCTGCAGATAGACCGGGTAGCCTCCCGGCGACCCCATCACGTGTCCGGACAGGAGTTCCTTGACGCATTTCAGGTATTGTTCCTGACGCCCGGTCGGGTTGAGCTCGATCTGTGCCTCGCCTTTGGCCGAAAGGCCGAAGACGGTCATGCTTGATTCATTGATTCGAATCGCCTGCGGCCGGTTGGCGAGCAACACATTGAGTCGCAGAGAGTCCTGGGGAGACAGTTCCATTACTAGCACTTCAGCCCCGACGACCGGGGCCCGAATCCCCTAGTTGCCCGAAGGGGCTACGTAGGTCGGGTCCTCAGGATTGAGGAAGATGAACTGCCGCTCGCCAACTTCCATTTCAACGAAGTCCAGGGTGGCCGCATCCAGCAATGGGACATACTCAGGCGCGATCACGATCTGCACGCCTTCCGATGTGAAGCGGATGTCGTCTTCAGTACCCTCGTCGAAACCCATGCGATAGTCGATACTGCCGTCGGGCCGTTGCTGGGCAGCCAGACGCAACGCCATTCCAGCCGTACCACCTTGTTCGGCGGCGGCCTTCACCTGCTCCGCTGCTTGCGGGGTTACCTTGAACATTTTCAATTCCTCTCCTGTTCGCCTGCCCCGGTGTCGTGGTTCAGGCGGCGGTTTCACGGCAGACGCGCACGAATTTCACAAAACGTTCCGCCCAGGGGTGAGACCGGGTGTCACGCAAATGGGCGTAGCTCGCCAGCAGATTCCGGTAAACGATGCCGTCATTGGCGCCATCCAGGCCGTAACCGCGTTCGACCCGGTACGCGAATTCCAGGCCATCCGGCATCTCGGCCAATGCCGAGTAATGAAACTCGTGCGCCGAAATCGGTTCACCCCCGTCAGCCGACAAGGGCCAGGGATGGGCACCGGTTTCGCGCAGACGCACATAGCCACGCCCCTGCGGCTTGGGATGCATGACAACCTCTGCCGGAATCACGCCGGCCATTTTACGCGTCTTTCCGTCCCAGGTCAGGCTGTTGCACAGGTACATCAACCCTCCGCATTCTGCGTATACCGGCCCGTCGCCCGCGATGAAGGCAGCCACAGCAGCCCGCATGGCGGAATTCTGCTCCAGTCCGTCCATATGCGTCTCAGGAAAGCCGCCTCCCAGAAACAAACCGTCGCAGGCCGGCAGCTGTTCGTCGCGTAGCGGACTGAAACGCACGAGTTCTGCACCCGCGGCACGCAGCGCGTCAAGATCCCCCGCATAGTAAAAACCGAACGCCGAGTCGCTCGCAACGCCGATTCGCACCCGGCCAGGGGCCTCGACAGCCGCAGCAGGCTCGGCAACCCTGCCTGCAGGCGCAGGTGCAGGCGCGTCGGCCGCCAAAGCCTGCACCGCGCCCAGGTCGACCTGTTCACGAATCAGCCCCGCCATACGCTCAACATGTACCCGGCTGTCACCCAGCTCATTGCTCGGTACCAACCCCAGGTGGCGCTCGTTGATCACCAGTTCATCACACCGCTGCACGGCACCGAGCACCTTCACGTCGGTATAGTGTTCGATAACCGCGCGCAGCTTTGCCTCGTGCCGGCTGCCCCCGACCTTGTTCAGGATCACACCGACGATATTGATTCCCTTATCGAATGCCTGGTAGCCGAGGATCAAGGGTGCGACCCCGCGTGTCATGCCCTGGCTGTCGAGTACCAGGACGATGGGCGAGCGCAACTGAGCGGCAAGTGCTGCATTGCTGTTGCTGCCGTCGAGCGCCAGGCCGTCATACAGACCTTTATTGCCTTCGATCAGGCCTGTATCCGCGCCCTGCATCTTGGACGCAAACAGATCGCTGATCTCGTCACGGGCCATGGTATAGAAATCGAGGTTATAGCAGGCACGCCCGGCAGCCTGCCCCAGCCACAAGGGATCGATATAGTCGGGCCCCTTCTTGAACGGCTGCACCACGGCACCCGTATCACGCAATGCCGCACACAGGCCAATACTGAGCGTGGTCTTGCCCGAGGACTTGTGTGCAGCAGAGATGTACAGATGACCCATTGACCGGCTTTTTATTCCAGGTGGCAACATCAAAAGGACGCCGAGTACGGAGTAGCACAGACTCGCAGAGGCTTTCAGTCAAGGTTCTCTGCGCCCAAGGCGCTACTCAGTGAACTCTGCTTCCCTATCAAAAAAGGGGCGGTGAAATCACCGCCCCTCATTCAATCAGATACGAAGATCAGCGATCAATCCGCATGATGAGGATCGGTTACCTCGTCCGCCAGCGAAGTTGGCAGGAACTGCATCATACGAACCGCGACGAAAGTGGCCAGCAGGGCCACCGCCAGACCGCCCAGGCCAAGCAGGATCTCCGGCAACGACGGCGAGTAGCTGCGCGCCATCCCGTTCACGCCATCAAAGTTGCCCGATTCGATAATCGTGTGCGCCGGGAAGATGCTAAGCGGGAAAGCCTGGCCACCGATCACGATAACGTACATCGCGGAGAGACCACCCAGCACCACCAGCAGGGCTGCAATGGTGATGGCACCGCGCTGCATACCAAGCGCCGGATGGAACAGGATACCCATGGGCACCAGCATGCCGAGCAAGACCCAGCCGATCCAGAAGATCGCGGTATAGATCCCACCATCACGCAGCATGAACAGTTCGAATTCGTGGTTCTCGGTGCCGTAGAGATTGGTGAGATGGTAAACCACAGTGAAATAGAACACCGCAGCCACAAACACACCAAGCAGGTTTTTCAGGCGGCGCAGTATCACATCACCCAGGGGCCGATCATCGGCATTGAAGGTAAACATCAATACCAGCAGATACAGCGCCAGGCCGTAGGCAAAGGACATGATGACGAACATCGGCGCCATGATGGCCGCATCGTAGCCCTGACGTGCCACCAGGAAGCCGAAGATGGAACCGGTACCCGTTGTGAGTGCCAGACGCCATATGAAGGCCACCACACCCGCACCCTTGGTGAATCCATTCGCCTTCCGCTCCATCATGGTGAACAGATACACGACAACGATCGCCAGGAAACCGACATACAGATAGATATTCCAGGCAAATATCGATTTGAAGTTGTACGTGGTCATCGCCACGATCAGGCGGCTGGGCTGACCCAGGTCCAGCACCAGCACCAGCAGCCCCCCCACCAGCAGGGTAGCCGCCATCAGGCCCGAAAGGCGCGCCAGCGGCTTGTACATCTTCTGGTCGAAAACCGAACCGATGGACGCCACGTTCAGCGCACCGGAGGCGGCGACGATCAGAAAGATAGCGAAGACATGCGGCACACCCCACACGATCTGGTTGGACATACCGGTCACCCAGTGACCCTCATGTTCCATGTACAGAACGGCAAACCCGCCGACAGCGACGATTGCAGCCAATACCGCAAGCAGTCCCCAATATCGTGGACTGTCGATGCCCCATTCGCGGTAGTGAATCTTTTTCATTGCCGACAAATTCTCCGGAAAACGGTCAGACGTCGGTGTAACGGACGCCGGTATTCAACTTGAGATCAGCGCGGATCTCTACGGTCGGGTACTTGGCCATCGCCTGCGAAACCGCGCTGTTCGGATCCTTGAGGTCACCGAATACGATTGCCCCTTGCGTACACGCATCCTGGCATGCCGTGGTCGTACCACCATGATCACGGCGCTGCACACACAGCGTGCAGCTCTCGACGCACCCCTTGCCGCGCGGGACCGAAGTGAGCTGGTGCGTTACGTTCTCGTGAATGAATGATCGCGCATTGTATGGACAGGCCATCATGCAATAGCGGCAACCGATGCAGGTGTGGCGGTCGACCAGCACGATGCCGTCCGCGCGCCGGAACGAGGCCCCCGTGGGGCAGACGTCCACACAGGGCGGGTGCTCACAATGCAGGCACATCAGCGGCAGGCTGGTGACACGACCGGTCAGGTTATTCTTAAGCTTGACTGTGCGGATCCAGCGCGGCCGCTGCATCTCCCACAGCTCCTCACTGGCACCTTCCGGCTTGCTCAGCAGGTCCATCCCGTTTTCTTTGTCACAGGCGCTGACGCAGTCGCTGCAGCCATCTGCACATTTCGTGGTGTCGATCAACATGCCGTAGCGGACGTCATCCGTCACAGCAGCGGCCCGCGGCGCGGCCTCGGCCACGGATTGCAGAAACACGCCTGGCGCGACGGCAGTTGCAGTAACAGCCGCAGCCCCCGCCAGAAACTCCCGGCGGCGCGTATCAGTCGACTGATCGGTTGGCTGACTCATTATCAGTTCCCCGTGGGCTTGGTTGCGTGGCAGGTGAAACAATCGAGCGTTGCGCCGGTAAACTCATGGCAGCCCGCGCAGAATTCACCGGGCGAATTGACCGAAACAAGACTGCCCTTTGCGTCTTTGCGGGCATGGCAGTCGACACAACCGGCAAGGCTGTGGTCGGTCTTGCGAATGCCCTCGTGCACCGTAACGTCACGCTGGTGCTTGATCAGCTCGAAATGGCTGCGGCGCATGAATGCGGTCGGCGCCACACAGGCATCGAGTTTATCCGCTTTCGCCGAACCCTTTACACCGTCACCCGCGTGCACCGCGCCCAATCCCGGCAAGATGCCGAAGCACAATGCCAGCAGCAGACTAAAGCCAAAGTTACCTTTCATTGCCACCACGGCCCCTGCTCTCTTACTCGCCCATGCCCATCTTGATGTAGCCGGTCGGGCAGACATCTGCGCAGATGTGACAACCGATGCAACGATCGTAGTCCGTAGCCACGTAGCGGCCGGTAGTCGCCTCGGTCTTCTTCACGCGATACACAGCATCCTGCGGGCAGAAGATGACGCAGTTGTCACACTCGAAGCACATGCCACAGCTCATGCAACGCTCCGCTTCGCCCTTGGCCTGATCTTCATCAAGACCGATCAAACGCTCGTGGAAATGACCCAGCACATCGTCGGCCGAAGGCACTTCTTCGTTGCGCTTGATCCGCGGCGTGAAGTCAAAGTGGCCCAGGAACAACTCGTCGTGAGGAATGACTTCGGCAAAGGACCGGTCTTCGTAATTGTGTACCGCCCAGTTGCCTTCGAAGGTGCCACGCATCTCGCTCACGTCGGTCGCATCAAATCGCTCAGGCGTCAGGCCGGCCTCGGCCAGTTTTTGATCCAGGTCGAAATGATGCACATCGACCTTCGGGCGCTTCTTGTGGTCCTTCTTGTTCAAGTAGTCGTCGATCGAGTCGGATGCGATAGAGGCCTGACCGATGGCGGTCGTGAGCAGATGTGGACGAATGATGTCGCCCGCTGCGAAATGCTTTTCACGATCCGGCACCTGGTAGAAGGCGTCCGCATTGATCAGGCCACGGCCATTGTCCAACTCCTCCAGACCGGTCAGATCACCGCCCTGGCCGATCGCCGAGACGATCAGGTCGGCCTCGATGGTCTGCTCTGTTCCCTCGATAGGAGTCGGGCGACCGTTATCGAGTGTGCACTTCGCGATGACCAGCCCGGTTGCGCGACCGTCTGCATCCTTCTCAATACCTACAGGCATCACCTCATCGAGGATGGTGACGCCCTCGTGCAGCGCGTCGTGGACCTCGTGTTCGGCCGCGGTCATGTTGCTCTTCGGGAACAGCGAGGTCAGGGTGACTTCGGAGCCCTGGCTGGCGGCGGTCACGGCCGCATCGTGCGCGACGAAGCCGTCGCTGATGACCAGCTCCGGACGATCGGTCGGGTTGGTCTGTTCGATGTGACCCAGACGGCGGGCAACCGAGACAACGTCAATCGAGGTATCACCACCACCGACACACACGACTTTTTTCGCGGTGACTTTCATGCGGTCCTCGTTGAACGCCTTGAGAAAGGCAACGCCGGAGACACAGTTGGGGGTGCCTTCCCACTCGTCCAGGAACAGACCACGACCACTCCAGCAGCCCAGTGCCCAAAGGATGGCATCGTAATCTTTCTCGAGCTCTTCTACCGTCACATCGCTGCCGACGCGGATACCGGTGCGTACTTCCACACCCATGTCGACGATGCGCTGGATCTCACCAGCCAGTTTGTCGCGCGGGATACGATAGTTCGGGATGCCGTAGCGCATCATGCCGCCCAGTTCAGGCTGCGACTCAAACACGGTTACGCTGTGGCCTTTGCGGCGCAGCTGGTAGGCACCTGCCATTCCCGCCGGCCCGCCACCGATGACGGCGACTTTCTTGCCCGTTTCCGGACCTGCCTCGAAACCGTAGCCATTCGCCAGCGCCGTATCACCGATGAACTGCTCGACCGAGTTGATGCCGACAAAGTCCTCGACCTCGTTGCGGTTACAACCGTCCTGGCACGGTGCCGGGCACACGCGACCCATCATCGACGGGAAAGGATTGGCATCGGTGGAACGGCGGAAGGCATATTCCTGCCAACTCATCTCGCCGGCAGGTTTCTCCTGACCACGCACGATCGCCAGCCAGCCACGGATATCTTCCCCCGAAGGACAGCTGCCCTGACACGGCGGCGTCTTGTGCACGTAGGTGGGGCATTTGTGCGAGGTGTCCTCTCGGAAAATCTGATCGGTAAAAGAATCCCACGTGTTTTCGCCTTCTTCGAAGCGGCGCCATGTGAGTTTGCCATTCATTTCATCGCTAGGAGTTGCCATCTAAAACTCTCCTTACCTTTATGCCCAGTTGATCCCGCAGGACCGGTTTTATTTTGCTTGCAAAGACACAGCCGTCAGGCTGCGTCGTCTGCAGATTCATCTTCATCATCCTCACCGGTCTGTCCCGTGAGAACGATCGCATTCGAAACTAATTGGTGGACACTGACGATCATGTCCATGTCCATGCCGTAGTAAGGCAGCACCTTGGTGAACTGCGACTTACAGATGGCGCAGATCGCCGCCATATTGGTGACGCCGTGATCCTCGATCACGTTCTTGAGTGCCTCCATACGCGGCTTGGCGCCCTTGACCCTGAGTTCCATCAGGTCATCTGTAAGCAGACCGCCGCCACCGCCGCAGCAGAAGGTCTTTTCGTGAATGGTGTCCGGCGCCATGTCGACGAAGTTGTTGCACACCGCCTTGATCACGTTTCGCGGTATCGTGAACTGCCCGCCGGGCTCCGGCCCCATACGCGAGGCACGTGCCACGTTGCACGAGTCATGGAAAGTCAGCGTCATGTCGTCATTGGCCGACTTGTC